>JAZKDY010000029.1:0-12687 GCA_040387325.1 Pseudomonadota bacterium | reverse complement strand
GGTCACGGCCGAACGGGTGCGTGAACGGGTTGCACAGCTGCAGTTCCCCTCCATCGATCCGGACTTACGCGTCACGGTGTCCATCGGTGTGGCCGAACATGTGCGCCGCGCTGATTCGATGTCCACCCTCCAGCGTGCCGACGATGCGCTGTACCGCGCCAAGGAGGGCGGCCGCAACCGCTGCGTGGCCGCGCCCCTGGGCGACAGCAGCTCACTGCACAAAACCCATTGACCCCTTCTTGCCACCGGGCCGGGGCAGATCGGCCACGTTGATATCGCTGCGCCCGTCCAGGCGGGCATTGCCAAAACCCGTCATTAACGCGCGGCGCATGTCGCGTGGGGCCAGCAGGCACAAATGGTCCAGCACATCGTCACCCGGTTCGGGCCCGAAGCGTTGGCCCCAATCGTGGTCGTTGCGGATGTTCTGGTACAGCTCACGCGCGATCTGGCGCGCGGCCTCCAGCGTGGGGGCTTCCACGGTGAACACATTCATGCGGTTCAGTATTGGCGCCGGTATGCCGCGCTCGTCATTGGCCGTGGTGACCCAGATCACCTGGCTGGCGACAATCGCCACCTCGGCAAACTCATCGGTGAAGTTGAGCGCCGTGTCGTGCTCCAGCAGGCTGTAGAGCGCGCCCAGCGGGTCGTATTGCGCGTCGGCGCTGGCCTTGTCGATCTCGTCCACCACGATCACCGGGTTGGCGTATTCACCGTCTACCAGGGCCTCGAACACCTTGCCGGGTTTGGCACCTTTCCATTGCGAGCTGGACCCCGACAGCAGCCAGCCCGCCGTCATGGAGCTCATGGGTACCAGGCTCATGCCGGTGCCCAGCAGCTCGGCCAGCTTGCGGGCGAAATGGGTTTTGCCGATGCCGGGCGGGCCCAGCAGCAGCATGGGCGTGACCTCCAGCGCGTCGCGGCTGTCCTGGGCCAGAGCGACGTGGCGTTTGACGTCGTCCAGCACCTCGGTGAAATTGGGCAGCGAGTGGTACAGGCCCGCCATGTTGGGAACCCCCGACGGCTTGACGGAAAAGCGCTGCGGCCCGCGCTCCAGCATGCGCCGGTAGGTGGCGCGCAGGCTGTCGTGTTCGTGGTCCTGCAACTTGGCCAGCTTGCGCTCGACCTCATCGGGCTGGAATACACGGCGCATCTGCGCGATGGGTAGCTGGAACAGGGAAGACTGCGGAACAAGACTGCGAGACGACGATTCCATGGCGGCCTCCTTTGCAATAACTGTGAACCAAGCACTACAACAACTACAACGCCATTGAAGCACAGCCCGTGCCATCCGCTAAGGCAATAAAAGGCAGGCGTTGTAAACGCACTTCATGGGGTTGACGTGCAAGACCTGCTCAGGTGGCAAACAGCTGGTGCATGGCGTCTATCGACTCCGGCCCGTAGGCCACAGCACCCACGGGCACGGCGCCGTTCACCTCGGCCAGCACGCGCGCCGTGCCCAGTGGCCCAAAGCCGCCGCACAGCTCTATCAATTGGACACCTTCGTTCAGCAGCAACCGGGCGGCAGCAGCACCCTCTAGCGGGCTGGACACCCCGATGGTGTGCATCTCAAAGTGGGGCGAGCGCATCACACTGCGGTGCAAGTCCGGCTGCAGGCCGTTGCCAGTGACGATAAAACCAAAACGTGACAGTGCCATGGATAAAACTCCTGTTGTGAAGCTGCGCATCATGCGGAAACCCCGTAAGCTCGTCCATGTCCGTTTTTGAAGAATATGAGACTAGAGGGGTCCGAATGCTGGATTTGCAACAACTGCGCTGTTTTGTGGCGGTGGCCGAGACCGGCAGCGTGGCACGCGCCGCCGAGCGGCTGCACCTGTCGGCCTCGCCACTGAGCCGCCAGATCATGGCGCTGGAGCACCGTCTGGGCCTGACCCTGTTCCTGCGCGAGGGCAAGCGCCTGCAGTTGTCGGTGTCGGGGCGGCGGTTTTTGCCGCAGTGCCAGAGCCTGCTGGCGCAGGCTGCGCGCCTGGAGGCCGAGGCGCGTGACGAGGCCCAGGGCGTGGCGGGGCAATTGGCCATTGCCTATGTGGACAGCGCCCTGTTCCACGGAGTGCTGCCACGCGCCGTGCAGGCCCTGAAGGGCAGCCGCCCCCAGTTGCGGGTGCGCCTGCAGGCCCTGCGTTCCGCAGAGCAGTTTGCTGCGCTGCGCCGGGGTGACATCGACATTGCATTCACCCACCGCGCACCACCAGACGGCGAGGGACTGGTCAGCCAGCGTGTGGCGGTCGATCCTTTCATGCTGGCGATGCCGGCAACCCACCCGCTGGTGGGTGCCCGAACATTGCGCGCCAGGGACCTGGCCCAGGAGGATTTTCTGTGGGTGTCGCCCACGACGTCCCCGCAAGGGCACGCCGAACTGGTGGCAGCCTGCCAGCGGTTAGGTTTTACACCCCGCATCCAGCACGAGGTCAATGAGCCCATGGCCGCGCTGGAGTGGGTGGCGCAGGGTCTGGGCCTGTGTGTGGTCCAGGCGGCGCTGCAGGCACGGGCGCCGGCACAGGTGCACATGCGGCCCCTGCCACCTGCCTTTGGCTTGGGTCTGGAGCTGCACCTGTGCACCACCACCCAGCCCGGTGCGTTGGCTGCGCAGCTGTGGGAGTTATGCCCACGGTGTTGAGGTTGTGAGGGCTTGCTGGAGCTGCGCACCAGCGAGTAGAGATGTTGTGCGCTACCCCACAGACGGAGGGACAGCGGGCGACCACACTGCGTTCTTTATTTATCTAGGAGTTATCCCTATGAACAAAGTACTTGTTGCCCTGGCCGCCAGTTTGCTCACCGTGGGCGCTTACGCTGCGGACGATGCCAGCAAAGCCCGTGCCGATGTCAAGGTTGAGGCGCGTGCCGCCAACACCCAGGGCGAAGTCAGCCGCGGTGAAGTAGACCCCTTGGCGGTGAAGGCACAGGCCAAGCTGAGCAAGGAAGAAATGGGTGCACTGCGCACCATGATCAAGGCCGAAGCCAACACCGCCAACAAGAAGGCCGAAGTGGGTGCCGGCGAGGCCAATAGCCTGGCCTTTACCGCACAAGCCAAGCTGAGCAAGGAAGAAATGACCGCCGTGCGTTCCATGGTCAAGGCAGAAGCGGCTGCGGCCAACAAACAAGGCACCATCAAGGCTGGCGAAAAGCCCGTTCAGTAAACGGACCTCTGCCGGGCTTTGGCCTTGTGCAATGACAAAGCCCGCCAGTCTCACGACGGCGGGCTTTGTGTTTTGCAGTTTGCTACTGTATTGGTAGCATACTGGTTAGATTGGGCGGGGGCTACAGCCCCATTTCCTTAGAACGTTTTACACCAGCAGCGCATTCACCCGCTTCACATAGGCAGCCGGGTCCGCAGGCAATCCGCCTTCAGCCAACAACGCCTGGTCAAACAGGATATGGGCCAGATCATTGAAGTGCACTGAGCCGTCCAGCTTCTTGACCAAGGCGTGTTCGGCGTTCACTTCCAGCACCGGCTTCACTTCAGGCGCGGCCTGGCCGGCTTGCTTCAGCATGCGTGCCAGCTGGGTGCTCATGCCGTCGTCCTTGACGACCAGGCAGGCAGGGCTGTCCACCAGGCGGGTGGTCACGCGCACGTCTTCGGCCTTGTCTTTCAGCGCTTCTTTCAGCTTGGCCAACAGGGGCTTGAAGGTTTCGGCGGCTTCTTCGGCGGCCTTCTTCTCGGCTTCGTCCTGCAGGCTGCCCAGATCCACCGCGCCCTTGGCTACGCTTTGCAGTGGTGTGCCGTCAAACTCTTGCACAAAGTTAAGCGCCCATTCGTCCACGCGGTCGGTCATCAACAAGACTTCGATGCCCTTCTTCTTGAACACTTCCAGCTGCGGGCTGTTCTTGGCGGCGGCGATGTTGTCGGCGGTGATGTAGTAGATGGCCTCCTGGCCTTCCTTCATGCGCGCCTTGTAGTCGGCAAAACCCACGCTTGTCGAGTCGTTGGTGGTGGACGCAAAACGCAGCAGCTTGGCCAGACGCTCCTTGTTGGCAAAGTCTTCGCCCAGACCTTCCTTCAGCACGGCGCCAAATTCGGCATAGAACTTGGTGTACTTGCCGATCTGCTCGCGGTCTGCATCACTGAGGACGTCGGTGACGCCCTCAGCCGACGGTTCCGGCAAGGCATTGCTGTTCGCCAGGTCTTCCAGCATGGACAACACACGTTTGGTGCAGCCTTCGCGGATGGCCTTGACGTCACGGCTTTCCTGCAGCAGTTCACGGCTGACGTTCAATGGCAGGTCGGCGGAGTCGACCACACCCTTCACAAAGCGCAGGTAGTTGGGCAACAGCGCTTCGGCGTCGTCCATGATGAACACGCGCTTGACATACAGCTTCAGGCCGCCTTTTTTCTCGCGGTTCCACAGGTCCATCGGCGCCTTGCCGGGGATGTAGAGCAGTTGTGTGTATTCGGTGCTGCCTTCCACGCGGTTGTGCGTGTGGGCCAGCGGCGCTTCAAAATCGTGGCTGATCTGTTTGTAGAACTCGTCGTACTGCTCGGCGCTGATGTCTTTCTTGGGGCGGCTCCAGATGGCGCTGGCCTTGTTGATGGTTTCCCATTCGCCGGTCTTGACCATGCCACCGGGTTGGCGGCCGCCGTTTTCGTCGCTGGGGTTGATCAGTTCGCCGTCTTTCCACTCTTCCTTTTCCATCTGGATGGGCAGGCTGATGTGGTCGGAATACTTGTTGATGATGTTCTTGACCTTCCAGGCCTGGGCGTAGTCCTGTGCGTCGTCGCGCAGGTGCAGGATGACGCTGGTGCCGCGCTCTGCACGGTCAATGCTTTCCACCTCAAACGCGCCGCCACCGCTGGCGCCGCCGTCGCTGACCCAGCGCACACCTTCAGCTGCGGGCAAGCCGGCACGGCGGGATTCAACGGTGATCTTGTCAGCCACGATGAAGCCGGAGTAAAAGCCGACGCCGAACTGGCCGATCAGGTTGGAGTCGGCCTTCTGGTCGCCGCTGAGCTTGGATACGAAATCCTTGGTGCCGCTCTTGGCGATCGTGCCCAGGTTGTCGATAGCTTCTTGCTGGGAGAGGCCAATGCCGTTGTCGGTGATGGTCAGTGTCTTGGCATCCTTGTCGAAGGTGACCTTGACCTTGAGTTCGGAGTCGTTCTCATACAGGCCGCCGTTGTTGATGGCTTCAAAGCGCAGCTTGTCGCAGGCGTCCGACGCGTTGGAGATCAGCTCGCGCAGGAAAATTTCCTTGTTGGAGTACAGCGAATGTGTCACCAGGTGCAGCAGCTGCGCGACTTCGGCCTGGAAGGAAAGGGTTTGTTTGGTCATGGGGTGTAGGGCTTTCGGAATAACAACAAAAGGATGCTGGCGGACGCCCACTGCGTGCCGCGCGAAACCCTCAATTATGGGCGATGGGGTGCTTTTCAAGTGCCGGGTGCAGGCCCGTGCTGTGACGTATATAGCGGGGTGGTGTGCCCAGCCAGGCCAGCACCTGGTCGCGCACCACGGGGCTGCACAGCATTTCCATGTGGTTCATGCGGTAGACCACGGTTTGGCGGTCCTTGGCAAAGTGCAGCGCGTGTTCTGGCGCATCGTGCTGGCCCAGCGCGCTGCGCAGCGGCACGAGGCCGTCACCCACCAAGCGCTCGGCCAGCAGGCTGCGTGGCTTGGCCAATGTGGCGGCCACGGTGTAACAGGCCACGCCCTCGGGCAGCGGCAGGGGCTGGCGGCTGTCGGGTTTGCGTGTGAAGCGGTCTTGCCCGGACCAGTCGCCTTCCAGCACGAAGCCATACCGCAGGTCGGTGATACCCGCGCTGCGCAATTGGCCCAGTTTGGCAAAAGGTTTGCTGAAAGGGGTGGTGCCCAGGATCACGTCTATCCAGTTGCCGGCGCGCTCCAGTGGGGCACCGTGGTGGGGTGTGCCCAGGAAGACGATGTTCTTTAACTGCCGCGGCCAGTGCAACGGAGTCTGTTGTGCGGCGTGAACGGCGCTGCGGATAACCAGGCCACCCATGCTGTGGACCACCACGCTGAGTTCTTTCACGGGGACTGGCCAATTTGCCAGCAGTTGCTCCAGCATGGCAGCCAGTTCACGCCCATTTTGTGAGGTATGGCGGCCGGTGTTGTAGCGCAGGTAAACGGGCGTGTAGCCCAGCGCGGTTGCCAGCGTGGCAGGGATGTCGGCCACCGGGTTGCCATCGGCGGCCGGTTCGCCTGGCGTCCACTGCAAATCGTTCATACACAGGCCATGGATCATCAGCAATACCTTGCCGGTGGCTTGGGGCATGGCGGGCAGGGCGTTGGTGTTCAGCACGCGGCCCTGGTAGCGCAGCGTCATGGGTGTGGCCAGCGGGTTGTGATTCTGCTCAAGCTGGTCGCCCAGCACGCCATTCAGCGCGGCCAGCACGGCTTCGCGCTCGGGTGTGTCGGGCGGTGCATCCACCAGCGCGGCAAGCAGGGGCTCCAGTTTGGTGAAGGTCGCGTGCAGGGTCTTGCCCACCAGTTCGGTGACACCGCGCACCGTGCGGTAGACATAACCGGTGATGCCGCTGGTCTGCTGCCCGGCCTTGCCGCCCGCCAGACCCATGGTGCCCAGCACCGCGTGGTGCACACCCTCGGCCATGGTGGCCACACCGCGGGTCGCCTGGGTGGCCAGTTGGGCCACGCCACGCAGGTCAGACGGGCGCAGGTGTTTGAGGGGAGATTTTTTAGCCGGTTGCGCGGGCGATTTGGGCATGGGACAGGTTCTAGAAAGACTCGTGCGGCGCAAGGTAACGCCACTGTCCGACTGGCAAATTCCCCAGCATGACCTTGCCCACCCGCACACGCTTCAGGCCCACCACCTTGAGCCCGACCAGCTCACACATGCGGCGGATCTGGCGTTTTTTGCCCTCAACCAGCACAAAGCGCAGTTGCTCGGGGTTCTGCCACTCCACCTTGGCGGGTTTCAAGGCCTGGTCGTCCAGGCGCAGGCCGTGGCGCAGCAGGCGCAGCTTCTCCACCGGGAACACGGACTGCACATCCGAGCTGACCGGGTCGTCATCGTCAATGCGGCTCAGTTGGGTGGGTGGCGCGGGCCGGGCCGCCATGCGCGCGTTGTACGTGGCCGCGGGCGAGTTGGCTGCCGCCGGATTGGCCACACCGGTGTAGACCACACGCACCAGGTATTCCTTCTCCATACCCGAGTCTTCACCAATCAGCTGGCGGGCCACACGGCCGTCCTGCGTCAGCACCAGCAGGCCGGTGGAATCAATATCCAGCCGGCCGGCGGGCACAAGACTCTTGAGCTGGCTGCCGTGGAAGAAGAAACGTGCGTTGTCTTCTGCCCAGCGGTTTTGAGGCTGGATCAGCGTGATGGCCGGCTCGTGCCCGTCTTCGGCCTGGCCGCTGACGATGCCGATGGGTTTGTTCAGCAGAATCGTGACCTGGTTGGCCTGGGCGCCCTTGGCTTGTTGGGTGACCTCGATGCGCGCATCGGGCGCCACCTGCATACCCATCTCCGCCACCTTGCCGTTGACCTTGACCCAGCCCTTGGCGATCCAGTCGTCCGCCTCGCGGCGCGAGGCCAGCCCCAGCTCGGCCATGCGTTTGTTCAGCCGCATCGTGCCGTTGGCGCCATGGGCGGCGGTGTTGGTCTGGCCCGCGGGAATGGCCGCACGGCTGGCGGGGCTTTTGCCCGCTACGGGGGGTGGGGCGCGGCGGAAGGTGGGGGCAGGTGGTTTGTTGGAGTCTGTCATTTGCTATCTCTTTTGTAGCTGTATCTGCATATTTTACGGGGGCTGGAGGGTCATTTGACATACAAGCATCCTGGGATGCCGGCAGGGGTGTTATGGTGTGCAGGCCCCGGGTCGATTGACACTTGAGCGCCTCTGCGAAAAAATAGGCTCGCCATTTGGGATGTCGTGTGAACGGAGACTATCACCAATGAAACCAACCGCCAAAACCCGCCCTAGCGGCCAGCACATACCCGTCAGGTTTGCCGCCCACTTGTTGTTGCTTTTGTCCGCCTGCCTGGTGTACCAGCGCCCCGCCGTGGCCGCCGAACCGGACTGGAGCATAGGCGGGTATGGTGGCAAGTTCTACGACACCGAACCCGCTGGACTGACCCAGGGCAAAGCCACTTTCATGAACCACCACATGCTGGCGGTCACCGGCACCAAGACAATCTGGCGCTCCCAGTCTCTCCCCATGTCGATTGAGATCGACGGCATGATCGGCCAGCAATTTGGTATGGATTCGCTGACCGAGATCGCCATTGCCCCGGTGCTGCGCTGGAGCAGTTTTCCGTGGAAGGACACGCTGCAAACCGATCTGCGCCTGGGCCCTTTGGGCCTGTCCTACACGTCCAAGGTCAGCGCGCTGGAGCTGGGTCCCGAGGGCAAGGGAAGCCAGACGCTGAATTTTTTGATGATTGAACTGGCGTTTTCACGGCCGCAAGACAAATCGCGCGAGGTCTTTGTGCGCCTGCACCACCGCTGCGCCGTGTATGACCTGTTGAACAACTATGGCGCTAACGGCGAGGACTTTTTGTCCTTTGGTTACCGCGTGCGGTTTTGACGCCGACGGGCCACTGCACCCACCACACCCAGTCCGGCCAAAAGAAGTGCAAGGGTTTCAGGTTCCGGAACGGCCGACACCATGCCCTGGGACAACAAACTGCCAGTTGACTTTTTGTCTGCGAGTGTTGTGTAGAAATCGACCTTGAGGTGCGGTGCCGCAAAGTTCAGTGTCTTGCCCGCTGCGGCTACAAAATCAATCGTCCAAGTCATGGAGCTGGTGAGCGAAGCACCCTGTGCAAACGAGAAACACGCACCGCCGGAGTTGCCGCCCGTGCAACCTTTGGCATTGAGCTCCTTGCCGCTCTCGGCGATGGACGCGAAAGACGGGCCGTTGACAACGGTGGCTGAGGTGATGTCACCAATGTCCTTGAAAGCGAAGGCTTTCAGGTACTGAACACCCGTCCAGTCGCCACCAGCGGTATCAGCGCCCGAGATGGTGAACGTCAATGTGTCGCTGTCCAAGGCCTGCGCGCTGAAGGTGACATCCTGGAAGGAGAGACTGCTTGCAGCAAAGGCAGAGCAGGAAGCTGCGACGCTGACCAGCGCGGCGAGGATTTTTGGGCGGAGGTTCACGGCGGGATGCTTTTGTTCGGAGAATGTTACAGACTGTAACTTCCGCCCCAGGCTTTGCCAATAGTCCGTTTGGACTACTTCCGCATCTAGGTTGTTCGGTTTTCGCGCGTCACGGCGTCACTCTCCTGGCGTCGTAGTAAGTAGCAGATTCAAAAACAATAGCGCAACCACCATATTCCACGGGGGCTACAGCCCAATTCACCTGAATGTCACCTGGCTGCGCAGTGCCTGCAGATCCATCACCCGCAAGCCTCCGTACTCCACCTTGATCGCCCCATTCGCCGCCAGCGCGGTCAGTGCCTCGTTCACCCGCTGGCGCGACAGGCCCACCAGATACGCCAACTCCTGCTGCGTGATGCGCAGCACCTCACCCACACCGGGGTACAGCACCGGGTTGAACAGCGACGCCAGGCTGCGCGCAACGCGGATGTCGGGGTTGGTCATGCGGTCGATCTCGCGGGCGGCGATGAACTGGCCCAGGCGTTCGTTCAGCTGGTTCATCACAAAGCGGTTGAAACCTATGGAGTGGTCCAGCAGCCAGTGGAAGGTGTCCACATGCAGACCGGCGACGCGGCTCTTGCGCAGGGGCTGGATGTTGTAGCGGTAGGTCTCGCGTTTCATGGCCGTTCCCTCGCCAAACCAGCCCCCGGGCGGCACACCGGTGAAGGTCATGGTCTGGCCTTCGGCGTTGTCGCTGCTCATCTTCAGCAAGCCGTCCACCACACCAAACCAGTAGGTCACTGGGCGGCCGATACGGCAGATGTATTCACCGGGATCGGCGTCGGCAATTTTCAGGTCTTCGGTGGCGCGCTGCCGCTCTTGTGCGGACAACAAATGGATCCACGGAATGGCGTCCAGTTCAGCGGCGGTGAGGGCGCGACGGCGTTGAAAAAGGGATGGGTCGGCGGACATGTGGGACTTTGTAAGTTGGCAATAAGTGAAGGGAAAACACCTACCCATAAACACACAAATTGTCGTCCAAACGACAACCTGACGTCAAATGCAAGACTAATATTCGCCCCATAGACAGACCTGTTGTTGCACAACATCGGGTGTGGACACAGGTGACAGACAGACAAGGATTCGGAATGCAAACGACTTTTCCGCGGCTACTCCAAAAACACGCCAGTGAGCGCCCCAACGCGCCCGCCATGCGTGAAAAGGAATACGGCATCTGGCAGGCTTTGACCTGGTCCGAACTGCTGACCATGGTGCAACAGCTGGCCGCCGGCCTGCACCAGGCGGGTCTGCGCCGTGGCGAACACATGGTGGTGGTGGGTGCCAACCGCCCGCGCCTGTACGCCACCATGCTGGCCGTGCAATCGCTGGGCGCGATACCTGTGCCCCTGTACCAGGATGCCGCCGCGGCCGAGTGTGTGTTCCCCATCAACAACGCCGAAGTGCGGTTTGCCTTTGCCGAAGACCAGGAGCAGGTCGACAAGCTGCTGGAAGTGCGCGAGAGCTGCCCCATGCTGGAGCGCATTTATTTTGACGATCCGCGCGGCCTGCGCAAGTACGATGAGCCCTGCCTGGCCTCGCTGGATGAGTTGCAAGCGGCGGGCAAGGCATTCGTCGCACTGCACCCCGACTTTTATGCGCGTGAGGCCAACCAGGCCACGCCCCACGATACGGGCGCGATGTTCTTCACCTCCGGCACCACGGGCAACCCCAAGGGCGTGGTGCACACCCACAACTCGCTGCTGGACCGGGCGCGTGTGGGTGCAGACTTTGACAAGCTGACGGGTGATGAAGAGGTATTGGCCTACCTGCCTCCGGCCTGGATCGGGCAGAACATCTTCAGTTATTCCCAGTGGCTGGCCTGCGGTTATGTGGTCAATTGCCCCGAGTCTGCGGCCACGGTCACCATCGATCTGAAAGAGATTGGCCCCACCTACTACTTCGCGCCGCCCCGCATTTTTGAAGGCCTGCTGACCAGCGTGATGATCCGCATGGAAGACGCCGGCGCCATCAAGCGTGGCATGTTCCATTACTTCATGTCGGTGGCCAAACGGGTTGGCCCGAATCTGATGGACGGCAAAGCAGTTTCATTTGCTGACCGCCTGCTGTATGCACTGGGCGGCGTGTTTGTTTATGGCCCGCTGCGCAACACGCTGGGCCTGAGCCGCGTGCGTGTGGCCTACACGGCGGGGGAGGCCATCGGGCCGGATCTGTTCAGCTTCTTTCG
The DNA here is from genome assembly GCA_040387325.1 of Pseudomonadota bacterium. GTDB lineage: Bacteria > Pseudomonadota > Gammaproteobacteria > Burkholderiales > Burkholderiaceae_C > Allorhodoferax. The sequence goes on along the minus strand of JAZKDY010000029.1, from coordinate 1,414 downwards.
TTCCATCGGCATCAACCTCAAGCAGTTGTATGGCTCCACCGAAACCGCCGTGTTTGTGTGCCTGCAGCCTGACCACGAAGCCCGCGCCGACACCGTGGGTGTGCCCTGCGACGGTGTGGAGATCAAGGTGGCCGACAACGGCGAGATATTGATCAGGTCCCCTGGGTTGTTCAGCGCGTATTACAAAAATCCGGCAGCCACGGCCGAGGTGTTGACGGCCGATGGCTGGTACCACTCCAGCGACGCCGGCTTCATCGACGCCAATGGCCACCTGAAGATCATCGACCGCGTGAAAGACGTGGGCCGCATCAAAGGCGGTGCCAACGACGGCGCCATGTTCGCGCCCAAGTATGTGGAGAACAAGCTCAAGTTCTTCCAGCACATCAAGGAGGTTGTGGCCTATGGCGATGGCCGCAACCAGGTCTGCGTGATGATCAACATCGACTTCGACGCGGTCGGCAACTGGGCAGAGCGGCGCAACCTGCCGTATGCGGGTTATACCGATCTGGCGCAAAAGCCCGAGGTCTACCAGCTGATCAAGGAATGTGTGGAAAAGGTCAATGCCGACCTGAGTGTGGACACGCTGCTGGCCGGCAGCCAGGTCAGTCGCTTCCTGATCCTGCACAAGGAGCTGGATGCCGACGATGGCGAACTGACCCGCACCAACAAGGTCCGCCGTGGTTTTATCGCCGAGCGGTACGACGTGCTGATTGACGCCTTGTACGGCGGCAAGACGTCCCAGTTTATTGAAACCCAGGTCAAGTTCGAAGACGGTCGCACGGGCAAGGTGAGCGCCACGCTGCGTATTGAAGACACCAAGACCTTTGCACCGGTGAAGGCTGCAGCATGACTAAAAAAATAGGCGACGTCATTCTCGACGTCAAAAACATCAGCCTGAGTTTCGGCGGCGTCAAGGCGCTGACCGACATCTCGTTCAACGTCAAGGAACACGAGATCCGCGCCATCATCGGCCCCAACGGTGCGGGCAAGAGTTCGATGCTGAACTGCATCAACGGTGTCTACACGCCGCAGCAGGGATCGATTGCGTTTCGCGGCCAGACCTTCAAACACATGAACAGCCACCAGGTCGCGGTGATGGGTGTGGCGCGCACGTTTCAGAACCTGGCACTGTTCAAGGGCATGAGTGTGCTGGACAACATCATGTCCGGCCGCAACCTGAAGATCAAAAGCAACATCCTGCTGCAGGCCCTGCGCTGGGGCCCGGCCGAACGCGAAGAAATCATGCACCGCGAAGCCGTGGAGCGCATCATCGATTTCCTGGAAATCCAGGCCTACCGCAAGACACCCGTGGGCCAGTTGCCCTACGGCCTGCAAAAGCGCGTCGACCTGGGCCGCGCCCTGGCGATGGAGCCGCAAGTGCTGCTGCTGGACGAACCCATGGCCGGCATGAACG
>JAZKDY010000028.1:0-3530 GCA_040387325.1 Pseudomonadota bacterium | reverse complement strand
GTCTATAATTCTGGGCTCCGGTCGTATAGCTCAGTTGGTTAGAGCGCAGCATTCATAATGCTGATGTCGGTGGTTCAAATCCACCTACGACCACCAAACGCTGCAAAAACCCGCTCTGGCCGTTGCCACAGCGGGTTTTTTCTTGCCCCATGAAAAGGCTGGCCCCTCACCGGGCGTTGAAGTTGCACAGCGGGTGCGGTTGCATGCCGTAGACCTGGCCACCCAGCGCGAAAGCCGCACCCGCATTCACCGGTTTTTGGGCCAGCGACGCACTGGCCTGGCCTGGCTGGTTGCCAATACCGGCAAAGCCGTTCACGCGCAGGGTCATGGGCTTGGCAGCACTGTAGGCCGGCAACGGAAAACGGTCTTTGGGCACAAAATCGAAATGGGTGTTGTACACATTCTCCATACGGTTGCCCAGATTGCTCTGGGCCCAGTTGGCGAGTTGTTTGGCACCCGGCGATCCGTCCTGCGTATTGATGCTCGCCCGCAGCGCCTGGTTGTTGATGCGCGGCCACAGCACCACGGGCAGCACCACCCCTTCGGCGGGCAAATAGTCCAGCGCGTAGCTGGGCTGGTCGGCAATGAATTCCGCACCCTCCACCAAAACCTGGATGTGCACCCGCTTGAGCTTGGCCGATACCACGCCCTTCCTGGGCTTGATGTGGACATACGCCGTTGCGGGGAAGGGCTGCAACAGCGTATCCAGCGTGCCCCAGGTCACGGGGTCATCTTTCTTGGCCTTGCAGCTCACACCGTCGGGGTTGACCCCCTTGGGGCAGATGGCGCGCTGCGAGGCCTGCACGATGCCCTTCTGGATTGCGGACTGCAGTTTCTCCCGTACGACCTCTTTGCCTGCCTCGTACATGAAGGACTCCATCGCACCGGCATCCACCGGCGCGCCCGGTATTTGCGACATGGCCAGGCCTACGGTCTGTCCCGCCAGTGCGCCAGCGCCGCCCTCCATGACGGCCTGCGCATTGGGCAAGGACGGCGGCAGGCCCGCAGCGGCCAGTGCGGCGTTCATGCCGGCTTCGATGGCGGCGCGGCAGGTGCCATTGCAGGGCACGCCAATCTCTGCCAGGCCGGCGACCATGCCATCGACCACAGCGGCCTTTGCCGCGGTGTACCCCGCCGAGGGCTGGCTGACAAAGTACACAAAAGTCTTCAGTCCCTCGGCCAGCACGCCGGGCGGGTAGTGGTAGCTGATGCCGTTGCCCGCGCCACGCACGTCCAGTGTGCAGGCCTGCAGCGTGCTGGCGTAGTGTTTGGCCGGGCCCTTGATGTAGACATACTGGTTGTCCCGCATGTACTCGGAGTAAGGGGTGTTGCCCCGCCCCATGGCCATGTAGGGTTCGATGCGCGGTGGCGTGTAGGCCACCACCGTGGCCTCCAGCTCATCTTTGATGACCGCCGCAACATCCACTTCAAAACCGATGGAACGAATCGGCCTGCAGTCCGCAACCTTGCAGCCAAAGCCGGTGCCGGATTTGTCATCTGGCGCATACAGGATGGCGAGTTTCTGGCTTCGGCTCTTAGCGGCTTTGGCGATCTGCGCGGCGATGCCGGCCTCGGTACCCGCCGGCAGTGCAAATACCGAGATGCCACGGTTGAGATTGGTGCAGTCCAGCGTCAGGCCATTGGTGCTTTCACCCACGGTGCCGACCGTGCACACCGCACTGGTCAGCAGCAGGGGTTGGTCGCCGCCAGACACCGCGAGCTGCTGGTCCGTGATCTCCAGTGACACCACGCAGGGCAGACTCCTTTGGCACTGGTAGGGGTCCTGGTTCAGCACCTTGGTCGAGTATTGCAGCATCAACGGCTTGTTGTACTGTTTGGCCGCATTCAACAGCGCGCGCGCTACTGTGGGGTCGACCGCGGTGGGCGCCACGTCATACGGCGTTTTCTCGGCACCGGGGACCAGGTAACGCGCGCCGTTGTCGCATTTGACGGTAACTCCCGCCGGTTTGTCGGGCCAGAACGCCGGGTGGGTGGTGACTTCCGTCGGCAAACATTTGACGGTCCGGACATCCGGGTCCACGGTCGCCCAGGCGCCTCCGCAGCAAACAAAGCTGCCGAACAGCATGGCCAGCAGTGCCGCCAGAAATGGGTGTGCGCGTTGCATACCGCCCCCGCTCACTTGGTGCCAAGCAGTTCGGCGCAGGCGCTGGCCGCACTGCAGCCCGCCACACCACCTGCACCATCGGGCAGATCCTTGTAGGACAGCGTGATGGTTTTCCCATCCAGCGCGGCACCGGTGAGACCGGTGACAAACAGGCCGATGCCGGGTTTGTCCATGGGCATTTTCAAGGTGTGGATGCCTTCCTGCGCTGCCAGGCAATGGACGCTCACGTACTTGCCCACCAAGTGGGTCACATTTTTGACGAGGCACGGCATGCTGCTGCCGGTGCTTCCGGATCCGCCGGTGTTGGCGGGCGGCGTCGCAGGCGCCGGAGGGGCTGGCGGCTGCACCGGTGGCGGGCGATGGGGTGTCACCACCAGCGGCGGGGTGATGACGGGATGGCTGCCACTGCCGAGTGTGCCCACAGGCGGGCGCAACTGCGTTTGGGCGGAAACTGCCATGTTCAACAGTGCCAGCATGGGCACCAGATGTTTGAGGTTGGCAAATCGACGGCTCGGCTGGCGCATGAACGTTCTCCCTGGGTTTGGTGGAAATGGCGGTACACGGTGATAAGACGCAATCGCGGCCCAAACTGCGACAGCGGGCATTGGCCTTAAAATCACGTTCTTTCTTCAACAGCCTCTGGACATACACCATGAACCGCTGCATCCCATCCACCACCGCTTCCACCGCCCCCTGGCGTGCCGCCCTGCTGTCTGCCGCCCTGCTGGTGCTGGCAGGCACTGCCTTTGCGCAGGAAGCCGTGCGTAACTTCCCCGCGGCTGCCAAACGCGCCACGCTACAGGTCAACTACCCGCCCGACATCCTGTTGAACGGCCAGAATGCACGCCTGTCGCCCGGTGCCCGCATCCGTGGCACCAACAATCTGCTGGTGATGTCTGGCACCCTGGCGGGTCAGTCCCTGCCGGTGCACTATGTACTGGACGGTCAGGGCATGGTGCACGAGGTCTGGATACTCAATGCCACTGAGGCACGGCAATCTAAAGATGCCGCCAACCTGCCACCGAACTATGTGACGGACGCCTCAACGGCGTCCTCTGACATCGGCTCCAAGTCCAGCGCGCCGGCCACTACCGATCCCAAATAAGCGCTGCGGGCCACGCCCGGGCCAGAGCTTATATGCGAAATCGGGCTGCAGCCCCCGTGCAGACTAATGGTATCGCTACTAAATTCATAGCATTTCACTGAGAGGTCCGTATGACCGACAAAAAAGTATTCATCAAAACCTTTGGCTGCCAGATGAACGAGTACGACTCGGACAAGATGGCCGACGTGCTGGGCGCCGCCCAGGGTTACACCCCCACACAAAACGTGGAAGAAGCCGACCTGATTCTGTTCAACACCTGCTCGGTGCGCGAGAAGGCGCAGGAGAAGGTGTTTTCCGACC
>JAZKDY010000027.1:0-20284 GCA_040387325.1 Pseudomonadota bacterium | reverse complement strand
GTTCTACGCAGAAGCCGGGGCGCCAGAAGGTGCCTTGTATGTGGACGGCAAATTGGTCGGTTATGTGCAGGGCGTGACCCGGCTGTAAAAAGAGCAGTTCTACAATTGCGGGTTTGCGCCCCACCCCGGCGCCAACACCCTTCCCACAAGGAACCGCAATGACTGCCACGCCCTCTGTTTTTGCCCAACGCATAGCCAGCGCCCAAAGCACCCTGACGGAGCTGGGCCTGGCGGCTTGCCTGGTGCCATCGAGCGATCCGCACCTGTCCGAGTACCTGCCGGCACGCTGGCAAGGGCGTGAATGGTTGTCGGGCTTTACCGGCTCCATGGGCACCTTGGTCGTCACACGCGACCGTGCTGCGTTGTTCGCCGACAGCCGTTACTGGACACAGGCCGAAACCGAATTGGCCCACACTGGCATCGAGCTGGTCAAGATAGACACCGGCGCCTCCACCCACCATGTGCAGTGGCTGGCGCAGAACACGGGCAATGGCAAGGTGGTCGGTGTGGATGGCGCCGTGCTGGGCCTGGCCGCCGCGCAGCAGTTGCGCGACACACTGGCCAAGGTCGGCGCCACCGTGCGCACCGATGTGGACCTGTTCAACCATATCTGGCCAGACCGTGCGTCCCTGCCGCTGGCCCCCATTTACGAACACGCCGCCGCATTTGCCAGCGCCCCTCGCAGCGCCAAACTGGCCCAGGTGCGCTCGGCCATGGCCCATGCGGGTGCCAGCCACCACTTCATCTCCACAGTCGACGATATCGCCTGGTTGTTCAACCTGCGCGGCTCCGATGTGTCCTATAACCCGGTGTTCCTGGCGCACGCGCTGATCGATGCAGCATCGGCAACCTTGTTTGTGGCAGCGGGCAAAGTGCCTGCCGACCTGGCCGTACGTTTGAAAGAGGACGGCGTTGCGGTGCAGGATTACACACTCGCCGGCCCGGCCTTGGCGACCCTGCCGGCCGACGCCGTGTTGTTGCTGGACCCACGCCGGGTCACGCTGGGGCTGCGTGAAAGTGCGACGCCGGCCGTGAAAGTGGTCGAAGCCATCAACCCCAGCACCCTGCTCAAGAGCCGCAAAAATGCGTCCGAAGCCGCCCATGTGCGCGCCGCCATGGAGCAGGACGGCGCCGCCATGTGTGCCTTCTACGCCTGGTTTGAATCCGCGCTGGGCAAGGAACGCATCACCGAGCTGACGGTTAACGAACGCCTGACGGCAGAGCGCGCCAAGCGGCCCGGTTTTGTCGGCCTGTCATTCAACACGATTGCCGGTTTCAACGCCAATGGCGCCATGCCGCACTACCGCGCCACGCCCGAGAGCCATTCCGTCATTGAAGGCAACGGCCTGTTGCTGATCGACTCCGGCGGCCAATACCCTGGCGGCACGACCGACATCACCCGCGTCTGGCCCATCGGCACGCCCAGCGCCGCACAAAAGCGAGACTACACCCTCGTGCTCAAGGGCACGATTGGCCTGTCCCGCGCCCGTTTTCCGCTGGGCACCTTGTCACCCATGCTGGACGCGCTGGCCCGCGCACCGCTGTGGGAACACGGCATGGATTACGGCCACGGCACCGGCCACGGCGTGGGTTATTTCCTGAACGTGCACGAAGGCCCGCAAAGCATTTCCAAGGCCATTCCCGACGCCAACATGGCGATGCAGCCCGGCATGGTCACGTCCATCGAGCCTGGCCTGTACCGCGCTGGCCAGTGGGGCGTGCGTATCGAAAATCTGGTGCTGAACGTGGCCGCCAAGACCGGTGAGCCGTTTGGTGAGTTCCTGGAATTCGAGACACTGACGCTGTGCCCCATCGACACCCGTTGCATCGACAAGGAACTGCTACGTGCGGACGAAATCGCCTGGCTCAATGCCTACCACGCCACCGTGCGTACACGCCTGAGTCCACTGGTCAGCGGTGCTGCGCTGGACTGGTTGGTACAACGCACCGAGGCGATTTGAGTATGGGCTGATGGGTTGAGGGCACACGGGTAAGTCCGCTTAGGGTAAGCCCGCATAGTGGGGTAAATTGCGGTACGGAACTTGCAAGCAAGCCTACAATAAATTGACCAAATGGTTAGCTTTTATCGATGAAACCTGATCAACCCACCGCAGCCCCCCATGCCAGCCATCCGTCTAACACCCCGTCCGAGGGCGAAGCCCCATCGGCTGCTGCGGTAGAGGTGCACAACGCCAGCCTGGTCTACCAGACGGCAGATACCCCGGTCCAGGCCCTGCGCAACATTGATCTGCGCATTGGCGAGGGCGAATTCGTATCCCTGATTGGCCCATCGGGCTGCGGCAAGACCACGCTGCTGCGCGTGATTGCCGACCTGGAGCACATCACCGAAGGCTCGGTGTTGGTCAATGGTGTCAGCCCACACGACGCGCGTCTGGCCCGGGCCTATGGTTACGTGTTCCAGGCACCAGCCTTGTTCCCCTGGCGCACCGTTTTGGGCAATGTGATGCTGCCGTTGCAGATCCAGGGCGGGGATAAGGCGCAAAACCGCAGCACCGCGCTGGCCCATCTGGAACGTGTAGGCCTCAAGGGTTTTGAAGGCAAATACCCCTGGCAGTTATCGGGTGGCATGCAGCAGCGTGTATCCATCGCCCGCGCGTTGGCTTTTGAGCCCAAGATTTTGATGATGGACGAGCCCTTTGGCGCCCTGGACGAAATCACCCGCGACCGGCTCAACGAACAGTTGCAACAGCTGTGGCAACGTGAACGCCGCACCGTGGTGTTTGTGACCCACTCGATTGCCGAGGCGGTCTATTTGTCCACCCGTATCGTCGTCATGTCGCCGCGGCCGGGGCGTATTGTCAAAGTGATTGAGTCGCCCCTGCCCGATGAACGCCATCTGGGTCTGCGCGACACCCAAGCCTTTATGGATGTGGCGCACGCGGTGCGCGAGGCACTTGCCGATGGCCACCACGAATAGGCCACCTGCCGCCCCTTTGGCCACCCGCATCTGGGAGAGTGGCCTGCCAATTGCTGTGGTGCTTATCGTATTGATGCTCGCCTGGTACGGCGCAGCATGGGCCATGAATGCCAGCGCCGCCGTCGAACGCGTGCTGACCCCTATTGGCGATCCCTTCACCTGGCAAGACGTACTGCGTGCCACGCTGAACATGGAACGCCCCGTGCTGCCCGCGCCGCACCAGATTGCGATCGACTTCTGGTCTAGCCTGGTGGACTGGCCATTGGACTCACCCCGCAACCTGCTGTTCCATGTTGCCGTAACTGGCGAGACCACGCTGGTCGGTTTTGTGCTGGGCACGTTGTTGGGTCTGGTACTAGCCGTTCTCATCGTGCATTCACGCACACTGGACCGCGCCTTGCTGCCCTGGATCGTCGCGTCGCAGACCGTGCCGGTTCTGGCGATTGCGCCCATTGTGCTGGTGATACTGGGTAGCCTGGGCCTGGAAGGCCTGGCACCCAAGGCCGCCATTGCGATGTACCTGAGCTTCTTCCCCGTCACAGTAGCCATGGTGCAGGGCCTGCGCTCGCCGCAGGTCATTGAGACTGAAATGATGCACACCTATGCCGCCACCCGCTGGCAGGCGCTGTGGCTGCTGCGCATGCCCGCCGCATTGCCCTTTTTGTTCCCTGCACTGCGAGTCGGAATTGCCGCCAGCCTGGTGGGCGCCATGGTGGCCGAGTTGCCGACCGGGGCAACGGCCGGCCTGGGTGCTCGGCTGCTGACGGGCTCCTACTACGGCAACACGCTGGCTATCTGGTCCGCTTTGGTGATGTCGGCGCTGCTGGGGCTGCTGCTGACGACCTTGGTGGCGGGCACCGAACACCTGGCCCTGCGGCACAGGAGACAGCCATGAAACCGCCATTGCCCGTATCCCACCGCACCACGGCTCTTGTAGTCGTTGCATCGCTGGCCGCAGCCAGCCTGCTGTTTCTGCATCCCACAGCCCAGGGCAATAGCCCGCCCACCACCCTTTTCTGGTTGCTGCTGGCTGTGCTGGGAGCAGTGGCACTGTGGTCCATACGCCGCGTCGCCGCCATCCAGGGCACACGTTTTGACGGCGTGCTGACTGCCGCGCTCTTTGGTCTGTGGGTCCTCTATTTCTGGCAGATGCTGGTGGTGGCGTTTGAGGTACCACGTGTGCTGCTGCCCGCACCCACGCTGATCCTGCAGTCGCTGATTGACAACCCCGGCAAGTTATGGGGCGACTTCAGCCAGACCGTGCTCAAGGCCGTATGCGTGGGATGGTTGCTGGGCAGTGGCCTGGGCTTTGTGGTGGCGGTGGCGATAGATCGCATGCCTTTCCTGCAACGTGGCCTGCTGCCACTGGCGTCCCTGACCAGCACCGTGCCGCTGGTGGCAGTGGCGCCCATTGCGGTGATGTGGTTTGGTTTTGAATGGCCATCCAAGGCGGCAGTCGTGGTGTTGATGACATTCTTTCCGATGCTGGTGTCCACGCTGGCGGGTCTGCAGGCCTCGGGCAAGCTGGAGCGGGAGCTGATGCACAGTTATGCCGCCAGCTACAGCCGCACACTGTGGTCGCTGCGCCTGCCTTCTGCCACGCCTTTCATCTTTGGTGCTTTAAAGGTCAACGCCACGTTGGCCCTGATCGGCGCCATCGTGGCCGAATTTTTCGGCTCACCCACGGTGGGCCTGGGCTTTCGGATATCGACCGAAGCGGCCCGCATGAACATGTCTTTGGTTTGGGGTGCGATTGTGGTGGCCGCGGTCACCGGCTCGCTGGCCTATGCCTTGCTTGTACAGCTGGAGCAGCGCGCTGCGTTCTGGCATCCGTCGATTCGCGGTCAATAATGCGCCGTGCATCCATGACCCGTTGTTTTGTTTCCATCCACAACCCAAGGAGTGTTCCATGACCCGTTCTTCTCTGGTGAGCAAAGGCCTGATGGCCGCGGTATTGGCTGTGTGCGGCATGACCGCACACGCCGCCGACAAGGTGACCGTGCAGCTGAAGTGGCTGCCCCAGGCACAGTTTGCGGGCTACTACGTGGCGCAGGCCAAGGGTTACTACAAGGCCGAGGGCCTGGATGTGACGATCAAACCCGGTGGTCCTGACATCGCCCCGGCCCAGGTGATTGCCGGCAACGGTGCCGACGTGATCGTGGACTGGATGCCCTCTGCCCTGGCCTCGCGCGAAGCCGGCGTGCCGCTGGTCAATATTGCCCAGGTGTTCAACCAGTCTGGCCTGATGCTGACCTGCAAAAAAGCCAGCGGCGTCACCACCCCCAAAGACCTCAAGGGCAAGACACTGGGCGTCTGGTACGGCGGCAATGAATACCCCTTCCTCAACTGGATGGCCAAGCTGGGCAACAAGCCCGACACCGACATCAAGATCCTCAAGCAGGGCTTCAATGTCGACCCGCTGCTGCAAAACCAGGCTGCCTGTATCTCCACGATGATTTACAACGAGTACTGGCAGGTGGTGGATGCTGGCGTCAAGGAGAGCGACCTGGTCACCTTCTTCTATGAAAAAGAAGGCGTGGCTACGCTGGAAGACGGCCTGTATGTGATGGAGGCCAAGCTCAAGGACCCGGCCTTTGTCGCGCGCATGGCCAAGTTCCTGAAGGCCACCTTCAAGGGCTGGAATGACGCGGTGAAAGACCCCGAAGCGGCAGCCAAGGTGGTGGTGGCTGCAGATGCATCCGGCAGCGCAACCCTGAAGGTGCAGAAGCGTCAGATGGAAAACGTGGCCAAGCTGATCACCAATGCCGGCACACCCAAGATTGGGTACCTGGAGCCCGCCGCCTACGAGCGCACCGTCAAGGTGCTGTTGGCCGGTGGCAGCTCACCGGTGATCAAGAAAGACCCGGGCAAGGCCGCCATGTCCCATGCGGTGTGGGAAGCGGCGTCCAAATAAGCTGCACGCCCTGACTGGTTTCACCCTGACTCCAAGGGGGTCGTATCCACAGTGGTGCGACCCCTTTTCATTGCCACTATGACACCATCCCAAGCCAAAACTCCGCGCACCCGTGCCACCCCTTTGCGCACACCCGTGCCAGACGAAGACCCGATCAAGGGGCAGATCCGCAAGTCCAATGAGAACCGCATCCTGGGTGCGGCGGAGAAAGTGTTTGCCCGCGCCGGCTTCAGCGGCGCCACCATGGCCGCCATTGCCACCAGCAGTGGCCTGCCCAAGGCCAATCTGCACTACTACTTTGGCAGCAAGGACGTGTTGTACCGCGCCGTGCTGGCCCGCACCCTGAGCGACTGGCTGGCACCCGCCCAAGGCATCCAAGCCGACGCCGACCCGCGCGCCGCGCTGGAGCAGTACATACGCGTCAAGATGGCACTGTCGGCCCAGCGCCCGGACGGTTCCAAGGTATTTGCCAACGAGATGCTGCACGGCGCACCAGTGGTCAAGGCCATTCTGAAATCCGAGCTGCGCCCGCTGGTAGTAGAAAAATCCGCCGTCATCCAGGGCTGGATAGATGCCGGGCGCATGGCCCCGGTGGACGCTACCCACCTCTTCTTCACCATCTGGGCCGCCACCCAGACTTATGCCGACTTTGATGTGCAGGTCTGCGCCGTGCTGGGGCGCAAGGCGTTGAGCAGCAAAGACCATGCGCGGGCGACAGAACATGTGGTATCGCTATTGATGCGGGGCTGTGGGCTTTGATGAAATAAGGCTGTAGCCCCCGTCGCAACTAACTATTGCACTATATATTTAATAGCACTTGAATGTTGGTCCATCGCTGGTAACAACTGACCCTCCGCCAGGCCTTAACATCAAGGCCATGCAAACACTCGCCGCCAGAATCCGCCGAAGTGCCCGCATCTCAGGACACTTCGTCCTGCGTTCGGGCATGACCAGCGACACCTATTTCGACAAATACCAGTTTGAGTCTGACCCTGTGTTGTTGCGTGCTATCGCTGAAGCCATGGCGCCCCTGGTGCCGCCTGGCACCGAGGTCCTGGCGGGCTTGGAGATGGGAGGCATTCCCATCGTGACCATGCTGAGCCAGGTCACCAACATTCCCGCTGCCTTCATCCGCAAGGAGCCCAAGGCCTACGGAACCTGCCGCTACGCGGAAGGCGCGGCCCTGCAGGGCAAACGCTTCATCCTGGTCGAAGATGTGGTCTCCAGCGGCGGTGCGCTCGTCGATGCGCTGGCCAAGCTGAAGGGTGACGGTCTGGAGCCAACCCTCGCGCTGTGTGTGATTGATCGACAAACCGGGGGTGCCGAAGCACTGGACGCGGCCGGACTGGCGCTCAAGGCTTTGTTCAGCTTTGCAGAGATTGAACGGGGCTAGTCCGCGTTCCTGACCATGCCAGCGCCACACGATCTGCTGTTTGACCTGGACGGGACGCTTAGCGATCCCCTGGTGGGGATAGGCCGCTCCATCAACTACGCACTGACCCACTACGGCTACCCGGCACAGGAAATAGGCCAGATGTCGGTTCACATCGGTCCGCCCCTGGACGATACCTTCAAAACACTCACCGGCGTAACAACACCAAGCCACATCCAGGAACTGGTGGCCAAGTACCGTGAACGGTATGCCGATGTGGGCTACTCCGAAAACGTTCTGTATCCCGGCATTCCCGAGGCGCTGGCCGCCTTCGGCACAGCGGGCATTCACATGGGGGTTTGCACATCCAAGCGTGTTGACTTTGCCGAACAGATTTTGGAAATGTTTGGCCTGCGGACACACTTTCGTTTTGTCAGCGGGGGAGAAATCGGCATCCACAAGTGGCAACAAATACAGGGCCTGGTGGCCAACGGTCAGGTAGGTGTTTCGTCTGTCATGGTGGGTGACCGCGCGTTGGACATGGTTGCCGCCCACCGCAATGGTCTGCAGGCCGCTGGCGTTTTGTGGGGGCACGGCTCACGCGAGGAGCTCGCGCACGAACAGCCCCGCTACTTGTTCGCATCCGTTGCGGAGCTGCTGACCTTGGGAGGGCTTTCATGAACCTGCTCGCCGCCCTGCTCGCCCAAGCCAGCACCTTCTCGGGCCATGGTACGAACCACGAAGGTGAACACTTCGTCGGGCGGCTGACAATCGAGCCACTGGTGAGCGGCAGTGCGCTGATGCTGCACTACACGGCAACCCGCGCCGATGGCAAACGTCTGCACAAAGAGGCCACGCTGCTGGCCGCCGCTTCTGACGGCGCTTTGTGCCTGTGGCCGGTGATGGAAGAGTTGCCCTTTGTGCTGCCACACCGCGCCATCGACAGTTCACTTGACGACGATGACGGAACCCTGGCGGTGGTGTTTGCCAGCGGGCCCACAGACATGGTCAACACATTCCGCGAAGAAATCACGATTGCGTTGAAGCCGGGCGGGGAACTGCGCATCACCCACAGTTGGGGCCTGCCTGGCGGTGTGTTTGCTGAGCGGTCGATTTGCACACTGCATGCCGTCGTCGAGTGAGCACATTGACCGCGCTGCGGCGACAGCACATTCGCTCTGAAATTGCATCCATCGTGCCACTGGACCCGTTGGAGGCACAACACCGTGCGGATGCGCTGGCCTGGGTGGATTCTGGTGCTGAGTTAATCCGACAGGCAAAGCCAGCCACGCCGCCCCAGCACCTGGTGTCCTACTTCGCAGTCGTCGATGGGCCGCACATCCTGCTGGTAGACCACAAAAACGCGCAACTCTGGTTACCCGCCGGGGGCCACGTGGAACCCGAAGAACATCCGCGCGAAACGGTGGTCCGTGAACTGCAGGAAGAACTCGGCTTTTCCGCCACGCACGACATCCACGCTCCATTGATGATCACCTGCACCGAAACAGTGGGACTGACCGCAGGCCACACCGACGTCAGCCTTTGGTACCTGGTTCACGCATCGCAAGCCCAAGCCATGCACTTCGATTCCGAGGAGTTCAACGCGGTGAAGTGGTTTGCGTTTGCGGACGTCCCGCTGGACCGCAGCGATCCACACATGGCCCGCTTCCTGAAGAAGTTGGGGCGATAGTCCGTGCGCTACCAGCAATGCATGGTCATGGCGGGCGGTGGGTTTCGCTTTGGCATCTACCTGGGCATGCATGCCGCCGCTTGCGATGCCGGCCAGGCGCCGGATCTGGTTCTTGCCAGTTGTGGCGGTGCCATCGCAGCAGCCCTGATTCACCGCGAACCCGACCCTGTCCAGCAAAAAGCCTGGCTGGCAGCGCCCGAGATGTACCGCTTCTGGAACAGCATCGCACCGGCACCCAGGGCTACCATCGGCCGCGTCCTGCTGGATGTAGCCCGCCGGGCCATCGACACGCGTCTGGCACACCAGGTGCCTGACCTGTTCAACAATTACTTGCATGCGCTGCCGCCTTTGCCCGCACTGCCGCTTCCCGCGGTGGCCACGGGACCAGACGTTGCCTTGGTTGGTAGCCGATTGCTATACACGGCGGCCGAAGTCGGACGCCCGCGTGGGCAGCGCAAGCTGTTTGCGCAAACCGTGTTCTGTGCCCCCCGTGCTGCGCAGCTGGTCGATGGCATGCCTGCCCCGCTGGGTGACGTGCAATGGGGCAACTCCGCGGTGGCGCCAAAGGTGGTGACCGATACCACCACGCCGCTGGACATGGCGGCGCGCATCTCGGTGTCCGACATGTATTACTTTGCCTGCCACCCGCATGGCGAAGCCCACTACATGGGCGGTGTCGTGGACCTGTTCCCCATCGAGCTGGCCCACCGGCTGGCCCACCGGGTGGTGATGGAGTTCAAGGCGCCGTTTGACCAGCTGATGTCGGTACCCGCATGGCGCGCCGTGCTCGGAACGGATGCCAACCAACGCCTGCGCCAGGTGCATGCCCAGCAGGCGGACGTTTGGATAGACACATCGGACATCATGCAAGCCCTGGCCAAGCCCTATATGCGCAATGTGCTGGATTGGCGCCAGAACCGCGTGCGCCTGGAGCACACGCCCAGTTATGCCGAATTTGTACAACACATGGACGACCACTGGAACTACGGCTACGCGCGCGGCCGCGAGGCGTTTGCGCGGGACAAACCCGGCTCACAGGAAGGCATGCGCCTGGTGAACCGTTTCAACCGCCCGTGAGGCGGTGACGCGGCGCCAATTGGGCCGCGCGAGACTTAAGCCATTGCGAGGCGCATACGTGACGGACCGGGCGCGCTGGCCTGCTGGCCCTCGGTCAGCTTGAACACTGCCACGGTTTGCACCAGGTCATGGGCCTGGCTCTTCAGGCTGCTGGCCGCTGCGGCCATTTGCTCAACCAGCGCTGCATTCTGCTGCGTCGCCTGGTCCATCTGCCCCACAGCTTCTCCGACCTGCTGGACTCCCAAGGACTGCTCACCGCTGGCCGCAGAGATTTCACCCACAATGTCTGTCACGCGGCGGATGGAGCTGACTACTTCGGTCATGGTCTCGCCGGCCTTGTCAACGAGCGCACTGCCCTGTTCAACCCGTTCAACACTGGCGTTGATGAGTTGCTTGATTTCTTTGGCAGCCTCTGCACTGCGGCCCGCAAGGCTGCGCACCTCGCTGGCCACCACGGCAAAACCGCGCCCCTGTTCACCAGCGCGGGCGGCTTCCACGGCGGCGTTCAAGGCCAGGATATTGGTCTGGAACGCAATGCCGTCGATGACGCTGATGATGTCGGAAATCTTGCGCGAGGATTCGTTGATGCCCTTCATGGTTTGCACCACCTGTCCCACCACATCGCCGCCCTGTTTGGCAACCGCAGACGCATTCGATGCCAGCTGGTTGGCCTGTTGGGCTGCCTCGGCATTCTGTTTGACAGTAGAACCCAGCTCTTCCATGGAGGCGGAGGTTTCCTCCAGTGCGCTGGCCTGCTGCTCCGTGCGTGCGGAGAGGTCGTGGTTGCCCTGGGCGATTTCTGCACTGGCGGTGGCCACCGATTCCGAACCCTGGCGGACCCGCGATACTACAGATGCCAGGCTGTCTTTCATGCTGCCCATGGCATTCAATAGCTGCGCAGTCTCATCTGAACCGGTCGAGCGGACATCCACGGTAAGGTCGCCCTGCGCGATGTCCTGGGCTGCTTTTACTGCCTGGGTCAGAGGTTTGGTTATCTGCCGGGTGACCCACCAGCCCAAACCAACGGCGCAACCAATGGATAGCAGAATCATGGTGATGGTGAGTACCTTGGCGCGGCCATATGTTTGCTCCGAGTGTGCATAACTTTGGTCGGCCCCCGTGCTGGCGCTTGCGACGAGGTCTTCGGTTTGTTTGAACAGGCTGCGGAATGCCGTGCGCGAGTCGCCCCGCAAGTATTTCAGCGTGGCGTCATTCTCGGCCTCGCCCGCGTTGCTGAGCGCAAACAGCTTGGTGCTGGTCTCGTAGTACTTGCCAAGCCCTTGCTTGAACTTGTCCCACTCCGCCTGGGCCTCCGGGGTGGTCAGCAGCTTCTCGTATTTGCCCATGGCGGTGTCCATCTTGGGCTTGTTGGTGCCGAAGCGTGCTTCCTCTGGCTTCTTGTCCTCGGCATTTCTGGCCACAATGTGCTGTAACTCCGCCCGGCGCATATCGTTCACCAGACCCTGTACTTCCCCTATGGCCCGCAGGCTGGCCACACCATTGCCCGCCAGGTCCTGGGTGTCGGTGTGCATGGCCGACAAATTGCGCAGGGCCATGGCGCCAGCGATCGCGGTAACCAGGCAAAGGATCAGGAATATGACGCCCAGTTTGACGCCAATTTTGAAATTTGACACGTTCAAGCTCCTTTTCAGTTTCGTGAAAAAACTGGGTACCCACGCGGGCTTCGGTTGGTCATTTTGACCCATCAACAGCAAAATGCAAGGGTATGCACCCAGCCAGTGGCGCTAGTGGGAATCTACGACGCAGCCATGCCCGGTGCCACCCGTGGCAGCACGACCGTGAACGTAGTGCCCTGACCTTCTGCACTGGCCAACGCCAGGGTTCCGCCCAGCATGCTGGTGGCAATATTGAAGGCGATGCTCAGGCCCAGGCCACTGCCGCCCTGGCCCAGTCGGGTAGTGAAAAAGGGGTCAAAGACTTTCTGCAGGTTGGCAGCGGGTATGCCGCAGCCATCGTCCTTGAATGCGATTTGTACGCTGTCTTCACCCTGGCGGGCGCAGCTGATCCAGATATTGCCTGAGGTCTGCGCGGGGAAGGCATGCATCAAGGCATTGGTAAAGAAGTTGACGATGAGTTGGCCCAGCGGGCCGGGGTAACTGTCCATGTGTACATCGGCGCGTAAATCCATGTGCACGGTAATGGGCCGCATGCGCACCTGGTACTCCAGGGTAGAGACCACCTCTTCAATGGTCTGGTCCACATCGAATGTGCGCCGGTGTTCTGCCGTCTGGTCCACCGCCACCTGTTTGAAGTTGTCAATCAGGCTGGCGGCGCGTTGCAGGTTTTTTTCCACCAGCAGGGCGGCGCCAATGCTGTCGTGTTTGTATTCGTTGAAGTCACTGCGTTTGATGGCGCCAGCGTCCATCCGGTCGCCAATGTCTTGCGTGCGCGCACGCAGGGCGCTGGCGGCCAGCAGGGCGTTGCCGACCGGGGTGTTGAGTTCGTGGGCCAGACCTGCCACCAGGTTGCCCAGTGCGGCGAGTTTCTCGGAGCGCACCAGCTCGTTCTTGATGGCCAGGTTGGTGTCCAGTGTTTGGGTCAGCTCGGTGTTGGTTGTTTCCAGCTCTTCGGTGCGCTCGCGCACGCGCTGTTCCAGATCGGCGTTCAGCTCGCGCAGCTGGCGCTCGCCGTCCATGCGGGCGGCTTCACTGACCTGCAGATCCGCCAACATCTGGTTATAGGCCTGCGCCAACAAACCCAAGTCACCGGTGGGAGGCAGTGCAAGGGGCTGGGCCTTGCCCAGGCCTACTGCAGACAAATGCTGGGTGAGCAGCCGCACCGGTAACAAGAGCCTGCGCACCAGCAAGGTGATCAACAAAAAGAGCAGCAAGCTGGCCACGACGGCGAAGCCCGCGACTGCGTTCAGCGACTCGCGAAACGGGCGGCGCACTTCCGCCATGGGAAAGTTGGACGCCAATATCCAGCCCAGGGATTTCAGCTCCACATAGGTCGCCAGCGCGTGTCCCCCCCTGGAGTTGACGGTCTCGGTGGTGCCCTGAAAGTGCTCGTTGATCGCCCGGTCCAGGCCTTTGTTCTGGCCCGGCTGGGCCGCTGGTCCCAGTTTGCGTGTGGAGTCCGGGTGCAGCAGCATGATCCGGTCCCGGGTCAGCATGGACAGGTAACCAGTGTCACCGACTTTCACCTGGGCCAGGCCACCCGCATAGTTGGAGTCCAATAGTTCCAGGCTGCCCTGGATGACACCAATGAGATTCTGATCCGGGCCAAACAGGGGCGCGCTCAATGCAATCAGGGGTTCTTTGGGGCCGCCCGGTATCGCAAACGGGGCGCTGACCTGCGGCGTGCGCAGGTTCAGCACCCGTTGCACCAACTGTATTTCTGTATCGGTCAGGGTGGTTCCGCGTTTGGCTGACAGGTTGGCAGGACTGGCAATGACCAGACGCCCCTGGGTATCGAACAGGAACAGGCCCTTCTGGAAATTGCGCTGCAAAAAAGTGCGTGCATCCAGAAAACGCTGTGCCTCCTGGGGGGCAGCCAGCAGCTTGCTGTCCACCAGTTTGCCGGCACCCACCAACGTGGTGTGCACGGTGCTGATTTTTCCTTCCAGGGAGTCGGCGTGGCCTTGCAGCGTGGTCAGCTGGTGCTGGCCTGCCAGAAACACGTAGCGCGCTTCAAAATAGTGCAAAGCCACCATGACGGCGACGGCAAACACCAAAGTGAAGATGCCACTGAGCAGAAGGGCCGTGCGAGTGGCAAGAGTCATAGGGGGTCCAACATTGCGACACTGACAATGTCAGCGCAAGCCCCTGTTTTGTCAAGGCGCCACGAACACCTTGGCCTTGCGCGGCGTCAGCTCCAGGGTTTCGCCTTCCTTGAAGGCCATGTCGGCAAACTGCTGTGCAGGAATCTGTGCCTCGATGATGTCGCCACTGCCGGCGGCCGATGCGTCCAGTGGCAAGAGCTCCAGCCGCGCAATCGGCCCCACCACAATGGCGCGTACCAGTTTGGCGGGAATGCCGCGCTGGCCGTTGCCGCCAGCCTGGATATTGCCAGCCACATAACGGCGCACGTCCAGGTCATGCGGGCGCACATAGGCAAAAGCCTTGGCGTCCTGTGTGTCGTTGTGCTCGGGGCTGGACAGGCGCACACCGTGGTGGTCTTCACCAATCAGCATTTCACCCTCATGGGCGCGCCCGTTGAACAGGTTCACATCGCCCAAAAAGCCATAGACAAAGGGGCTGGCGGGGTGGTCCCACACCTGTTGAGGCGAACCGATCTGCTCCACCTTGCCACTGTTCATCAACACCACGCGGTCGGCCACCTCCAGCGCCTCTTCCTGGTCGTGGGTCACAAAAATGCTGGTCACATGCAGGTCGTCGTGCAGGCGGCGCAACCAGCGGCGCAACTCCTTGCGGACCTTGGCATCCAGCGCGCCAAAGGGCTCGTCCAGCAGCAGCACTTTGGGCTCCACTGCCAGCGCACGGGCCAGGGCAATGCGCTGGCGCTGGCCGCCGGACAGTTGCGCCGGGTAACGGTCCGACAACCAATCCAGCTGCACCAGGCCCAACAAATCGTGCACCTTCTGTTTGATGACGGTCTCATTGGGGCGCGTGGCGCGTGGCTTCATGCGCAGGCCAAAGGCCACGTTGTCGAACACACTCATGTGGCGGAACAGTGCGTAGTGCTGGAACACAAAACCCACATTGCGCTCGCGCACGTGCACGTCAGTCGTGTCTTCGCCGCTGAACAAAATATTGCCGTGGTCGGCTGTTTCAAGCCCGGCGATGATGCGCAGCAGTGTGGTCTTGCCGCAGCCCGAGGGGCCCAGCAGCGCGACCAGTTCACCTGACTCGATGTCCAGGCTCACATCCCGCAGGGCTTTGAAAGTGCCGAAGTCTTTGCTGACGTTGCGAATGGCAATGCTCATGGTATTTCTCGAAAATTTTTCAGGGTTGGGCAACCATGGGTCGCTCCGGTGGCAATGCAGCAGCGGCCTTTTGGTCGCGCTCAAACTGCCATTCCACAAAGGACTTGATGACCAGTGTCACCAGGGCCAACAAGGCCAGCAGGGACGCAATGGCAAACGCCGCCACCGACTGGTATTCGTTGTACAAAATTTCCACATGCAGGGGCATGGTGTTGGTCTGACCACGGATGTGGCCCGACACCACCGACACCGCGCCAAACTCACCCATGGCCCGTGCGTTGCACAAGATCACGCCGTAGATCAGGCCCCACTTGATGTTGGGCAGGGTCACATGCCAGAAGGTCTGCCAGCCGCTGGCGCCCAGCACCTGAGCGGCCTGTTCTTCTTCGGTGCCCTGGGCCTGCATCAGCGGGATCAACTCGCGGGCGATGAAGGGGAAGGTCACAAAAATGGTGGCCAGCACAATGCCCGGCACGGCGAACACGATCTTGATGTCGTTCGCCTGCAGCCACGGACCCATCCAGCCATGGGCGCCAAACAGC
Source organism: Pseudomonadota bacterium (assembly GCA_040387325.1). Classification (GTDB taxonomy): domain Bacteria; phylum Pseudomonadota; class Gammaproteobacteria; order Burkholderiales; family Burkholderiaceae_C; genus Allorhodoferax. The sequence continues at coordinate 4,845 of JAZKDY010000027.1, read as the reverse complement.
AGCACATAGATCAGGCCCGCCACCACCGGTGACACCGAAAACGGCAGGTCCACCAGCGTGGTCAGAAAAGCCTTGCCACGGAACTCGTACTTGGCAATCGCCCAGGCCGCGGCCACGCCAAACACCAGGTTCAAAGGCACGGCAATGGCGGCCACCAGCAAGGTGAGGCGTATGGCACTCCAGGCGTCGGGCTCCTTGAAGGCTTCCAGAAAAACGCCAAAGCCTTTGCGCAGGGCTTCGGTGAACACGGCGGCCAGTGGCAACACCAGGAACAGGAAGATAAACGTCAGCGCAATGGTGATCAGCGTCCACTTGACCCAGGTGGGCTCGGTAGTTCCTGCTTTGGCACGGCGGATGGTGCGGGAGTTTGTGCTCATGCTCAGGCCCCTCCACGTTTGCGCTGCCAGGACTGCAGTGCGTTGATGACCAGCAGCATCAGGAACGAAGCCAACAGCATCACGGTGGCCACGGCGGTGGCGCCCGCATAGTCGTACTGCTCCAGCTTGCCGATGATGATGAGGGGTGTGATTTCGGACAGCATGGGCATGTTGCCGGCGATAAAAATGACCGAGCCATATTCACCCACACCACGTGCAAAAGCCATTGCAAAACCGGTCAGCAGGGCGGGCGCGATGGTGGGGAATATCACGTAACGAAAAGTCTGCCAGCGGGTGGCGCCCAGGCAGGTGGCGGCTTCTTCCAGCTCTTTCTCGGCGTCTTCCAGCACCGGCTGCACTGTGCGCACCACAAAGGGCAGGCCAATGAAGATCAGCGCAATCACCACGCCATTGCGGTTGAACGCCAGCTGGATGCCGTGGGGCTCCAGCAGGCTGCCGATCCAGCCATTGCTTGCCAGCAGCGCGGTCAGCGAAATACCGGCCACGGCTGTGGGCAGCGCAAACGGCAGGTCCACCAGCGCGTCGATGATCTTCTTGCCCGGAAACTGGTAACGCACCAGCACCCAGGCCACCAGCAGGCCAAACACGGTGTTGACCAGCGCCGCCAGAAAGGATGCGCCAAAGGTCAACTGGTAAGACGCCATAACCCGCGGACTGGTCACGGCGCTGACAAACTGCTCCCAGCTCAGCGTGAAGGTCTTCAGAACCAGGGCCGAGAGCGGGATCAGCACAATCAGGCTGAGGTAAAAAATCGTGAAGCCGAGGGTCAGCTTGAACCCGGGCAACACCCGTTTGGCCGGCCGTTTGGCAACAGGGGGGCCAGCGGGGCTGTGCAGCCCCGCTGTCGAAACAGCTGCTGTCATTTATTTGACCGTGTAGAGCTTGTCGAACTGGCCGCCGTCGTTGAAGTGCACTTTTTGCGCTTCGGCAAACGAACCAAAATAGTCTTCCACGCGGAACAGGCTGATGGGCTTGAACACATTGCTGTACTTCTTCAGCAGCGCCGCATTGGTGGGGCGAATGGCGTGTTGGGCGGCTATCTCCTGGCCTTCGTCGGAGTACAGGAATGTCAGGTAGGCCTTGGCCTGTTCGGCCGTGCCCTTCTTGGCCACGGTGCGTTCGACTACGGCCACGGGGTTCTCTGCCACGATGGAGCTGCTAGGGTGAATCGCGTCTACCTTGCCAGCACCAAACTCCTTGTCCACGGACACCACTTCGGATTCAAAGGTGATCAACACGTCACCAATATTGCGCTGCAGGAAGATGCTGGTTGCATCGCGCCCACCCTTGGCCAGCACGGGTACGTTTTTGTACAGTTTGCCCACAAACTCCTGGGCCTGCGCGTCGGTACCGCCTTTCTTGCGCACCTGGCCCCAGGCGGCCAGGTAGGCCATGCGGCCGTTGCCACCGGTCTTGGGGTTGACCACAATCACCTGCACGCCAGGCTTGACCAGGTCGTCCCAATCCTTGATGCCCTTGGGGTTGCCGTTGCGCACCAGGAACAGCATGGTGGAGCTGGTGGGGGCGGCACCTTGGGGGAACTTGGCCCGCCAGTCTTTGGCAACCACTCCCGTGCCAGCCAGAAAATCCACATCCGTGGTGGTGTTCATGGTCACTACGTCGGCCTCCAGGCCGTCGTTCACTGCACGGGCCTGGGCGCTGGAGCCGGCGTGGCTTTGGTCGATCTTGATGTCTTTGCCGGTGGTTTTCTTGTAGTTGGCGATGAAGGCGGTGTTGATGTCCTTGTAGAACTCGCGGGCCACGTCGTAGGACACATTCAGCAGGGTGGTCTGTGCTGCTACAAAATTGCTAGCGGTAAGTGCAATAACGGCGAGGGCTAGCGTGGCTTTTTGTTTAAACTTCATGGCGCATCCAGAGGGTTGTGGGGGGGGGCTGAACGGGGAGTGTTCAGCAGGGCATTTGCCGATTCTGCCCAGTTAACTGAGTGTTTCCAACGAATTCTTAGTTGTTTGTATATTCCAGGCCGGTTGTTCGTCCCCCAGCAGGGACTGCAGAAGCGCAATTCCCAGCGGCCAGGGGCCAAAACCGGCCTCCACGTTGATGTGCCCTGCGTTTTGCAGGCGCACAAACTCGCTGCCCCAGGCGCGGGCGTAGGCACCCGCTGTCCGCACCGGACAGTAGGGGTCGTTGCTGCTGGCCACCAATACGCTGCGGTAGGGCAGGGGCTGGTAGGGCACAGGCGCAAAGTCGGCCAGCACACCACGGCGCTCGGGGTCAGCAGGGGCCACCAGCAAAGCACCCTGGATACGTTCCACGGCTTCGGGCGGCAGGTGCGTGGTGGCGATGCAGCCCAGGCTATGGGCAGCAATCACCACCGGGCCGGGCTGGGCCAGAATGGTTTGCGTGATCGAACTGATCCAGGCCTTGCGCGACGGGGTGATCCAGTCGTCCTGCTGCACACGCACCGCGCCGGGAAATTGCTCGGCCCACAGCGTCTGCCAGTGGCCGGGGCCGGAGTCGCGCCAGCCGGGAACGATGACAAGGGAAACCATGGTGTGGGTTGATGCCGCAGAGCGCCAAGTAAGGAACAGGAGCGCATTGTGGTGAGCAGGCGGTCAATCCCCAACTACTTTTTCCCCATTTGTATATGACCCAATCAGCAGGATCGCCGGTTAATGCTGCCGTGTGCGCCTTTCGGCCAGTTCAAAACACGTCATGCCGACCAGCATGGCCAGCACGAAGACCACCGCCTTGGGATTGCCCGTACCCAGCGACACGATGGCGGGCCCAGGGCAAAAACCTGCCAGGCCCCAGCCCACTCCAAACAGCAGGCTGCCAAGCACCACGCGCCGGTCGATGTCTCGGTTGGTTGGCAACTGCATGGCACCGCCCAGCAAGCTGGTGGTGCGTTTCCTGGCCATTGCAAACCCGACCAGGCCGACGAGAATGGCGCCGCCCATCACCAGGGCCAGCGATGGATCCCAGGCACCTGCGAGGTCCAGAAAACCTATGACTTTGGACGGGTCCGTCATGCCGGCCAGGATCAGGCCCAGGCCAAACAAAAGGCCGATGGCAAATTCCGAAATGCGGTGGAGGTACATGTGGGGCTCCTGCTTACGCTACCAGATGGCGAACAACATACACGGTGGCATATCCCGACCCCATGAAAACCAGCGTGGCGACCAGCGAGCGTGGCGACAGGCGCGACAGGCCACACACGCCGTGGCCGCTGGTACAGCCTGATGCATAACGTGTGCCCACGCCGACCAACAGACCGGCCACCACAACGGTGCCCCACCCTGCATCCACGGTAGCGGGAACAGCGCCCTGTGCCAGGGTGTACAACAAGGAGGCCGCGAGCAAACCCAGTACGAAGGCCAGTCTCCAGGCGCTGTCACCGGCCTTGGGGCGCAACAGACCACCCACGATGCCGCTGATGCCCAGAATGCGGCCGTTCACCAGAATCAACAGAACAGCTGCCAACCCCAATAGAAACCCCCCGGCCAGTGCGGTCCAGGGGGTGAAATGGTTCCAGTCGATATGCATGGTGAACGTCCTGTGGTGAATGCGCAGAGCTTACCCGGCACACCACGGAGCGCAAACACTCAATGCACGTTTACCGAAGCCAGTCGTCGCACCACCGCCACCAGGCGGTCAATCTCGTCAAAGGTGTTGTAAAACGCCAGTGAAGGCCGCACCGTGGTCTCCACACCAAAACGGCGCAGGATGGGCTGTGCGCAGTGGTGACCCGTGCGCACAGCAATGCCTTCGTCGTTCAGGGCCTTGCCCACCTCTTCGGTGGTGTAACCCTTGAGCACAAACGACATCACGCTGGCTTTGTCCGCAGCCGTGCCAATCAGCCGCACACCCGGAATAGCGCCCAGCTGCTGCATGCCGTAGACCAGCAACTCGTGTTCATAGCGCGCAATGTTTTCAATGCCGACCTTGTTGACATAGTCGATGGCCGCGCCCAGGCCTACGGCATCGGCGATGTTGCCGGTGCCGGCCTCGAACTTGTTGGGGATGGGCTGGAACACGGTCTTCTCGAAGGTCACATCGGCAATCATGTTGCCGCCGCCCTGCCAGGGCGGCATGTCTTCAAGCACTTCGCGCTTGCCCCAGACCACACCGATGCCGGTGGGTCCGAACACCTTATGCCCAGAGAACACAAAGAAGTCCGCGCCTATGTCCTGCACATCCACCCGCATGTGCGAGATGGACTGCGCACCGTCCACCAATGCTTTCGCACCGGCGCGGTGGGCCATCGCCACGATTTCTTTGACCGGGGTAACCGTGCCCAGCGCATTCGACACTTGCGTGATCGATACGATCCTGGTGCGGTCGTTCAGCAGCTTCTGGTACTCGTCCAGCAGCACCTGGCCGCTGTCGTCCACCGGGATCACGCGTAGCTTCGCTCCCTTGGCGGCAGCGAGCTGCTGCCAGGGCACGATGTTGGCGTGGTGCTCCAGATTGGAGACGATGATTT
>JAZKDY010000026.1:0-7512 GCA_040387325.1 Pseudomonadota bacterium | reverse complement strand
TTGCCGCCTTCACCAAGATGGGCGGCACCGTCAAACTGGCGCGCTCCAAACACATTGACTGGCCTGTGGTGCTCAACCTGTCGGCCGGCAGCATCCCCGCTGCACTGATAACACTGTACGTTTTGCACAATATGGGTGCAGCCAGCCAGACGGTGCAAAAGGTCATGACCACCGCACTGGGCATTGCCTTGCTGTTGACTGCCGCTGCCACGCTGTACAAGGTCCTGCGCGGCAAGGCCACACCCACCACTATCACCAAAGGCGAAGAGGCCGCTGCCGCCCGGCCCCGCCACTGGAGCCTGCCCGTGTTGTTTGGCGCCATCATTGGCACGCTGGTCACGCTGACTTCGGTGGGCGCAGGTGCCATTGGCGTCACCGTGCTGATGATTCTGTACCCCTTGCTGCCGCTGCCGCGCATTGTGGCGGCCGACATTGCGTATGCCGTGCCACTGACTCTGGTCGCCGGCTTTGGCCACGCATCTCTGGGTTCAGTAGACTGGCCCATGCTGGCCTGCCTGTTGGCCGGCTCATTACCCGGCATCTGGATCGGCTCGCACCTGATGTCCAAGACCCCAGAACGCGTCATCCGTTCCCTGCTCTCCGTACTGCTGGCCTATGCCGGTTTGAAACTCATCGCCTTGTAAAACTGCCGGGCAAACCCGGGTGCTGCCTGGCTTTGCTCCCCACGACCTATGTACCAATACACCGACTTCGACCGCCAATTCATCCAAAGCCGCGCTGCCCAGCACCGCGACCAACTGGAGCGCAACCTGGCCGGCACACTCAGCGACGACGAGTTTCGCCCCCTGCGCCTGCAAAACGGCTGGTACATCCAGCGCTACGCCCCCATGCTGCGTGTGGCTGTGCCCTATGGCGAACTGTCGGCCAAACAGCTGCGCGCGCTGGCCAAGATTGCCCGCGAATACGACCATCCTTCCAAGGAAGTGTTTGACACGGCCATCGGCACCCAGGCCACCTGGGGCACGACCCACCTGCCCGTGGGCTACGGCCACTTCACGACCCGCCAGAACGTGCAGTTCAACTGGATCCCGCTGGAGAAAAGCGCCGACGTCATGGACCTGCTGGCCAGCGTGGACATGCACGGCATCCAGACCAGCGGCAACTGCATCCGCAACATCACCAGCGACGAGCTGGCCGGCATTGCACCGGACGAGATTGCCGACCCGCGCCCGTTCGCAGAAATCATGCGCCAGTGGACCACGCTGCACCCCGAGTTCGCCTTCCTGCCACGCAAGTTCAAGATCGCCATCACCGGCGCAACAGCTGACCGCGCCGCAACCTACTGGCATGACGTAGGCCTGCACCTGATCAAGAACGCTGCCGGAGAACTGGGCTTCAAGGTGCTGGTGGGCGGCGGCATGGGCCGCACACCCGTCATTGGCATCACGATCCGCGAATTTTTGCCTGCACTGCAGATCATGAATTTCCTGGAAGCCGTGGTGCGCGTCTACAACCGCTGGGGCCGCCGCGACAACATGTACAAGGCGCGCATCAAGATCCTGGTCAAGGCCGAAGGCCAGCGCTACATCGACGAGGTGGAAGCAGAGTACCAGCAGATCATCACCGTGGACGGCGCGCCGCACACCATCACCCAAGCTGAGCTGGACCGGGTCTCTGCATCATTTGTGCCGCCAGCCCTCGCCGAACGTGCGCAGGCCGCTGCAAAAACAGTAGAAGTTCCCGCCGACCGCCAAAAGGACTACGAACGCTGGTTGAAGCAAAACGTGGCCGCCCACCAGAACCCTGCCCTGCGCGCCGTGACGCTGTCGTTCAAACGCCTGGGCCAGGCCCCCGGTGATGCCGATGCCGACCAGCTCGACACCGCCGCCGCTTTGGCCGACGAATTCAGCGCCGGCGAAACCCGCGTCACCCACGACCAGAACCTGCTGCTGCCCTGGGTGCGCGAAGAAGACCTGCCCGCCCTGTGGGTGGCAGCCTGCCACGCCGGCCTGGCACGCGCCAACATCCGCCTGCTGACCGACATGATTGCCTGCCCCGGCGGCGACTTCTGCGCACTGGCCAATGCCCGCTCCATCCCGATTGCCGCGTCGATCACCGAGCGCTACCAGGACATGGACGAGCTGCACGACCTGGGCGAGATCGACCTGCACATCAGCGGCTGCATCAACTCCTGCGGCCACCACCACAGCGGCCACATCGGCGTGCTGGGCGTGGACAAGGACGGTAAGGAGTGGTACCAGATCTCGCTGGGCGGCTCCGACGGCTCCGCATTGAGCGGCACCGCTGTGCCCGGCAAGGTAGTGGGTCCCTCTTTTGGCGCGGGCGAAGTGCCCGGCGTCATCGAAGCCCTGCTGGACACCTTTCGCCTGAACCGCAATGGCCGCGAAACTTTTATCGACTGCGTGAAGCGCGTCGGCTTTGATGCGTTCAAAACTGCCGCCAACAGCGCCCGCCTGGCCGACAAACACGAAGACCTGCACGCCCTGCCCAAGTCGGCGGGTTATGCCAAAGACGCACAGGAAGCTTAACTATGAAACTGATAGCTGCAAACGACCATTCCGCGGGGGCTACAGCCTCAAAACACCTAGAGCTTGCCAACGATGTGGACCCCCGCACGCTGACGCTGGAAGGTGTGGACCGCATCGACCTGGTCTTCCCCAAGTTCACCGACGGCCGCGCCTTCAGCCAGGCTTTCCTGCTGCACCGCCGCCTGGGCTTCAAGGGCGAGATCCGCGCCACGGGTGATGTGCTGGTCGACCAACTGGCGCAGATGCAACGCAGCGGCTTCACGTCCGCCGTGCTGCGCGAAGGCCAAGACCTGGCCGTGGCCCAACGTCAACTGGACCGCTACAAGGCCTTCTACCAGGGCGACGCTGTCACTGTGAAGCCGATATTCGCAAGGGAAGCCGCATGAGCACGACCAATACCCTCGATCTCGCACAGGTCAACGCCCAGTTCGGCCACGACGCACCGGGTCTGGTGGCATGGGCCTTGGGCCTGAACCAGAGCCCCATCGTCACTACCAATTTCCGCCCATTTGAGGCCGTGATCCTGCACATGGTCTCGCGTATCAAGCCCGACGTACCCGTGGTGTGGATGGACAACGGCTACAACACCGAAGCCACCTACCGCTTCGCGGACGAAGTCACCAAACAACTCGGCCTGAATCTGCGCATCTACCTGCCGTTGCGCACGCGCGCGCACCGCGAGGCCGTGGAAGGCCCGCTGCCCGGGCTGGACGACCCGCGCCACGGCGCTTTCACCGAAGAGGTGAAGCTGGAGCCCTTCACCCGCGCACTGCGCGAGACTGCGCCCAAGGTCTGGTTCACCGCGCTGCGCGCGACCGACAGCGCCGTCCGTGCGCAGATGGAGCCGGTGAGCATCAACCCCGACGGTCTGATCAAGGTCGCTCCGCTGCTGCACTGGTCGTCCAAAGACCTGTACCAGTACTGCGAGGCCCATGGCCTGCCCAACAACTTCGATTACGTGGACCCCACCAAAGGCGAAGAGCAGCGCGAATGCGGCTTGCACATTGCGCATTGAGCAAGCCCACAGAACACGACAACGCCATGAACGCTATGACCGACACCTCGCATTTCAATTTATTGTCCAACCGCCACCTCGACGCGCTGGAGGAAGAAACCATCTTCATCCTGCGCGAAGTGGCCGCAGCTTTTGAGCGCCCTACGCTGCTGTTCTCGGGCGGAAAGGACTCGCTGGTCATGCTCAAGTGCGCCGAAAAGGCCTTTGGCGTGGGCCGCATCCCCTACCCGCTCTTGATGATCGACACCGGCCACAATTTTCATGAAGTGACCGATTTCCGCGATCTGCGCGCGAAGGAATTGGGCGCCGAGCTGATCGTGCGCAGTGTCGAAGACTCGATGAAACGCGGCACCGTGCGCCTGGCCCACCCCGGCGAAAGCCGCAACGTGCACCAGTCCGTGACGCTGCTCGAAGCCATTGACGAATTCCGCTTCGACGCCCTGATCGGCGGCGCCCGCCGCGACGAGGAAAAAGCCCGCGCCAAGGAACGCATCTTCAGCCACCGCGACAGCTTTGGCCAGTGGCAGCCCAAGGCCCAGCGCCCCGAACTGTGGACACTGTTCAACACCCGCCTGCAACCGGGCGAGCACTTCCGCGTGTTCCCCATCAGCAACTGGACCGAGCTGGACGTGTGGCAGTACATCGAACGCGAAAAAATTGCACTCCCAAGCCTGTACTACACCCACAAACGTGATGTGGTGGAACGCAAGGGCCTGCTGGTGCCGATTACCGACCTGACTCCCGCCAAGGACGGCGAAAAGATCGAAAGCCGCGATGTGCGCTTCCGCACCGTGGGCGACATCACCTGCACCTGCCCGGTGGACAGCCTGGCCGCTACCGCAGCCGACATCGTGGTCGAGACGCTGGCGGCCGACGTCAGCGAACGCGGCGCCACCCGCATGGACGACAAAACGTCCGAAGCCTCCATGGAAAAGCGCAAGAAAGACGGGTACTTCTGATATGACAACCGCTACACAAACAATAGCTACACCCCTATATTCCGCGGGGGCTACAGGCCAAAATGGCTTAAGCGGTGACACCCAAAGCGCCCTGCGCTTCATCACCTGTGGCAGCGTGGACGACGGCAAAAGCACGCTGATCGGCCGCCTGCTGGTGGACAGCCGTTCGGTGCTGCAAGACCAGCTGGCCAATGTCTCCAAGAGTGGCGAGGCCGATCTGGCGCTGTTCACCGACGGTTTGAGCGCCGAGCGCGAACAGGGCATCACCATCGACGTTGCCTACCGCTATTTCGCCACCCCGACCCGCAAGTTCATCATCGGCGATGCGCCAGGCCACGTGCAATACACCCGCAACATGGTCACCGCCGCCAGCAGCGCCCACGCCGCCGTGGTGCTGGTGGACGCCACCAAGCTGAAGTGGGATGTGGAAGGCCTGGTGGACCTGCTGCCCCAGACCCGCCGCCATTCGCTGCTGGTGAATCTGTTACGCGTGCCCAGCATCATCTTTGCGGTGAACAAGCTGGACGCACTGGGTGATGGCGCCGCCAAAGCCTTCGCCAAGATCACCGAGGCCCTGCAGGCATTTGCTGCGCAGGCCGGCATCACCGTCACTGCCAGCATCCCGATGTCGGCGCTCAAGGGCCACAACGTGGTCACAGCGTCTGAAGGCTGGTGCGGCTATACCGGCCCCAGCCTGCTCGCCCTGCTGGAGACTTTGCCCGTGACGGCAGCCGAAACGGATGTGCCCTTCGCCTTCCCGGTGCAATGGGTCGAGAAATTCCACGACTCCGCCGACACCACCCAAGGCCGCCGCGTGTTCTGGGGCCGTGTGGCCACCGGCACCGTGCAGCCCGGTGACACGATTTCGGTCTTGCCCAGTGGCCAGACCGCCAAGGTGGCCCAGGTGCTGGATCACGCCCGCACGCCCAAGAACGTGGGCGCGGGCCATGGCGCCGGCATCGTGCTGGACCGCGAAGTGGACGTGTCGCGTGGTGACTGGCTGCTGGCATCGAACGATGCGCCCAGCCACTTCGAAACCACCCGCGAGATCAAGGCGACCGTTGCCTGGATGGACGACGAACCCCTGGTTGCCGGCCGCGTCTACTGGGCACTGCATGGCCACCGCTGGATCAAGGCCAAGGTCAAGCGCATCGTCCACAGCCTGGACATCAACACGCTGGAGGAGCATGATGCGACCCAGATCGAGCCCAATGCCATCGGCCACATCGAACTGGCCCTGCAGGAGCCCATCGCCGCCCTGCCCTACAGCCAGTCGCGCATCCTGGGTGCGCTGATCCTGGTAGACACCGCCAGCCACAAAACCTCTGGTGCTTTGCTGCTGAATTGACCCTGCGGCACCCCTGCGACAGAGCAGAGTTGCAATTGCCAATAAAATCAAGGGGTTGTTAGTAAAACCCTCTGTGCCCAAGAAAATAAAATGACCCATACCGTCACCGAAGCCTGCATCAAGTGCAAATACACCGATTGCGTCGACGTTTGCCCCGTGGATTGCTTCCGCGAAGGCCCCAACTTCCTGACCATCGACCCTGATGAGTGCATCGACTGCGCGGTCTGCATCCCCGAATGCCCGGTCAACGCCATCTATGCCGAAGAAGACGTGCCCGCCGACCAGCGCCACATGACGGCGCTGAACGCCGAGTTGGCCAAGCTGTCCACCTGGAAAAGCATCACCAAGCGCAAGGCCGAATTGCCCGACGCGGATGAGTGGAAAGACAAGACTGGCAAGCTGGTGCACCTGATCCGCTGATCGGCCGTGCCCATGGCACCGCCGCCCGCCCCTGTCATAGAAACCGATGCGCTCATCATCGGCGCAGGCCCAGTGGGCCTGTTCCAGGTGTTCCAGCTCGGCCTGCAGGCGGTCAAGGTGCACGTGGTGGACGCTTTGCCCGGCCCCGGCGGCCAGTGTGCAGAGCTGTACGCCGACAAACCCATCTACGACATCCCGGCGCTATTGGTCTGCACAGGCCGCGAACTGGCCGACAAACTGATGGCCCAGATCGCGCCTTTTGGTGCGCATTTCCATTGGAACCAGGTCGTCACGGCATTGCAAAAGCAAGCGGATGGCCGCTTTCTGGTCGAGACCTCCCAATCCCAACAGTTTCTGTGCAAAACCGTCTTCATTGCGGCCGGCGTCGGGGCCTTCCAGCCACGTACATTGCATATCGACGGGCTGGCCGCGTTTGCCGGCACGCAGTTGCTGCACAGTCTGCCCGATACGTTGGTATGTGCGAACAGAAACGTCGTGGTCTTCGGTGACGGCGATGCCGCACTCGAATCAGCACTAAAGCTCTGCGCAGCCCACCCTGACGGCCATCCCCACAAGGCCAAGCGCGTCACCCTGGTGCACCGCCGCGATGTATTCAGCGCCGCACCCCAGACGGTGGAGCGCTTTCGTGCACTGGTGCAACAAGGCCACATCCACTTCGTGGCCGGCCAGGCACAGGGCATCGAGACTGTCAACGAACGCCTGACCGGTATACAGATCCTGGACTCCGAAGGCCAGATGCGCACCCTGCCGTTGGAAATGCTATTGGTACTGCAGGGCCTGTCCCCCAAGCTCGGGCCCGTGGCCCAGTGGGGCCTGGACATGGAACGCAAGCAGTTGCTGGTGGATACCGAGAAATTTGCCACCAGTGAACCCGGCATTTTTGCAGTGGGTGATATCAACACCTACCCCGGCAAGAAGAAGCTGATCCTGTGCGGCTTCCACGAAGCCACGCTGGCGGCGTTTGGCGCCATGCCGTTTATTGCGCCCGACAAGAAGGTGATGCTGCAATACACCACCACGAGTCCCAAACTGCACAAGCTGCTGGGCGTGGCGCCACAGGTGCCGGATGCAGCGGGCGGGTGAGAATTTCGGCAGTTTTTTCAAAAATCTGTACGCGCCCTCAAAAACCAAAAATTTCCACGCTATAATTTGAGGCTTCATTCCTCAATAGCTCAGTTGGTAGAGCGCCGGACTGTTAATCCGTAGGTCCCTGGTTCGAGCCCAGGTTGAGGAGCCAGA
>JAZKDY010000025.1:0-114839 GCA_040387325.1 Pseudomonadota bacterium | reverse complement strand
GCCTCCATCTGCAATACGGTGGGCGTTTTTACACGCGTGCTGGATGGTTGTTTGATTCGCGCCATGCTTTACACCCCGACGAATTCCCTGAGCATAGGGATCACCAGGCTGATGGGGCGTTGAGACCGCACGCTGATATTGGCCGTTCCCAAGGTACCGCTTTGGATCAGCACGGGCGGTCCGCCGGGCGATGTCCATTTGTAGCCACTGGTCGCGCCCGGATCCGGAGTCAGGTCTGCATTGATCTGGATGGGTGCGGCGCCAGCGGACAACTGCTGCACCAGCTGCTGGTTCTGCAGGATGCGCATCATGCCCTGGGATGTACTTGGAAACTCCGAAACCGACGTAACCTTGCCCACCATATAGCCGTAGTCTTCACGCTTGATGGTCGAAGGAGAAATGAAGATCTCCATGCCAGGCTTGACCTTCTTCCCGTCCAGAGACGACACAAACACCACGACCTCCAGGTCCTTGATCGAATCGCCCGCCAACTCCATATTCAGAATGGAGCTGCCCGCCTGGACAATGCTGTTCTCATCGAGCTTGATCTCCAGCACGCGGCCCGAATAGGGGCTGATGACATCGGTGCTGAGCTTCAGACGCTGCTTGATGGAATCGATATTGCGTTCGATCTGCACCAGCTCCAGCTCTATGTCAACCTTGCGCAGATCGAGCTCCTTCAGCGCGGCGGCGGTTTCCTCCAGCTGCTGCTGAGTGGTCAGCACGGACTGGCGGGTCAGCAAACCGTCTTTGAGCAATGCGTTTTGATCATCCAGGCGTCGCCGCAGCACTTCGGTGTTGAACTTCAGGGTTGCGCGCTTTTGCCGCAGCAGGCTGTCACTCATTTGTGATTTGTTCAGCAGTTCGGCCTTGCGGGCCTTCAGGCTGTTGAATTGCTCCAGCAATTCGGGCTGTGCAATGCGGGCGATTTTCTGGCCGCGTTTGACCATATCGCCTGCCCTGACCGACACATCCGTAATCAGACCATTGGAACGTGCCGAAACCTCTACCACCCCCCCCGTCTTGATCAACATGGCCGAGCCCAGCACCTTGGTCGGGATGTTTCCGAAAATGCCCCACATGATCGCAACCACGATCAAGCCAATCAATGCCAACAGCGCCACCCAACCCGCAGGGCTGGTGATGCGTACCATCAGATCGAGCTGCTCAGGCGATGACAAACGATCCAGCGCCGACTTGCGGAACAACCGTTCCTGGATACTTTTATTGGGTGGACCTGCCATGATTGATCCTTTAATGTGCTGAAACGGTGTAACGGAGGTAAGAGAGGCGTGAAGCTATGGCGTGTGCAGCAGAACTTAGCGCGTGCCTGCCACAGGGTCCGGGCTGTAGGCCCTGAGCTGCTCCATCGAAAGGACCTGCGTCTCAGGGCCATCGGATATCAGCTCTCCTATCTGGTAGCGCAGGGCCGCAATGGCAGAGGCATAGGCCGCGCGCTGGCTGATGTGGTTGAGCAGCGCGTCTTGCCGCTGGCTTTCCACATTCACAAGGTCCAGCAGCGTTGCACTGCCAAGCTGCAGTTTGGTTTTCTCGTTTTCGACGATCTTGGTGTACAGATCTACCGTGTATTGCGACTCTGCCAGTTGCTGGACGCTGCGGTTGTACCCCGCGACCGCATTTTCAACCCCTGCGCCAATGGACAGCTGCAGCGCCCGTATGCCCACGGTCTGCTGGTCATAGGACGCTGACTGGGACACCAGATTACCCTTGGACTTGCTGTTCACCACATCCCAGGTATAGGTCAGCCCTGCGGTCAACTGGGGGTCTCCGGCGCGCCGGTTGAAAACCAGCAAAGGGTTCTCCCCCGTGGTGCGCCCCAGGTAGTTGGCCCCGATGGTCAGCCCCAAAATGGGTTTGAGGTTGTCCCTGGCAGAGTCCACTGCGATGCGCAGGGCATCCAGATTGGTCCGGGATGCCTTCAGGTCAAACCGCTTCTCGTGGGCTTTCTGGACCAGCGCGGCGCCGTTCTCGATCAGTGCGGTTTTGCCGACATAGTCCGGAAAAACATCGCTGGCTCTGGTGGCCTCACTGAAGTCTGCATAGTCCAGACCAATTTTCTCGCTCAGTGACATCCGCGCATTGATCAGGTTTTGCTCCGCGGCCAGCCGGGCGACGCGCTTGCCGGTCAGGGAAGCGTTGATCAGGTTGATATCGGCGGCAGGGCGTTCACCGGCCTTGATGAGCCGCTGGATATCGCCAATCAGGCGTTGCGCACGCCCCTCGGACTCGCGCTGCGCCTCCAGGATTTCTTCGGCCGCCCGCAGATTCCAATAGGCCACCGCGGTGGAGTAAATCGCAACCGATGCGGCATGGCGCATGTCGTATTCACTCTTTTGCAATGTCAGCTTGGCAACATTTTCTGCAGCAGCCGCAAAGTATTCCCCGCGACCACGCAGCAGCGGGAACCCGATGCTCACGCCCAGTGTTGCAGCGCTGCCGGGTGACGGGCTTTCAAAGGTATTCTGGCTTTGTCCCGTCAGGCTGGAACCCAGAACCATGCCATTTCGCAGTTGTTGCTGAATGCCCAGTGAACTATTGGTTTCGCGAAGCTTGTCCGACGTGTTGGTAACGCTGGTGCTCGCATTGAGCAGCGGGTCAAAGGGCCCTGCGGCGGCCTGCACGGCACCCTGGTTGATGACAATGCGCGTCTCGCTGATCTGGATGTCGGGGTTCTTCTTCAGCGATGCGGCAACGGCGCGTACCAGCGAAATGCCCCCGTTGGGTTTGGCTGGCGCACTGGGCGCAGTCTGTGCAGGTGCCTGGGCCAATGCAACGGGCATCACTGCCATTGAAATGACCGCCATGCCGCTCACCCAAGACATCACATTTGCCATTGACCCATCCAAATGATGAAACACCAGCCAAGTGCAAACACGGCAGTATCAAGCTGCCGACCTACACGCGAACGTTCGCTCCTGGCCTGAGGGGCCCACCGCCAAACAGTGACAAGCGCCTCAGGATAACGGAGAAATGCAAGTTACTCAAGGTATTTGAAATGAGAATGCAAAACCGCCGTCAGGGGCCGGCACGGCCCACTGGCCTGCGCGCTGCCAATCGGGTGTGCACCTTGCGCATCAGCTGGGTCAGGGGGTAGCAGAACAGAAAGAAGCAGGCACAGGCATACAGATATACCGGCAGCATCAGACCGGTGCGCCCTGTTGCATTGACCACGGTGTTGCACCGGCTCACCAGCTCACTGACCCCAATGATGGAGGCGGTGCTGGACGCGATCACGATGATCAGCATGTAGCTCGTCCAGCTGGGAATGAACAGGAATGCCACGCTGTGGTCTCCCCGGCGCCAGTCGCGCAACGCCTTGGTCAGATTGTCCGACGTGAATCCGACAACGGCAATGGCCAACGCCAGTGCCGCAACCAGCCAGACTGGAAAACCCAGCGTGACAGAAGTGCCCGGCAGCTTGAACTCGCTGGGCAACATGAAGACGAGGTAGAACTGAAACACCATGGTGGGGATGTTGCGCGTGAACTCGGTGACCAACAGGCTGAGCCTCACCACCCGGGGCCGCACCGACAGGCGCAGCAATGCCAGGCACCAGCCCAGGCCGGTACCAATCACCATGGCGGTGATCCCAATCAGAATATTGACAGCGAAGCCACTGAGCAGGAAAGGGGTCCACACCCAGAGCTCCTGCAGCACCGTGGTTTCCGGGCCGTTCATGGCGAGCCCCCGCGCAGCTTGCGGTCCACCCAGTCCAGCAGGCGGGTGGCGCAGAAGATCAGCACAAAAAACGTCAGCAACAGCGTATTCATCATCACGGCCACATTGCCGTTCTCCGCCATGATGCTGGTCACGGCCGACAGCAGCTCGGGCACCGCAACCGCCGACGCCATCATGGTCGCCTTGGACACATTGATCAGGGCCGCAGTGGCAGACGGGCTGGCCAGCGGCAGCACGTGTTTGAAATTGCGTAGCTGCAAGCGGTAGCCCGGGGCGCTGGCGCGAACCACCTTGGTCGCCTCCAGAAATGCGACCATGACGCTGGAGCCCGCGTACACACTCAGGCACAGCACCACAACCACCGTGGGGTCCACTGCAAAGCCCACCGCATGCACCAGCGCAGAACCCAGGCCAAACACAAACACGTAGATCACCAGCAGGGGTGGCGTCATGCGCCCTATGTTGCAGAACCAGCGCGCCACACGCGACACGCCAACAACCCGCGCCTCAATGACTACCGCACCGAGCACGCCAACCAGAATACTGCCCAGCACACACAACACCATCAGCAGCACGGTGGTCGCCAGCCCCAGCAGGAAACGGCTTCTGTCGTAGCCGTCGTAGACAAAACTCAGGTCCATGCCGGAGTGCTCCTTCCACCACAGGCCCATTCGGCGCAGGCCCGAGGCGTCTGTCGAGTTGAGGAAGACCCGGTTGCGGCACGCGGCCGGCCAACGGTTGTCTGCATCGCGCGCGCACACGGGTTTGCCGTCCGCATCCACGGACGTCCACAAGGTGCGCATATCGGCCAGGAACTGGGACGGCGGCAAACGCCAGGCCCGCTCACGCTCGACCAGAAAGCCCGAGCGGTGCCAGTCGGCCAGTGTGTCCTCCAGAAGCTGTTCCCACTCCGTGCCACGCTCCCGGCTGGCAATGGCCACCGCCCAGGGTGTGACCAGTTGTGGTGGTAGCGGCGCCTTGTAGCCCGCCCATTCGGGCAGCAGCAGATCACCCTGTATGGCCGTGTTGTCAAACAGGTAGCCTACACAGCGCCGGTCTTTCACGGCCAGTTTGGCGTCGCGGGCGTTGTTGAACATCTGCAGGTCCAGCAGGAAGCGCTCGGCCATGGCCCGGTTGAAATAGCTGCCCTGCGTGGCGCAGATCTTGTGCCCCCGCGTTGCAGCCCAATCCGCGATGGACTGGTCGGGGCGCATGAACAGCGTGACACCCGACGCGTAGTAGTTGGGCTCTACCATGGCGGCAATCTTGCGCCGCTCCACGGTATCACCCGTGGTGGCAATCACCACATCCACCAGACCTTCTTCCAGCCGCTGCAAACGGTTGGCGCCCGTCACCGACACCTTGGTCAGCGTGACACCCAGGCGTTTTGCGATGTCGGCGGCCAGGTCGTGCTCAAAGCCCTCGGGCATGCCCGCCGCATTGAGCATGCCAAAGGGCGCGTAGTCGGTCTTGACCCCCACGACCAATGCGCCGCGCTGCTTGATCAACGCCAGCCGTTCGCTGGGCCGCGCAGCCGCATCGGCGGCCTGGGCACCCTGCAAACAGAAGACGCAAACGAGCAACAACAATCTGGACAAACAACCCCTCATACTGGCCGGGCCACCACACGGATGCCATAACCCAATGCGGCCGGCAGCAAACGCGACACGGCCGCATCCACGCGTCCCAAGGTGCGGTTCTGCGTCACCAGCCATTCCGGCAATACGCTTTCGGCGTCCATCTCCACCACTTCGAAGCCGCAGTCACGCAGCTCGCGCCGCAGGCTCTTGGCCGAATAGAGGTGGTAGAAAAACGTATGCGGCGCGCCGGCCAGCACGCGGGTGAACTCGATGTTGCCGGGCTCAGCCTGTACACCCTGCGCACGGCCGGTTGCGCGCTTGAACACTCCGGCCCACAAATCAAGGGGACGCCTGCGCCACAACGAGGGCACGGTGAGCACCAGCCGCCCCTGCGGCTGCACCATGGCCCGCAAGCGGTGCAAGACCTCCAGCCGCGCCGCCCGCCCGCCCACATGGCTCAGCACACCAAACAGCATCAGGACCATGTCGAATTTTTCACAGCTTTCCAGTACCTCCAAAGACCCCGTCAAGAGTTGGGCCCGCTGGCCAAACTGGGTGCTCTCCAGCAGATCCTTGAAGGCTTCTATGGCTGCAAGCGAAATATCGTAGCCCGTCACCGATGCCTGGGTTTGCTGCAGCAGGGCCAGCGCATAACGGCCATTGCCACAGCCAAAGTCCAGGATCCTGCTGGCCGCGCCTGCGCCGTGCGCCAGCAAAAATGCCAGCGTGGTGGCATTGGGCGCGGGGTAGCGTTTTTGGTAGTCCTGGCAGGCGAAGTAGTGGTCGTACAGACCCTCCATCGCATCCTGCAACGCCTGCTGCTGCGCAGCATTGCCAGGCGCCTGTGTGTCCTGTCGTCGCGAATCACTCATCAATGGGGAAGGTTGCGACGGTTTCATGGCTCTGGATCACGGATTGCTTCTTTTTATAGGACTTTAAGGTGGCAATGGTGCCTGCGTTTGGGCGGTTCGTCCAGAATCAGGCACAATTTTTCCCATGACTCCATTTGCCCCCTACCCCCACGGCCGCCCGCGCCGCCTGCGCCGCGATGTTTTTACCCGCAACCTGGTGCGCGAGAACACCGTCACCGCCCATGACCTGATCTACCCGGTGTTTGTGGTGGACGGCAAAGGCCAGCGCGTGCCCATCGCCTCCATGCCCGGCGTGGAACGCCTGAGCCTGGACCTGCTGCTGCCGGTGGCCGAAGAATGCGTAAAGCTAGGCATTCCGGTCATGGCGCTGTTCCCGGTGGTGGACCAGTCGCTCAAGACCTATGACGGCAAAGAGGCGCTCAACCCCGACGGCCTGGTGCCCCGCGTGGTGCGCGCCTTGAAGAAAGAATTCCCCCAGCTCGGCGTGATGACCGACGTGGCGCTGGACCCCTTCACCAGCCACGGCCAGGACGGCCTGCCTGACACCCGGCCCGGGGCCGAAGGCTACATACTGAATGACGAGACCGTGGCCGTACTGGTGCAGCAGGCGCTGACCCAGGCCGACGCCGGCGTGGACATCGTCGCCCCCAGCGACATGATGGACGGGCGCATAGGCGCCATACGCGCCGCACTGGAAGCCAAAGGCCACATCCACACCCGCATCATGGCCTACAGCGCGAAATACGCCAGCGCTTTCTACGGCCCGTTCCGCGACGCGGTGGGCTCCGCCAGCAATCTGGGCAAAAGCAACAAAAAGGTCTACCAGATGGACCCCGGCAACAGCGACGAAGCCCTGCGCGAGGTGGCCATGGACATTGCCGAGGGCGCCGACATGGTCATGGTCAAGCCCGGCATGCCGTACCTGGACGTGGTGCGCCGCGTGAAGGACGAATTCAAGGTGCCAACCTTCGCCTACCAGGTCAGCGGCGAATACGCCATGCTCAAGGCCGCCGCACAGAACGGCTGGCTGGACCATGACGCGGTGATGATGGAAAGCCTGCTGGCCTTCAAACGCGCGGGCGCCGATGGCGTGTTGACTTACTTTGCACTGGACGCTGCCAAGTTGCTATCTAAATCATAGCGAATTCGTCATATTCCGCGGGGGCTACAGCCCTATTTTGCTTAAGCTTTTCCACCACTACGCCCCTTCATCGCCATGCGCATCTTCCACATCCAGAGCACCAGCATCACCGAGACCCAGGACCTGGCAGCGCTGACGGCGGCGGGGATGCCCGCCCAGGGTTTTGTCTGGGTGGCGTGTGCGCGGCGCGAGTTCGAGGTGAGCCAGGGCCAGGTGCAGACCATGTTGCAAGCCCTGTGTGGCCAGCAGCTGGTGGACCTGCACATATCTGACCTGATCAACAACCAGCTGCCCTCGCACTACGACTACACCTCGCAGTACGACGTGTTGGTGTTCCGCCGCCTGGCGGCGGGCAGCCGGCCTACTTCGGAACTGGCAGACCCCGGCCAGCCACTGGCCCACGAAAACACCCGCAGTGGCCCGCCCATCTTGCGGCGCATCGACACCAGCCCGGTGGGTTTTGCCGTGTTTGACCGCGTGTTGCTCACCGTGCACCCCACCGACTGCGCGGTGCGTGATGCCTACGCCAGCAAGCTGCTACTGGCCGCCAGTGCCGAATCACGCGCCGCTGGCGCCCGCCTGCCCACCAGCCCGGCAGACCTGATGCTGCGGGTCATCAACCAGATGGTGGACGGCTTTCTGGAACTGCGCCGCGAGTTGACCCACCAACTGGACCACTGGCAGACCGAGCTGCTGAACCCGAGAACCCGTTTTACCAACTGGAACTCGCTGCTGGACGCCCGCCTGACCCTGCACTACCTGGACGAGGTGTGTGAAGACCAGCGCGCCGCGCTGCAGGACTGGATCGAGGCCGTGAAGACCTGGCCCGACGCCGACACCGCCGCCGGCCAGCGCGAGCGCGACCTGCTGCAGGTGCGCAGCCGCGATGTGCTGGAACACATAGAGCGTGTGGTGCACCACGTGCGCCGCCTGGAGCAAAGTGTGGAGACCGCGGTGCAGATGCACTTCAGCGTGCAGGGCAGCCGCACCAACGACATCATGCGCACACTTACCGCGCTGACCGCTATCTTCTTGCCGCTGAATCTGATCACCGGCTTCTTCGGCATGAATTTTGACGGCCTGCCGCTGATTCACAACCAGACCGGCGCCTGGATAGCCACCGGCTTTATGGCACTGGTTGCGCTGACGCTGGTGGTGGTGTTCTGGCGCAAGCGGTATCTGGCGCGGTCTGGGCGGTGAGCGGCTGGTGAAGGATCTGTGATAGCAGAGTTCGGGGCGGAAGCGGTCATACAGATTGGGCTTCCAATTCCTCGGAATCGCCCAAGATGTGCATTAAGCTTCTCGGCGACTTTTTCAATTTCAATATACCTGTACATTCATTCAGTCGCCAGACGCACGCACATGGTTTTCAAAGAGATTCTTGAAATTCTTCCCCGTTGTTATCTGACTGGTTGCCTTGATATCCCGCAAAACCGCGGAATATATCAAAGTTAGGCAGCAAATGGACACTCCGTTGCCACTCGCGAGCTTTTGGCGCCGACTTCTTGCTGGTTTTGTCGATGTGGTGCTTGCCCTGCTTTTCAGTGTTGTAGTGGGTTGGCTTGGCACACTGTCGAAGGTCAGCGCTCTAATCTTTCTACCCATAATGTGGGCGGTTTTTCTCCTTTACCAGGCTAGCTTCCATGCTCTCTTTGGAGCAACTATAGGAAAGCTGTTGTCACGTATACGAGTCTCTCGCCTTGACGGAAGTGCTATCGGATTGAAGGAGTCACTGCGCCGAAGCTCGGTTGATCTTCTCGCGACGACTCATTGGCTTTACGTGGTTGTCCCCGCCACACTTAGCCTCCCTCCAGAATCGTTTCACGGCCAAGGTTGGGGTAACCTATTTCACGAACTAAAGCCGACACTTTCTCCGTCCTTTGAAGTAGCTGAGGTTGTAATGTTTTTGTGGTTGGTCGCGGAGTTTGTCACCATGCTTTTCAATCGGAAGCGCAGGGCGGTGCATGATTTCTTGGCGGGCACAATCGTCGTAAGGTCCGTGCGAAATGCTGCCTAACATGTCGCTCGGCCAACCGCTGCGGTCGGCTGAGCTCCGGCGTTAGGCCGCACAAGATATGCCGTATCAAGTCGTAGGCGTGCATAGGAACCAAATGCACTCGTTCTCAAAGTCCGCAGTCCCAAGCGTGGAGCTTGTGCCGGGGCACGGCGTGCGTGATGACGCTCACTACGGTGCCACGGTCAAGCATCGGTCTAGGGTGGCCAGAGATCCCACGCAGCCGAACCTACGGCAAGTCCATCTCCTCCATGAGGAGCTATTTGGCGAAGTTGCAGAACACGGCCTACGGGTTCTGCCCGGACATATGGGCGAGAACATCACCACGCGAGGGATCAAACTGCTCGCGCTGAGCACAGGCACAAGGTTGAAGATTGGCAACCACGCCGTCGTCGAAATCACTGGGCTGCGTAACCCGTGCTCTCAGATAGAAAACTTTCAGCCCGGTCTTCTTTCAGCCGTGTTGGACCGCGCCACTGACGGTTCACTCATCCGCAAGGCTGGAGTAATGGCAATCGTTCTTGAAGGTGGTGTCGTTCAAGCCAATGACACCATTGAGGTCATGTACGAGCCCAGTGATTTCAAGGCACTCTTGCCGGTCTAGAGTGCCGCCCAACCCGTCCTTCAAGCGGACCCGCCTACGGCGGTGCGCTTAAGTCAAACGATGAATGACTGCTTCGGAGCGGCGGCGATATCCGGTGTGTGTCTGAAGCCGACGTCGAAAAAACTCAACCTACACCTCGCAACGCTCAGTAAAACGGCGCACTCAACCCCTCCGTCCCCATCACCCGCTGACTGGCCGGCCGCTCCAGCACCCGTTGCAAATACGGCCCAAGATGCGGCATATCGCGCGCCTTGCGGCCGTTGAAGTTGCGGGTCCAGCGGCACAGGGTGAATACATAAGGGTCCAGCGCGCTGTAGGTTTCACCCATGAACCAGGGGCCGCCACCGTGGCGGGCCAGTTCGGCGTCCAGTTGGTCCAGCATGCTGTTGATCTTGGCCTGGGCATGGGCCTTGACGTCGGCCACACCGGCGGCATTGGCCTCGTCGGCCCAGCGGTGGGGGTAGAAGTAAACGATCAGCGCGCTTTGCAGCGTGTTGGTCAGCCACATCAGCCATTTGTAGAAATGGGCGCGTTCAACCGTGCCAACAGCAGGAGCCAGGCCGGCCTGGGGGTGGGTGTCACACAGGTGCAGGCAGATGGCGGCGGTCTCGTACAGCACCAGGCCGTTGCTATCGGTCAGCGCGGGCAGCAGGCCGTTGGGGTTCAGGCGCAGGTACTCGGGTTTGTTCTGGGCGCCGATGGTGTTGTCCACCAGCACCAGTTCAAACGGGGCACCGATTTCCTCCAGCAGCAGGTGCGGGATCATGGCGGCGGTGGCGGGGGCGTAGTGCAGTTGGATCATCATGGTTTGCCTGGTGTGGGTGTGGGGGTTGCTACATCAAACAGGCGCGCACCATTGTTCCACGCAATATTGCGCGCCACGTCCGCGGGCAGCTCGCCCAGCCAGGCGCGGTAGCCCTGCATGGTGTCGTCGTAGTACTGCCAGCGCTGGTTGACCCAGGTGTCGGAGCCGACCAGAAAGCGCGTGGGGTATTTGAGCAGCAACGCGCGCCACTCGGGGCACAGGCGCTCCTGGCTTTGCGCGCCTGCGCAGGTCAGGCCGGGGCGGTACGACAGCTCGCCCATCAGCAGCGGATAACGGGCCAGCAGCGCATCCACCCTTGCCGCGGGTGCACCACCTATGCCGGTGTGGGCCCAGATGAGTTTGGCCTTCTGGCCCTTGGATGGGGTGTTGGCCATCAGCAGGTCTATGGCCACATCGTCCACATGGGCCAGCACGGCCAGGCCTTTTTCTTCGGCAAAGGCCATCAGCTTTTTGGCGACTGCACCGTTGGCGTTGGCGCTGTCGTACAGGTGGAATTCGCCAATGCCCTTGTAGGCGCCGCCGCCGGGCGTGCCCTTGGCAAACTCGGCCTGCACCATGGTGTAGATGGTTTCATCCTTGAACCAACTGTCGTAGTCCGCCCGGTTCCGGTACAGGCGGATAAAGGGCACGACGGCCACACCGGCCTGGCGGGTCAGCGGGCTGCTGGCCAGCAACTGGGTGCCGTCGTTGGGGCGGGAGTTGGCAACGATGGCGCGCACGCCATTGCGCTGCATACGCGCCAGCACGTCAGCGGGGGGGTGCGGGCCGGTGTGGCCGTCCCAGGCCTCGGTGTTGTAGTGCAGGTGGGCGTCAAACAGCGGGCCGGTGTAGTCTGCCGCGCGGGCAGTTGCACCAACTGCTATTAATAACATAGCGATACATGCATAGCGGGCGGGGGCTAGCGGCACTTTTTTCATATGCGTTTGGCGCAGGGGCATGGTGGACCCCGCAGGTAGTGTGGCCCAGCCCCCTTGGGGCGTTTTGCACTGGGCCGTGGAAAATCCGTAGCCCATTATCCGGTTTCAGCGATAAACTGGCCCGTTATGTATTGGCAACATTCCAACCTGCGCATGCTGGCATTGATGCTGGGTGTCTTTGGCTCTGTGTGTGCCCATGCAGCGTGTTCGCGGGTGATCACCGCCCCCATGTCCGCCATAGGGCTCAGCGTGCTGGTCAACGGCGACAGCGTCAGCGGCATCTATCCCGATTTGCTGCGCGGCCTGGCCGACAAAGAGGGCTGTACTTTTGCCATGCCTGCCGTGCCGCGCTCCCGGCTCGAAGTATTGTTTGAGTCCGGGCGCGCCGACGTGCTGATACCGGCCAGCAAAACACCCAAGCGCGATGCTTCTGGCACTTTTGTAGCGCTGATTCAAAACCGCGCAGTGTTGATGTCCATCCAGTCCAAGCGCCCGGCCATCACGTCGGTGCGTGAACTGCTGGAGCAAACCAGTCTCAAGGTGGCCTTGGTGCGTGGCTTTGACTACGGCCAGCCGTACCAGGATTTGATCAATGTGCTGGGTCAGCAGGGGCGCCTGATCCTGGAGGTGGATGCCATATCCATCGCCCGCCTGCTGAAGGCGGGGACGGCCGATGTGACCATCATGGCACCCACCATTCTGGCCGGTGCCGTACAGGGTGATGAGCGGGTGCGCGACTTGCTGGACAAGCTGCGCATGGAGCCACTGGAAGAACTGCCCTGGGGCAGCAGTGGTGTTTATATCTCCAACACCTCGCTGAGCCCACAGGACAAGACGGTGCTGCAGGACGCGTTGGAACGCGCGGCGCGGTCCGGTGATGTGTGGAAGAGTTTTCAGCGTTACTACAGCCCTGCCATCTTGAAGGGTGGCATACGCCCGCTCTGATGCAACCCATTGTTCTTGTCACCGGTGGATCACGCGGCATAGGGGCTGCGACAGCCTTGCTGGCCGCACAAAAGGGCTATGCCGTCGCCGTGAACTACGCCAGTAATTCACTGGCTGCCGACGAAGTGGTGCGTCAGATCCGCGCCGGCGGTGGCACGGCCATCACGGTGCAGGCCGATGTGGCGATCGAATCCCAGGTCATGGCCATGTTCGACAAGATCGACGCCAAGCTGGGGCCGCTAAGCAGCCTGGTCAACAACGCCGGTGTGGTGGATGTGGCCTGCCGGGTGGACGCCATGGACTGGGCCCGCCTGCAGCGCATGTTTGCCACCAACGTGCTGGGCTCATTTGTCTGCGCCCGCGAGGCGGTCAGGCGCATGAGCACACGCAACGGCGGTGCCGGGGGCAGCATTGTCAACGTGTCCAGCGCCGCCGCACGCCTGGGCAGTGGCGGACAGTATGTGGACTATGCGGCCAGCAAAGGCGCCATCGACACGTTCACCATCGGCCTGGCCAAAGAGCTTGCGCTGGAAGGCATTCGCGTCAACGCGGTGCGCCCCGGAATTATCGAAACCGACATCCACGCCAGTGGCGGCCAGCCCGACCGGGCACAGCAGCTGGCCCACACCATACCCATGCAGCGCCCCGGCACGGCGGCGGAAGTGGCCCAGGCCATTGTCTGGCTGATGGGCAGCGAATCCAGCTACAGCACCGGCGCCCTGGTCGATGTGAGCGGCGGGCGCTGAACACCCCTGCACCACCCGGAGAATCCATGGACTACAAACCCCTCATCACGCTGCTGGCGATTGTGAATCCGCTGGCCATCGTGCCGTTTTTCATCCACTACACACAGGGCTTCTCTCACGAGCAGCGGCGGCGCACGATTGTGATTTCGTCTTTCAGCTGCTTTGTGGTGATTGCAACCAGCGCACTGGCCGGCCTGCACATTCTGGATTTTTTTGGCATCTCGCTGGCCAGTTTTCAGGTCGGCGGCGGCATGCTGTTGTTGACGTCGGCGCTGAACATGCTGAACGCCCAGCCCGCCGAGGCCAAGCCCGCATCGCATGAAATGGAAGACGGTGCAGAAAAAGCCGCGCGCGGTGCCAGTATTGCCGTAGTACCGCTGACGATCCCGTTGCTGACCGGCCCGGCCACCATGTCCACCGTTGTGATTTATGCGGAAAAGGCCAAGACCTTTTTGCAACTGGGCACGCTGGTCGGTTATGGCATCGTGATTGCGCTGGCCACAGCCGCATGTTTTGCGCTGGCGCAACCCATTGCGCGAGTGTTGGGCAAAACCGGGATCAATGTGATGACCCGGCTGATGGGTCTGATCCTGGCGGCCCTGGCGGTGGAGGTGATGTCGGACGGGCTGGTCAAGCTGTTTCCGGCACTGGCCGGCCGATAACAAACTGACTCACAGCCCCCGTAAAATAAAGATATTTCGCTATATATTTAATAGCAAATTGCCTCAGACACTGGGGGCCACGGTGTCCAGCGGGAACTGGGTGCACCCCAGGCGCGCCGAAATGTCGCGGCTGGCGTCCGTCAGCATGGCCACCACTTCGGCCTCACGCGACGGGTCGTAACGGAAGGTCGGGAATGAAATGCTCATGCCTGCAATGGGGCGGTTCAGGCGGTCAAATATGGCGACGCCCAGGCACCGGATGTGGTCGTCAAACTCTTCCCTGTCTTCGCCAAAGCCCTGCGCCTTGACCCGCGCCAGTTCCTGTGCGAAGGCGGCAGGCTCCACAATGGTCTTGTCGCGGAACTTGGTGAACACAGCGCCATCCAGGATCATGGCGCGGCGATCCGGGTGCTCCCAGGCCAGCAGCACCTTGCCAATGGCGGTGCAGTGCAGTGGTGCCCGCCGTCCCACCTTGGAGTACATGCCCAGCATGTGGCGTGAATCGACCTTGTGGACATAGATGATTTCGCTGTCGATCAAGGTCCCCAAGTGCACGGTTTCACCGGTCTTGTCGGCCAGCATCTGCATGTGGTGCTTGGCCAGATCCACCAACTCAGGGTATTGCAGGGCCTTGGTTCCCAGTTCAAACACCTTCATGGTCAAGCCGTAACGTTCGCTGTCCTGCTCCTGGCGCACGTAGCCCAGGGTCATCATGGTCTGCAAAAAACGGTAAACAGTGGCCTTGGGCATGGCCAGACGCATGGACAGATCGGAAATCCCGGTCTCACTGCGCTCGGCCAGGGCCTGCAGCAGGCCAAAGGTCTTCAGCACGGCCGCGACCGATTCGGGCTGCTTGGGGTCTAGGGAATCATCATCCATTTGTTTTGGTTTCTCTGAAAACACGTTTCAAATTGTATTGTGAACCATTTGCGGACGGTGTGCCGGCTCACTTCAGTACCAAATTGGGGAGCCACATCGAAAATTCGGGCACATAGGTCACCAGCATCAGCGCCGCCACCAGCCCACCGTAAAACGGCCAGATGGTTTTCATGACCTCGCCGACCGATATGCCGCCTATCGTGCAGCCCACAAACTGGGTGGTGCCTACGGGCGGTGTGTTCAGCCCCAGCGCGCAATTGATCAGGATGACGATGCCAAACTGCTCGGTACTCATGCCCATCTGCTGGCAAATGGGCAAAAAGATGGGCGTACAGATCAGGATGGTGGCTGCCATGTCCAGAAACGTACCCAGCACAAACAGGATGATGTTGACCCACAGAAAGATCACCCAGGGCTTGGAGCTGACGCTGCCCAGCATCTGCCCGGTCAGCTCTGCCACGCCGTACAAACCAATCAGGTAACCAAACATGGAGCTGATGCCGATCAGCAGCAGCACCGAGCCGGTGGCCTTGACCGCCTTGGCGGCGGCCTTCAGGAACTGCTCACGCGTGAGGCGCTTGTAGACCAGCGCAGCCAGAAACAGGGCCCAAATCACTGCCACCGATGCCGACTCGGTGGCAGTAAAAGCGCCCGACAGAATGCCCACAATGATGATGACCACCACCAGCAGGCCCGGCAGTGATTGCAGGAACGAGCGCCACACCACCGCCCAGCCGGGGAAGGTACCCGCGGGGTAGCCGCGCTTGACCGCCACGGCGTACGCAGCCACCAGGTTGCAGATGGTAAGCAGGATGGCGGGCACGATGCCGGCCAGTATCAGCGCCGCAATGCTGACCTTGCCACTGGCCGCCAGCGTAAAGATGATCAGGTTGTGGCTGGTGGGCATGAGTGCCCCGACCAGCGACGCATGGGTGGTGACGTTGACCGCGTAGTCCGCGTCGTAGCCCTCCTTCTTCATTTGAGGGATCAGCACCGCACCCATGGCGGATACGTCGGCCACGGGCGAGCCCGAGACACCGCCGAACAGTGTGCAGGCCACCACGTTGCTCATGCCCAGACCGCCGCGCACATGGCCTGCCAATGACTTGGCAAAATCTATGATGCGGTCAGCGATGCCGCCGTACATCATGATCTCGCCCGCAAAAATGAAGAACGGAATGGCCAGGAACGAAAACGGGCTCATGCCCGAGATCATTTGCTGGAACCCCACCGCCAGTGGCATGCCTTCATACAGAAGAGCCGCCAGCGAGGACAGGCCGATGGAAAACGCCACGGGCACGCCCAACAGCAGCAACAGCGTAAAACTCACACCCAAAATTGTCAGTGCCATGCAGGCTCCACGTCTTCATGGCGCAGCAGCGCGATGATATGTTCAAGGGAAAACAGGGTGACCAGCACACCCGCAAGCGCTGGCGGCAGGTACTTGAAGGCTTCCGAGATGCCCAGCGTAGGGATCTTGTAGTCCCACACGCTGGCGGCCAGCACACCGCAGTTGTAGGCCATGACCAGACCAAAAACCAACACCAGCGCCTGAATGAGTAGTTCCATCTTCAGGCGCAGTGCCTCAGGCACCAGGACCAGCAAGGATTCCAGGCCGATGTGCCCCGCATCACGCACACCCACAGCCATGCCCAGCATGGTCACGTACAGAACCAGCAGTACCGCCCCGCTTTCGGCCCAGGTGGGCGTGTCGTTGAACACATAACGCCCCACCACCTGGTAGAGCACGGCCACAACCAGGAGCACCAGACCGGCAACCCCCAGTTGCAGACAGATGCGCGCCAGTGCGGCACAAAAACGGGTGTACAGCGCCATGGGATTTACTTGACCGCGTTGATGCGCTTGACCATGTCCTGCAGCTTGGGGTCCTTGATGAACTTGTCATAGACCGGCTTCATGGCTGCCTGGAAACTGGCCTTGTCCACGTCCACGATCTGCACACCAGCGGCCTTGACGATCGCCAATGACTTTTCTTCGCGCTCATCCCAGAGCTTGCGCATATAGATGACGGAGTCTTTGGCGGCCACGCGGATCTGCTTTTGCTCTTCTGCCGACAGTGTGTCCCACACTTTCTTGGAGAACAGCAGGATCTCTGGTGCCAGGGAATGTTCTGTCTTGTTGTAGAAGCGGGCCACTTCAAAATGGCGCGAACTCTCGTAGCTGGGGTAGTTGTTCTCGGCAGCATCGACAAGGCCGGTCTTCAGTGCGGTGTACACCTCACCAAACGGCATGGGCGTTGCGTTGGCGCCCATGGCTTCCAGCAGGGACACCCACAGGTCGCTCTGCTGCACACGCACCTTCAGACCCTTGGCATCGGCCAGCGTTTTGACCGGCTTCTTGACCGTGTACATGGAGCGCGCACCCGAGTCGTAGAAGGCCAGGCCGATGAAACCCTGGGCTTCGCAGTCTTTCAGGATCTCATCACCAATGGCACCATCCAGCACCTTGCGCATGTGTTCGGTCGAACGGAACAGGAAGGGCATGGTCGGCACCATGGTGGCCGCGCAGATATTGTTCATGGGCGCGGCATTGACACGGGTCATGGCGATGGCGCCAAGCTTGGTCTGCTCAATGGTGTCTTTCTCTATACCCAGCGCCGACTTGGAAAACACCTTGATGCTGTGTTTGCCATTGGTGGCCTTGCTCAGTGCTTCCCCCATCTGGCGTACGGCCAACACGGTGGGGTAGTCGTCCGGGTGGATGTCTGCCGAGCGGAACTCCGTGGACCAGGCGCTGGCTACGGCGAGCAGGGATGCCGCTGCAATCAGCGGGCGGATCAGGTTTTTGCGGTATGTCATGGTGTCTATCTCCTCTTGTGGTTGTGAAAAAAACAAAGGCGGGTGGTACTCAGGGCAAGGCGCGGTAGGTCAGATTCGAGAAGCGCACGACGCCTTTGCCCGCAGCGTAAAGCGCGGGACGCAGGCTCATGAAACCGTAGGCCACGTTGTGGTGGTAACCACTGACGTCCATCTGCGTGCCGTACTTCAACCAGGTGGCACCCTGGTCGGTAGACGTATGGATGGTCAGGATGTGGCGGTTATTGGTCAGCCGCACGCGCAGCGTGTTTTGCATGCCCGCCGGTTTGGCGCTGTTACGCTGGTCCATGCCGTAGCGATGCAGCACGAGGCTCTTGGCGTTTACACCCAGGCCTGCATACAGCTTGTCGTTGTAGAACAGCAGAACCCCGGCCTGGGCTTGCGCGTCCAGGTCCATATCCACTTCAAACTGGTAAGCCTGGTCACCCGCCAGAAACGTCAGGGGAGATGTATTGGCCGGTGAGTCGCCCTTGGCCTGCAGCGCCAGAGAGTTACCCGCATAGCGGACCCGTGACATCTCATCAGCGCCCGCTTTGTAAAAACTCCATTGCAGGCCAAACTTGTTGGTAGTGAAGTCGTCGGACAGGGCCAGGCCATGGGTCAGCGCACTGCCACCCTGGGGCTGGGGCAGCGGTACTCCGTCATCCGCATCCTTGGCCCGGAACCAGCCGTCAGGCGTCCATTCCAGTTCGGCCAGCAGCGTCTGGCGACCCAGGGTGTGGAATCCATTTTCGTAGGCGTGGTACACCATGTACCAGTCCTTGCGGTTGGGGCCTTCCACCAAAGTGGCATGGCCTTTGGACCACCATTTTTCGGCCGCACTGCGGGTGCGGACAATGGGGTTGTAGGGAGAGTTCTCCCAAGGGCCGTGAATGGATTTGGACCGTGCAGACACCACCATGTGCCCCGTCGGTGGGCCAGCAGTACCCCCCAAAGCAAGTGTCATATAGAAGTAGTCGCCCCGCCGCATCATCTTGGGACCTTCCTGCGAGTAGCTCTCCACATCCCAGGCTTCAGGGTACTTCCAGCCATCGTAGACATGGGTCATGGGCCCTACCGTGCGCAGACCATCATCGGACAACTGCACGCGGTCCCCGTGCGACAGGAACAGGTACCGGCGTCCGTCTTCACCCACGATGTGGCCAGGGTCTATGCGGTCGTTATTCAGCGCAACAGGCGCCGACCACGGACCACGAATGTCCGTGGCGTGCACCACATAGATATTGTTGTTGCCAGGGTACTTGACCGGGATATAAACGTAATAACGGTCGCCGTGTTTGGTGAGCTCGGGCGCCCACACACTGCCAACATACTGGGTCAGCGCAGGGCCAATCGGTGCCCAGTTGACCAGATCCCGCGAATGCCAGATCGTGACGCCCGGATTGGCCTCAAATGACGAAAACGTCATGTAGTAGTCGTCGCCCTCTTTGAGAATACTGGGGTCCGGGTGGTCACCGGCCATGATGGGGTTCAGGTAACGACCATCCCCCAGATCCGCCTTGCGCTGCCCTTCGAAACCTTTCCCCCAGACCTGGCACGGCCGCAGGTAGGCATTGCCCGGTGTCGGCGCACACTCTGCCGCGGCCCCCAGCGCCGGGAACAAACCCGCGGCCCATAACAACACATAACGCAGCATGGAATACATGGCCTAACGGCGCCCAGCCACCGCGAGGGATGCCCAACCCGCCTTGGGGCTCATGTCGGCGAGGTTCCAGTCTGCTTCAACAAATGGACGACTGGTTGGCAGATACCGGGGGTACCCCATCGCGTTGTCGACTTCAGAGTCAATGATCTGGCCCCGCCCTTCCGCCACATCCGACAGAAGTTTGAAGTCAATGGGGTCTCGGGCCCACGGCCGGGCGCCCGCCGCCAACGGCAATGCACGCTCCAGATCCCTGACGGGATAGGTCTTGATGTCACCCGGAAGATAGGGCTTTCCCACTGCCAGTATGCGTGCCTGGCTGGCCGTGTACACCCCGGTTTGTGCCACCGGGTGGCCCACATCGTCGATGGCAATGTTGTCCTGCAGGTAAAGCTCCACGTCGCCGTGGCCGCCCAGCGCAAACAGTGGCGTATTGGCCTTGGTATCCGGTCCATGGCGGTAGACGTTACCCACGAGTGTGACTTTGCCGGTCTGGTACTCGTGTCCACTCCATTCATGTGCCACCAGGTTGTAGTGCACGGCCTTGAGTCCGGGATTGAAGATCAGGTTATTCACCATGGCGGCCTGCACACCTCCCTTGAACAATGCATTGCGCTCGCGGTTGGACGCATAAATGTTGCCGTACAGCAGGATGCCGTTGGCATTGTCATGGACCAGGCTGCCCTTGGAGTGTTCCCCCTTGTCATGGACAGAATTGGCCAATCCCTCATAGATCAGGTTGTAGCTGAAGGTAATGGCGTGTGAGGTATTTCGCCTCCAGTCCGACGGACTCGCACCGTCAAAACGGGGGCCACCAACCGACAGGTTTTCATCGGTCGCCCATGACAACGAGCAGTGGTCCACGATGACATGGTGTGCATTTCCCTGGGTGGAGATACCGTCCTGGTCATGGCCGCTGCGTTTGGCACGGCCAAATTCCCCAGGGCGGAACATCATGTGCTGGACAATGACGTTGTGGGTGGAAATGCTGGTCTCTGCCTTGATCACGGTAATGCCGGGCGCAGGCGCCGTTTGCCCTGCAATCGTCAGGTAGGGGTTTTTGATGGTGATGTTTTTGCCACCCATATCAATCACGCCGCCCACCTCGAAAACGACAATGCGGGGGCCTTCGGCCTCAACCGCTTCACGGTACGAACCAGGTCCGGATGCGTTGAGATGGGTGACGCGAATGATCCGGCCACCCTGCCCACCACGGGTACCGGTTGCCCAACCCTGGGTATCGTAGGTATAAGGGTTCATCTGGGCGTGGGCCGTGACCGCGACCATTCCGACGCCCCATGCCGCGCACCAAAAGACGACCTCCGCGAGCAAGCCACTGCACACGGCCCACTGTTGTTTGACACGTTTCGCCATCAAGTTTGTTCCCTTGTCATCATTGCCATGTCGTCGCGTTCTGCAAAACAGTCCGTATACCCTCTGCGGCGAGGCGGGTACGCGCAGCCAGCCACGCCGGCTGCAGACCGGGCACAGCGGCGACCGCCTGTTCAAGCTGCCCACAAACACCGTCGAGCCCTTGCGCCGCAGCGGCCAGCACCAACACCAGACGCGGTGGAAAAAATCCCTGGGTTTGGTGGAAGCGCTGGATCTGCGGCAGCAGCCGGGCGAGACACTTGCTTTCCATATTCAGCGCAATGGCTGTCAGCTGGTGCTGGATGTAGGGATTGCCAAAACGCCTCAACACATCGTCGGCAAAGGCCCGCGACTCGTCCTGCGGAAACGGAAGCGCCGGAATGATTTCGTCCCACAGCGCGGCGCGCAGAAAGACGCCAATGTCGGGGTCGGACACCGCGTCACGCACGGTATGCACGCCTGCCAATAGGCCGACCGCAGCCAGCAGGGTATGGGCACCGTTGAGAATGGCGACCTTGCGCAGGCGGATGGGCGCGAGGTCGGTGACCCACTCCACGTTGAGACCCGCGCGATGAAGGGGCAGCTCCAGCGCTACGGATGCGGGCGCTTCTATGGCCCAGTAATGGTACAGCTCCCCGGTGACCAGAAAATCGTCCAGATAACCCAGCTCGGACTGCAGGGTAGTGATCTCGTCATCCGGATAACCCGTGACAATGCGGTCTACCAAGGTGGAGCAGAAGTGGCAGGACTGGTCCAGCCAGACTTGAAACTCTGGTGCGAGTTGCCACAGCGCACAGAAGTGCAGCACAGCGCTGCGCAAGGCCGGGCCATTGGCCTCAATCAGCTCACACGGCAGCAGAACGATGCCTTTTGCAGACTCACCCTGAAAATGCAGAAACCGTTCGTGCAACCACCGGGTCAGTTTGGCGGGAAAACTCTGGGGTGGCTGGTCGGCATAACGGTCCGTGGCATTGACCACGATGCCCGCCTCCGTGGTGTTGGACACCACAAAACGAATGTCCGGATTCCGCGCCAGGGCGAGATAGTCGGCAATGTGAATGGCCAGATCGAGCTCACGCTGCACACAGCCAATCCTGCGCACTTCGGTCTGTACAACGCCCTGGGTATCGATGCCCCGCAAGACCGTGGTGTAACACCCGCCCTGCGTATCCAGCAATGGCGCCTTGGAACGGGATGTCGGGCGGACAATGACCACGCCGAAGTCCCGGCCACTGCGTTCATTGAGAACATCGAGTTGCCATTCAACAAAGCCACGCAAAAAGTTGCCCTGCCCGAACTGCAGCACGCGGATGGGCAGCGTGTAAGCCCTTTCGCGTTGCAGCCGAGGCAATTGCATGCGGTCGTTCATAGCGAAATATCGCGCCGCCAGAAGATGAAGTCGTGCTGTCCCAGGCGGTCGGCCTGTGTTTCTTTCTGCCCGGATGCGATCGCCACGATGT
Organism: Pseudomonadota bacterium; assembly: GCA_040387325.1. Classification (GTDB taxonomy): domain Bacteria; phylum Pseudomonadota; class Gammaproteobacteria; order Burkholderiales; family Burkholderiaceae_C; genus Allorhodoferax. The sequence continues at coordinate 92,644 of JAZKDY010000025.1, read as the reverse complement.
GCTGCAACAAACCATCGGCGAGCACTTCGGGGTCCACACCTTGCAGAATGCTGCCGCAATCAAAATCGATCAGTTCGGACAGGCGCGTGGCAACGTCCGTGTTGCTGGACACCTTGACGACGGGCGCAATGGGGTTGCCGGTGGGTGTGCCCAGCCCGGTGGTGAACAACACAACATTCGCGCCGGCAGACACCAGCGCCGTGACGGACTCTACATCGTTGCCCGGTGTGCACAAGAGCGACAGACCCGGTTGGTCGGCCACCTCGCCATAGTCCAGCACGGCCACGATGGGTGAGCTGCCGCCCTTGCGTGCAGCCCCCGCGGATTTCATGGCATCGGTGATCAGGCCGTCGCGGATATTGCCTGGGCTGGGGTTGTCAGCAAAGGTGGTACCGGCTGCAAGCGCGCGGGTCTCGAAGTCGTGCATCAGATCCACGAAGCGCTGCCGGTCGGGCGCGTTGACGCATCGCGCCATCAGGCTGGACTCGACGCCGCACAGCTCGGGAAACTCCGACAGGATGGAGGCACCACCCAGTGCCACCAATCTGTCGGACACGAGCCCCAGAACCGGGTTGGCGGTGATGCCGGAGAACCCATCCGAGCCCCCGCATTTGACGCCAATGCGCAGATGCGACAGCGGCACGGGTTGTCGAACGACTTCATTGGCAATGGCCAGTTGTTTCAGCGTGTCCTGCACCACGGCCTTCATCATGGCCGCTTCGCCGCCCTCCCACTTCTGCTGTTCGTAGACCAGGCAGGGTTTGTCAAAATTCGGATTCTTCTCGGCCAGGGCTGCCTTGAACATGTCCACCTGGGCATTTTGGCAACCCAGGCTGAACACAGTGACACCCGCCACATTGGGGTGGTCGGCATAGGCCGCCAGGATGCGGCACAGCGAGCGCGCATCGGCACGCGTGCCACCGCAACCGCCCTGGTGCGTGATGATGCGCACCCCATCCACATTGGGAAACGGCCGCGAGGCAGGCGCGTGACCTGCCGCGCCGCCCAGTAGCGAACGCGTGAAATCCGCCAGATCGTCCTGGCCATAGCCCAGGGGACGCACTAGTGCATCGCGCAGTTGCTCTACATTGCGGTTCTCGCAAAACACCAGCGGGAAGATGAGCCAGTGGTTGGCCGTGCCAACCCTGCCATCGGATCGGACCACACCCTGGAAGGTGGTCTGCTGCCAGCGTGCGACATCGGGCGCTGACCAGACAGGGGCCTGCGTCGCATCACCGAAGACCGGTGCAGGTGCATAGTGCTCCAGGTTGTCCGTCGTGACGGCACAGCCCGCACCAATGGGCTTGGTGGCTTTGCCTACGGGCGTGCCATACAGGCGCAGGATGTCTCCGGGTGCGCAATCATGCCGGGCGACCTTGTGCTTGCGTTGAACCGGTGTGTGGATCTGCAGCGGCTGCTGGGCCCACTCTACCGTCTCTCCTGCTTGCAGGTCCACCAGCGCGACCAGCATGTCGTCGTCCGGATGGATGCACAGCACCTTGTTGGCGGTGGTGCTCATAGTGCGAAGTACCGCTTGGCGTTGTCATAGCAGACGCCGCGCACGATGGTATCCAATGCCTCACGGTCTGCCGGGTACTCACCATCGGCCACCCATCGGCCCAATTGGCGGCACAGCAAGCGGCGGAAATAGTCGTGTCGGGGATAGGACGCAAAGCTGCGCGAGTCCGTCACCATACCGACAAAGGTGCCCAGCACGCCGTGGTTGGACAAGGCGCGCAACTGGCGCAGATTGCCATCCTTGTGGTCATTGAACCACCAGGCCGGGCCCATTTGCACCTTGCCTGCCACGCTTCCATCCTGGAAACATCCGATCAATGCGGCCAGCATTTCGTTCATGGCCGGGTTCAGACAGAACAGCATGGTCTTGGGCAGGTTGCCGTCGGCGTCCAGCGCATCAAGCAAAGCCGCTATGCCGCGGCTGTGTCCGGCATCGGAGATGGCGTCAAAGCCGGTATCAGGGCCCAAGGTGGCCATGCCACGCTGGCTGTTGTTGCGCTGGGCGCCGATGTGCAGGCACATGGCCCATTGGTGGCGCGCATAGATGACGCCCAGGTCTTGCAGCAAACGGCGCTGGTAGGCAGCTTGCTCGGCCTCGCTCAATGTGGCACCCGACAGGCGTTTGGCCAGCAGTGCCGCACCATCGCCCACCGTGACCTCTTCAAAGCTGATGGGCAGGTCAATGGCATGGTCCGAGATACGGGACCCGCGTTGGTGAAAGTACACCACACGGTCGGCCAGCGCCGCCAACAGATCGCCATAGTTTGTAATGCGCGATCCGGTCACCGTACCCAGCGTCTGCAGGTAGTCGGCAAAACCGGGGCGGTTGATGCGCATGGCCGCATCGGGGCGGAATGCGGGCAGCACACGGGTGGACAAGCCCGAACGGGCGATCTCTTCGTGTTGCGCCAAATCGTCCACCGGGTCATCGGTGGTGCAGGCGACTTCGACCTTGGCCTGCTCCAGCAAACTCGAGCAAGTCATGGTCGCCAGGCGTGTGTTGGCCTGCTCCCAGATGCGGGGAGCGTTAGTGGCGTTGATCGTCAAACTAATGCCAAAAATGCGCTGCAGTTCCAGATGGCACCAGTGGTAGATCGGGTTGCCGGCCGCCAGAGGCAACACGCGGCAAAACGCCAGGAACTTGGCCTCGTCGGATTGGGAACCGGTCACGTAATCTTCGGATACACCAGCGGTGCGCATCAGGCGCCATTTGTAGTGGTCGCCTGCCAGCCACAGTTCTGCCAGATTGCGAAATTGCTTCTTTGCGGCAATTTCACCCTGCTGCAAATGCGAGTGGTAGTCGATGATGGGCAGGTCAGCCGCAACGTCCCGATAGAGTTGTTGGGCGACATCGGTGTCAAGCAAGAAGTTGTTGTCCATGAAGGATTGCATAGTCAGTCCGCCTTTGTGCGACCGGCACCGGCCCAGCGCTGCACGCGGGCCTGCACCTCGGACACCTTGTCAGGCGCAAGAAAAAAGCTGGGTATCCAACCCGTATCGTCAGCCCAATTGACGCCGGGGTGGGTCGCACGCAGTTCCGCCAGAAGGTCCACAGCCACACTATTGTGGATAGACCCGACGTCGGTAAAACGATTTCCCTTGAGGACACGCAGCAACTGTGAAGAACGGACATTGGGGGACGTTACCCACACATTGCGTTCACTGTAAATTCTTGACTGGAGACCGATGCCCAGCGAGTAGCCAAACGGATAACTGCCGTCGCCACTTCCGTCGAACAGGTTGTTGTAGACGTGTACGTCGCCATACCGCACACGCGGCGTGCGCTCCTTGACGCGCTGGTACCAGTTGTGGTGAAACGTGACCTTGAGCTTGTCCGCATCCTGCACATGCACGTCACTTCCGCCGACCAGATTGGTCTTGTCGTGGTCATGGAAGTGGTTCCAGGAAACAGTCACCCAGTTGGATTGGTGGGAAATATCCAGCAGTCCGTCATGGCGCTGCATCTGGCGACCTAAGAGCACCGGTTCGGCACCGTCCGGACGTGATCCGTCGTCAAACGTGCAGTGGTCTATCCAGACATGGGTTGCGCCGCGCAACGCCAGGTTGTCATATTCAGAATTCCATTCACCACTGCCGTTGTCCTTGGGATCCCAGGCCGGAAAGTAGTCATAGGCATCCGAAAAATGGATGTTGCGGATGATGACATTGTCCACACGCTCCAACGCCAGGCTTCCGTTGACGATGGCAGCGTCCGTCCCCACACCGATCAACGTGGTTCGCGACGGTACCTTCACCACCACCTGTTGCGCCTGCCGGCGCGCTGACCGCTGGCGGGCCTCTTCTTGCGGTCCGGCAGGTGGCTTTTTTCCCCAGGTGGCGGGGTCAAAGGCCAGGGCGAATTGCTGTGCATCGAAAGCGGTATCGCGGTAGTCGGCGAAACCCAGAGACTGGCCTTCTGCATTGGTGCTCAGGTCAATGCGACCCACCACACGCACCACGCGCGGGTGTGCACCGGGCACTAGTGCCGCTACCAATTCGGCGCGGTTGCGTACGGTATGAACATGCTCCGGCCGGGCCTCGGCACCACCCCAGGTGCCACCGTGCGCCGCGGCCCAACCGTCCTGCGGTGCCAGTGTCTCGCGGCTCCAGTCAGAGAACTGCTGGTTGCCCCACTCCAGCAGTCGATTGGCCTGTTCACCCGTTGCGCTGAAGGGCCGTCGTGATGTGGATGCGGCCCAGGGTCCGATATGGCTGCCCAGCACGCTGTTGCGCACCACCGCCTGCCCATTTGGCGAGAGGTCCTTTTGCCAGGTGCCCTTGGCAACCCCCTGGTCCCACGCACGCCCCAAGGAAACCGAACCGGCACGCAGCCCGGCTTCGCTGATCCATCGACTGTTGTTGACCAGCATGCCCAACGGGGTTTGCGGTGCCGTGCTGGGCGCCAGAACATGCCCACCTTCTCCAGCGGCCCTGCGCCCTGCTCGGCTGAGAATGGTGCTGTCGTCTACCACCAGCGTTCCAGCACCAAAAATGAAATCCACGTCTCCAGCAATCAGACTGCTGTGCACATACACCCGGTCCCCGGTATTGCCAGGTGCGGCGCGCACATACAGTGTGTCTTGGTGGCCCAGAAGATGAACATCCTCCAGTTGGATCCTGTCTCCCTGCGTCATCAGCGCTACGGCCTGCGCGCCACCGGCTTCTGCAGCGGATGTGGGATAACCAACGCCCCCGCGCACGCCATTCATCGCGTCGTTCTCAACCGTCAGATTTACCAACTGCGCATCATTGCTGAAGATGGCCAGCGTCGCAGTGCTGAAAGTACCGTAGGTCGCTGCACCCAAGGCAGGCAGGCAAGGGTTGCCCGCGTCCAGTCCGGGGCGCTTGTTTTCTCCGGCGTAACGTGATGCAACTATCCGCACGTCAGCAGGCTGGATGCCCAGTCCTACCAGTGTGACAGGCGCCTTGCCCTGCAAACAGGCTTGTCCACGGTAGGTGCCGGGAGCGAGGCCGATAACCACGCGGCCAGCCCCTGGGGCTGCGATGGGTACAGCATCCAGTGCAGCCTGCAGGCTGCGGTGTGTTCCGCTGCCGTCTGCTGCGACCAGGACATCAGGCCGCAGATTCCTGAGAGCTGAAGACTCTGCCGGGGTCCAGGGAGCAGGACCTTGCGCAAGGTAAGCCGCCACCATGTGGTCCGCTGCGGCGGTGGGCGTAAGCTGCGGCCGGTCGGGTTCTTGCGCCCATGCGCTCATAGCGAGACACGCCACGAGACACATGCAGAACTTCATGGCACTCCCACGTCCGCCAGGTACAGGGCCGGTTCACCCTCTGCGTCGGAGCTGAACAGAATCTGTTTCTCGTCCGGCGTGAACGAAGGATGGGGATGTGTCACCTGGCGACTGCCTTTGTGCACCCGCCATGACGAGTCGTGGTGTGCAACGGCGCGCACCGTGCCTGCCTTGAGATCAAACACATGCAGGAAGGGGTCGGTCACGATATCGTGGCTTCCTGCATCTGCCACATCGGCCGGGGAGCCACAACCATCACCCACCAGCAGGCTGCCGTCGAAGTTACTCATGAGGTGGGAGCAAGGCGGCATGGACATCAGGCGTTTGTCTTCCAGCGTGACGGGATCGAGCTGACAGATCCAGCGGTCACGCTGACCCTTGAGGTAGGACACATAGATCATGGAAGATCCATCCGGCACCCAGAATTCGTGGGTGCAGGCCTCGCCCGCCTGGTGCACCTTTCCGCAACGCAGGTTGGTGCCGTCTTCGTTGATGAACCACATGCGGGCATCCACCAGATCGTGCGGTCCCTCGTGGCAAAAGGCCACTGTGTCGTCGTGGTAGGGCTGGTACTGGGGGTGCCCCAACCAGCCATGCTTCTCCAGGATCACATCGCGTTGACCCGTTGCCAGATCGATGCGGATCAGCCGGCAGCGCGGCTTGGCGTGGTACATGTCGTGGAACTTCTTCCAGTCACTCAACGGAAACCAGTCGTCAGCATGGATCTCGATGCCCACCATCTTGGTGCAAGCCGTGTTGGACACCCAGGTGCCATAACCCACCCAGCCCTGTGGCACGGTGTAGACGACTTCTTCACTCAGGTCGGACAACGCGAGGCGAATCAACTGGCGCTCGGCCCGCACAAAGTACAAGTGCTGGTCATCCGGGGTCATGAAGCCGCCGAAAGTGTTTTCACCGCGCTGGTCGGTGAGCTGGGTTGCGACCTGGCTTTGCAAATCCAGCAGGTGGTAGTTCCACGCGTTGCCGGGGCCAAACTCGCCGCCAAAAATCAGCTTGGAGCCGTCCTTGGTGAAGCACTTCTGGTAGAAGTAGTTGCGGTGGCAGGTGATGTCCAGCGGTGTCAGCCGCGTCACACGGGCACCGGTGTCGGCATCGCTCTTGGTTTCAAAAGTCAGTTGGCGTTGGGTGGATTTGCTCATGATTTTCTACTTGATGCGTTTCAACAAGGCATTGCCTTCTTCGACGAGGCGGCGGGCGGCCTCCTGGTCCGTGGTTTTGCCGTAGGCAACGGTTTCAAACACTTCCCGCATGAACTTGTGCAGGCGGGCGTGTTCGAACAACGGTGCTGGCACAGGAACCCGGCCGGCATCGCGCTGCTTCTTGATCTGCTCGTGTGCGGCCAGCTCCATGGCCGGCAATTTGTTGGTTTTCACGAGCACGTCCAGTTGGCTCCGTGCAGCCGGTACACCGCGTGTCTTGCCCAGAATGCGGGCCGCCTCAGGGTCCGTCAGCATGAAGTTCACCAGGCGCGCAGCCAACTCTGGCTGTTTGCAGTTGCGCCCTACCGCCAGCATGACGGTGGGGCGGCCAAACATGCCACTGACACTGGCGCCCGGCAGCGTGGGAAAGTTGCCGAGAACCAATTTCTGCTGCGGATTCAACGTGGCAGCCCGAAGCGGTATGGCAGAGTCCCAGGTGAAGTTACCTGCCCAGTTGCCCACCACCCAGTCCTGTTGCTGCTCCGTGGGTTTTTCGGCACCACCCAGACTGGCGCGCAAGGGCAAAGGCGTGGCCACATGTTCGGTGATAAGGCGCCTGTAGGTTTGCACCCATTCCAGTGCGGCAGCAGGACTCATGGCAACCCGCGGCTCCAACGGGTCTACATACGGCGTGCCATATTTCTGCTGCACATAGGCTTGCGCCAGCAGAATCATGTCGTACAACTCGCCATCCAGCGGATAGGCATGGTCACCGAGTTTGGCCTTGAACACGGGGCCTGCGGCAAACAGTTCTTCCCACGTGGTGGGCAGAGCCACACCGGCACGGTCAAAGGCCGCTTTGTTCCACAAAAAGACGCGTGCGGTGTAGGCAGAGGGCAAAGCGTTGAGCTTGCCCGCAACCCGACCCGCGTTTATGTCTTCCTGACTGAACTGGTCCAGCGCCAGCAGTTTGCGGTGCTGGTCCAGATCCATGAAACCATTGCCCCGCTTGGAGAACATGGCCAGCCATGCCCAATTGATCTGCATCACATCGGGTTCAGAGCCGCCCGCGATCTGGGTGGTCAACCGTTCCAGGTACCCATTGAAGCCCATGTACTCGGCCTTGACTTTGAGGCCCGGGTTTTGTTGCTCAAACAGTGCAATGGCCTTGAGCGTGGCCTCATGCCGGCCAGCACCACCCCACCAGGCGAAGCGCAGAACCGTAGGTTTGGCAACCTGCGCCTGGGCCACCAAAGGACACAGTGCAAGTGCAGTGAAATGTCGACGTTGCAGCATGGTACTTTTACTTCAGCAGCGTCACGCCAGTTTCAGCGTCAAACAAATGGCACCGCTGCATCTGCAGATGGAAAGTATGTGCAGCCCCGCGGGCCTTGTCCTGCAGTCCATGCAACTCGTCGGCGGGTACACGCGCACTCATGGTGAGGTCTCCTACATTGAAGTGCACGAACACTTCACTGCCCATGTGCTCGGTGAACCGCAGGGTGCCTTGCACGGGCACACTGTCCCCCTGTGCGCGAGGACCGGCCGACACATGCTCTGGCCGGAAGCCAAACTTCACTGCCCCGCTGCGTCCAGCAATCTGCTCGCTCTTGCCCACTGGCAGTTGCAAGACCTGTCCGCCGAGCTGAACCGCCAGGCCACCGTCCTGTGCCAGCAACTGCGCATCGACAATATTCATCTCCGGCGAGCCGATGAAACTCGCCACAAAGGCGTTGGCCGGATGGTCATACAGCGCAGTCGGGGTGTCCACCTGCTGGATCACGCCGTCCTTGAGTACACAAATGCGCTCCCCCATGGTCATCGCTTCGACCTGGTCGTGGGTCACGTAGACCACCGTCGCAGGCTGGCCTGACTCTCGCAAGGTGCGGTGCAGTTCGGTCAGGCGCACCCGCATGGCGGCGCGCAATTTTGCGTCCAGGTTGGACAAGGGTTCGTCGAACAGAAACACCTCGGGTTTCTTGACGATGGCACGTCCAACCGCGACACGCTGGGCTTGTCCACCACTGAGCTGCTTGGGGTAGCGCTCCAGCAAATGTTCCATCTCCAGCAGCCCGGCCGCATGGCGCACACGTTGTAGCACTTCGGCCTTGGGTGTTCCGGCCAGCTTGAGACCAAAGGCCAGGTTGTCGTACACCGTCATGTGGGGGTACAAGGCGTAGTTCTGGAACACCATGGCTATGCCACGCTGTTTCGGCGCCAGATCATTCACCAGCTTGTCGCCAATATGCAGCTCACCACCCGTAATGGTTTCAAGGCCCGCAACCATGCGCAGCAGTGTGCTCTTTGCGCAACCCGAGGGTCCTACAAAGACCATGAACTCGCCATCGCGCACTTCCAGATCTACGCCGTGAACAGCCTTGAAGCCGTTGGGGTAGATTTTTTCAATTTTTCTGAGGCTTAAACGTGCCACTGGTTTGTCTCCGTTCTTATCCTTTGACGCCACTGGATGTGGCGCCTTCGATGAAGTGTTTTTGTGCGGCAAAGAACACGGCAACTGATGGGATCAGTGCCACGACCGAAATGGCAATCACATTGGCCCACTCCACTTCCTCGGTCGCGCCTATGCTCATCTTCAGGGCCAGCGAAACCGGGTATTTCTCAACCGATGCCAGGTAGATCAGCGGCCCCATGAAATCGTTCATGGTCCAGATGAACTGGAACACGATGACGGACACGATGGCCGGCTTGAGCAGGGGCACGATGATGTGCCACAGCAGTTGCAACGCATTGCACCCGTCTATCTGTGCAGCCTCTTCCATGTCGCGCGGGATGCCCTTCAGGAACTGCACCAGCATGAAGATGAAGAATGTGTCGGTTGCAAAGGCCGAGGGCACGATCAGCGGCAGGTAGGAATCCAGCCAGCCCAACTCACGGAACACCAGGTACTGCGGCAGGCGCAACACGATCAGGGGCAACATCATGGTGCCCACCATGACGGAGAACAGTACCTTCTTCCCCCAGAACTCGAAGCGGGCAAAGGCGTAGGCCACCAGTACACACGAGATCACCGTAACAATGATGCGCGGAATGGTGATCAGGAAACTGTTGAGGAAATAGGTCGCAAACGTGTACTCGGTACTGGTCTTCCAACCCTTGGCATAGGCGCCAAAGTCAAAACGCTGGGGCCAGAAACCCACCTCGGTGAAGATCTCGCTGTTGCTCTTGAAGGAAGCGCCCACGAGCCAGATCAACGGGTACAACATCACCAGGGCAACCAGCCCCAGCGCCAGGTAGCGCAGCCAGGGGCGCCCCGCATCACCTCGGCTTACGCCGTGCACATCACCGCCGCTCATTTGCGCTGCTCCTTTTCGCCCGCATAGAAGACCCAGTACTTGGAGCTCCAAAAGCTGATGGCACTCAAGCCGCCTACCAGTGCAAACAGCACCCAGGACAGGGCCGCGCCGTAACCCAGGTTGAAGAAGCGGAAACTCTGGTCATAGATATACAGTGCCAACACATAGGTTGAGCTCAGCGGGCCGCCTTCGGTAATCATGTAGGGACCGTTGAACTCCTGGAACGCATGCACCATTTGCATGATCAGGTTGAAGAAGATCACGGGCGTAATGAGTGGCACCGTGATGCTCCAGAACTGCTGCAGTTTGCTGGCACCGTCACACTCCGCCGCTTCATACAGGGACACGGGCACGTTTTGCAAAGCCGCCAGAAAGATGACCATGGCCGAACCGAACTGCCAGGTAAACAGCAGCACGATGGTCCACATGGAATAGTGCTCATCCGCCAGCCAGGCAATGGGCTCCAGACCCACCTGCACCATGATGAGGTTGACCAGACCGTTCTTGGCGAAGATAAAGCGCCACAGTACGGCGACGGCAATTGACCCACCCAGAATGGACGGCAGGTAGAAAGCGGCCCGAAAGAAGTTGATGCCGCGCAGGCGGAAGTTCAGCACATGCGCAATAAAGAGCGCGAACCCTACGCGCAGTGGCACGGCCAAAGTTGCAAACAGCAGCGTGACCCCCAAGGACTTGCGAAACAGGGGATCGGCCGTTGCCAGCTCGCGGTAGTTGTCCAGCCCGACATACTGGGGTGGATCAATCAGGTCGTACTGCGTGAAGCTGAGCGCAAAGCTCATCACGAAGGGAAACAGCTTGAACAGCAATACCCCCAGCACAAAGGGCAACACAAACAGGAAGCCCAGTCGTTTGTTTTCATACATGGTTGCAAACTCCGCGCATGGGGATCACAAGCCTCTTACCGCGCCAGCCATCCGCCATCAACAGCCAGCGTATAGCCATTGACGTAGTCCGAGGCCTTGGATGCCAGAAACACCACTGGCCCTGCCAGATCGCTGGGCAGCCCCCAACGGTTGGCAGGGATGCGCTCCAGTATGGCTGCATTACGTGCAGCATCTGCGCGCAAGGCCGTTGTATTGTCCGTCGCCATATAACCGGGGGCAATCGCATTCACATTGACGCCGTGCGCCGCCCATTCATTGGCCATCGCACGTGTCACCCCCATCACACCACTCTTGGAGGCTGTGTAGGACGGCACACGCACGCCACCCTGGAACGACAGCATGGAGGCAACATTGATGATCTTGCCGCCCTTGCCCTGTTTGATGAACTGCTTGACAGCCGCCTGGGCCAGGAAGAAAGTGGTTTTCAGGTTCAGGTTGATCACATCGTCCCAATCCTTTTCACTGAAATCAATGGCGTCATTGCGCCGGATGATGCCGGCATTGTTGACCAGAATGTCGATCTTTCCAGCATGCCCCAGCGCCTGCTGGACCACACCTTCCAGGCAGCTGGCATCGGACAAGTTGGCCCGAATGTCCCAGAACTTGCGGCCCGTGGCCTCGATGGCAACCCGCGTATCTGCGGGATCGCTCAAGTTGACGCCCACAATGTCGGCCCCCGCTTGCGCCAATGCCAGAGCCATGCCCTGGCCCAGCCCCGTGTTACATCCCGTCACCACGGCGACCTGGCCGTTGAGTTGAAAGTTTTCTGTTGTCATTTTGTTATCTCCGGCTTAACGCAAAGTTGTCATGGGCACGTGGTCCATGTCTTTAAAGACCTGGTTCTCACCCACCATGCCCCATATAAAGGTGTAGGCCTGTGTGCCCACGCCACTGTGCAATGACCAGCTCGGGCTGATCACTGCCTGTTCGTTCCGGACCACCAGATGTCGGGTTTGTGTTGGCTCACCCATCAAGTGGAAGACGACTGCATCTGCAGCCATGTCGAAGTAGAAATACACCTCCATGCGCCGGTCATGGGTATGGCAGGGCATTGTGTTCCACAGGCTGCCAGGCTCCAGCTGGGTCATGCCCATCACCAACTGGCAGGTTGGCAAGACATCGGGGACCAGGAATTTGTAAATCGTTCGGCGGTTGCTGGTCTGGGCCGAACCCAGTGTTTCTGGCGAGGCCTCGGCCAGCGTGACTTTGCGGTGCGGGTAGGCCACATGGGCGGGCGCACAGTTGAAGTACAGCTTGGCGGGTTGCGCGGCGTCCACACTGAAAAACTGGAGGGCCTTGGCACCTTGGCCCACATACAGGGCCTCGCGAGTTCCCACGTCAAAGGTCACACCATCCACCACCACACGGGCCGCGCCACCAATATTGATAAGACCCAATTCGCGGCGCTGCAGGAAAAAATCGGTACCAGTGTGTTTGCCCAGGTCCGCAGAAAACGAAACGCCAGCATGCACCGGCATGATGCCGCCAACAATGATGCGGTCGATCTGGCTGTACGTCAGCGTGGCCTGGTCGGCAACAAACAGATCGTCCACCAAAAAGTGACGACGCAGGCCTTCGGTGTCCAGCGTTTTCGCGTGTTCACTGTGGACTGGCTGCCGAATGTGCATGGTTTCTGTGGTCTCCGGATGGCTTGGCTGACGGGCCGGGTAGGGCCCTTCTTTTTAAAGACTAATCTACAAAATTATTTTATGAAATGCTGGTTTCTACTTAGTGAACCGATGTTTCATTTTTATTTGATGGTGATATAGTAACAGCAAAACACGGTTCCAACAATTTGCAAATTACAAATTTGATGGCATCAGACCCGCAACCAAGCAGAGGCACCCACATGCATTTTTATGAAAAAGACGCCACCCCATGGACTGAGCTGGGTGACGGCATACGGAGAAAAATCGTTGGCCACACCCCGCAACTGATGGCTGTGCTGGTGCAGTTCGACAAGGGTGCCATTGGCACACCCCACGACCACGATGTTCACGACCAGATTGCCTACGTCATCTCCGGCTCCTTTGAGGCCGAAGTGGCGGGCCAGAAAAAAATCCTGCGGGCCGGCGACGCGTTCGTGGCACCCCACCACCACATGCACGGCGTGGTGGCCCTGGAAGACAAAAGTACCTTGCTAGACCAATTTTCCCCCTGCCGAGACGACTACCTCACCACCTGAATACCCAGCCAACCCTTTCACCCAACTACCAAAAAACCAGGAGCGACTTCCATGCACAACCCTTCAAAACCCTTTCACCCCCTGCTCAATGCAATCAGCCAGGCCGTACGCGCCCTGGGCGCGTCGGCCGTTGCTGCGCGCCAGGCCAAGCGGCCCGCAACGCCAAAGCTGGCCTACACCATTTCCCTGGCACGCGGCGCAACCCGCGCCCAACTGCTAGGCATGTCGTCCCTGCTGCTGGCTGCTGGCGGCCCCGCCTTGGCCCAAACACAAGGTGAAGGCAAACCGCTGGAAGCCGTGGTGGTGACCGGCATGCGCGCGTCGCTGGAAAGTGCATTGAATGCCAAGCGCAACGACAACGGCATCGTCGATGTGATCAAGGCCGAAGACATGGGCAAGTTCCCCGACACCAACCTGGCCGAGTCCCTGCAGCGGGTTCCCGGTGTGGTGATCGACCGTGACGCCGGCGAAGGCCGCAGCATCACCGTGCGCGGGCTGGGCCAGGATTTCACCCGTGTGCGTATCAACGGCATCGAAGGTCTCGCCACCACCGGCGGTACCGATAGCTCGGGTGGCGCAAACCGCTCACGCGGCTTTGACTTCAACGTCTTCTCAGCCGATCTGTTCAATTCCCTGACCGTGCGCAAAAGCAGCTCGGCCGACGTGGACGAAGGCTCCCTGGGCGCCACCGTGGATCTGCAAACCACACGCCCCTTTGATTTGAAGGGCCGTGCGGCCGGCGTATCGGTCAAGGCAGGTTACAACGACTTGTCCGGCAAGACCTCGCCCAAGGCTTCGTTCCTGCTGTCCGACACGTTTGCTGACAAGAAAATCGGCGTGTTGATCTCTGGTGCCTACTCCAAGCGCCAGGTGCTGGAAGAAGGTTTCAGCACCGTGCGCTGGGATAACGGCCCATCCTCTGGCGGCTGGTGCCCACCCCAAGGTATTACCACCGGCCTGCCCACTGGTTCTACTGCGACCACCTGCGGTCCGGCAGCCGACGGCATCACACGTTTGCCCAATACCGCGGCCAACATCGCCGCCTATAACGAAGCCACCAAGGCCGGCAACTTCCATCCCCGTCTGCCACGTTACGGCCGCCTGACGCATGACCAGGAACGCCTGGGTCTGACCGGTTCGTTCCAGATCAAACCGGCAGACGGCACGCTGGTGACCCTGGACATGTTGTACTCCAAGCTGGACGCTACCCGCCAGGAAGACTTTCTGGAAGCAATCTCGTTCAGCCGCGCATTGACAGCTGGTGGCAAACAGCAGACCAGCGTCCTGAGCACTGCATACGCCCCCAACGGCGCGCTTCTGCATGGCACCTACAACGGTGTGGACGTGCGTGCTGAATCCCGCTACGACGAGCTGACCACCGTCTTTACGCAGCCAACCCTGACACTGGAGCAGGAGATTGGCGACAGCATGAAGCTGACCGCCCGCATTGGCCGCGCCACCTCCAAGTTTGACAACCCCATCCAGACCACAACAACCCTGGACGCAGCCAATGTCAACGGCTATTCCATTGACTTCCGTGGTGACAGCCGCAACCCCATCATCAACTACGGTAATCTGAACCCGACCGACCCCAACGGGGCACTGAAGATTCTGGGCGTGCCCGTGGGCGCAACCAATATCAACAACTTCACACCCAGCGAAGTGCGCCTGCGCCCCAACGGCGCGACCAACACCAACGATCTGGCCCATGTGAACCTGGCCTGGGAAGTCATCCCTGACAAGTTGACTCTGAAATTCGGTGGCGACTACAAGAAGTTCACGTCCGACGTGTACGAGTCCCGCCGCACCGTCGAAACCATGAACACCTTGCCAGTGGGCGTCAACCCCGCCAGCCTGGTGACATCGCTGAGCGGCTTTGGCAAGGACCAGAACCTGCCTGCAGGTTCGGTCACTTCCTGGGTGATCCCCAACCTGGACGCCATCGCTTCGGCCTATGACATCTATTGCAACTGCCTGAAGAGTGGCCCTGCCGGTGGCCCCGGTGACTACCGCCTGACCTCCATCACCAACGGTGCGGCACGTGGCTCCAACCGCACGATCACCGAAACCGATACCGGTGGTTTCTTCATGGCAGACTTCTCCACCAAGCTGGGCGACATCCCCCTGCGCGGCAATGCAGGTGCACGTTATGTGAAGACCAGCATGTCTGCCCAAGGCTACCTGGCAACTGCAGGTGGTACCCAGGTGACTGCCGAGAACGAGTACACCGATTGGTTGCCATCGCTGAACGTGGCCGCCAACCTGTCCAAGGACGTGATTGTGCGCGGTGCAGTCGCCAAGGTCATGGCACGCCCACAGCTGGGCAATGTCAGCCCAGGCGGTACGCTGAGCACCACCGGAACGCTGTCCTACACCGGCGGCAACCCGGCCCTGCTGCCCTTCCGCGCAGACACCATTGACGCCAGCGTCGAGTGGTACCACGCCCGCAATGCGTTTGTCGGTGTGGGTCTGTTCCAGAAGGACATCAAGAGCTACATCCAGACACTGCGGACCAACATCCCGTACAGCCAGACCGGCCTGCCACTGTCGCTGTTGCCACCAGGCTTCAACGGTGAAGAGGTGTTCCAGGTCTCGGCTCCGGTCAACACCGAAGGTGGCAAGCTCACAGGTGTGGAACTGAACATCCAGCAACCGTTCTCGTTCCTGCCCGGTATCGGCAAGAACTTCGGCGTGATGTTGAACTACACCCTGGTGAATTCGCAGATCGCCTACATCGTGTCGCCCACCAGCACAACCACGCTGACGGATGACCTGATCAACATGTCGCCCAAGGCTTTCAACGCGACCCTGTACTACGATGACGGCACCTTCAGTGCACGTGTGTCTGGCTCCAAGCGCTCGTCTTTC
The DNA here is from genome assembly GCA_040387325.1 of Pseudomonadota bacterium. GTDB lineage: Bacteria > Pseudomonadota > Gammaproteobacteria > Burkholderiales > Burkholderiaceae_C > Allorhodoferax. Next base: position 76,942 of record JAZKDY010000025.1, on the reverse strand, counting down.
CTGACACGCGTTCCTGGCCAGAACAACAACGACGTGGAAGGCAAGAACGAAACCGTCAACATCGACGTGTCCATGTCCTACAAAGTCTCGCCCAACCTGGACGTGACCCTGGAAGCGACCAACCTGACCAACCAGCCCAACGACCAGTTCATCAGCCGCGACCGCAACAGCGTGGTGGTGAACAACGTGACCGGCCGCGAAGTCATGATTGGTGCACGCTACAAGTTCTGATTCTCCGGATCAGCATGAAACGGGGCGGCGCAAGCCGCCCTTTTTTTTGGATTTGCGCAATGACCCGTTTTGCTACCCCTGTTCTGGCCGTGTTGTGCCTGGGCGCCTGCACCAGTGTGCCAACCACACACAGCCTCAGTGGCATAGCTGCCACCAACACCCGCATGGCCGGGGCAAACATCACGGTGCGTGACAGCCGGGCCGCGGTCGCCACCACCACGGCGGACACCGGTGGCCGCTACCGGCTCGATGTGTCCGGTCTCACGCCCCCCCTCATTGTTTTAGCATCGCAGGCGGGTGCGGCGAGCTGCCGCACCAACCAGACGCCCCGCGCCACCTGCGTGACCGCCGTGGTGCAGTCGCTGACACTGGGAGCCAACACTGCCGATGTCAATCCGCTCACCGACCAGATCACCTCGGATGTAGCCACCGCACTGCGCTTGACCGGACCGCAACAACTGGCAGAAACCGCAGCGGTGCCCGCCATTCCTGCACAGGTCCATGCCGACGCCTTGCGCCATTTGCGTGCCGGGTTTGGACCGGCCCTGGCCCACGCCGGTGGGCTAGACACTGGTACGTTTGACCCGCTCACAGCATCTACCGGCCCCAACGGCCGCAGCATGGATGCCGTGCTGGCCGTCATCAACCACACCCGGGGGTATGACAACGACAGTGGGGAAGCATCCGCCACCGTCATCACTGACATGGGCTGGCGACCCATCAGCCGCCCTTACGGTCCCGACGCCAACGAGCCCCTGCAGCTGGTGCGCGCCCAGCGGGAACTGGCGGCCATCCAGGCGGCCAGGGTTCGCATCTTTATTGTGGGCGACTCTACCGCCGCCACCTATGAGCGCCAGCGCCTGCCGCGCATGGGGTGGGGCCAGGTTTTTGAGGAGCAGTTCAGCCCCGGCAGCGGTGTGAAGGTTGTCAACGGCGCACGGGCTGGCCGCAGCTCACGCGATTTCTTCAATGGCGGCTGGTACCGCCAGATGGCGCGTTTTATACGACCCGGCGACTACGTCATCATCGCCCATGGCCACAACGACCAGAACTGCAACAGACAACGCCCGGTGCGCGGCGCGGCAGACGTGGCCAACCTGTGCACCTATCCCAACGATGCACACGGCCAACGCCAGTACCCACCCGGGCAACCGCAGATGTCGTTTCAGAATTCGCTGGAGGTGTATGTCAACGATGCGCGCGCCAGGGGAGCCATCCCCTTGTTGATGACACCCACTACCCGTTACCTGAACGCAGACCGTAAAACCGCTTACGTGAACGGCGACACCCGTCCCGTGGTGTCACAACACCTGACACGGCAGAATGCCGCCAACGGATTTGCCTTTACCGGTGACTACAGCCAGACCATCCAGGACACGGCGCGTGCCAATGGTGTGCCACTGATCGACCTGGAAGCCAAGACCATAACTTTTGCCAACACCCATGCCAAAGACTGGCAAGACTACTGGCTGGTGGTGGGGGATACGGTCAAGTACCCCTGGTACGCCACACAAACCGCGGGCATACCTGCCGCCCCGGACACCACCCACTTCCAGGAAGCCGGTGCGCGGGCCGTGGCAGCCCTGGTAGCGCAGGGGATCAGGGAGACACCGGCGCTGCGGCCGCTTGCCCAACATTTGAAGTAGGGGTCGCCAGGTCCGCCATGGCATCCAGTGGAATCAGTGCACCGGGGTGCTGGATGACCCTTGCGGCCAGGCGGTTGCCAAACTGTGCAGCCACTGCCGGTGCCTGGCCGGTGAGGCGACGGCTCAGATAACCCGCCGCAAACGAGTCACCGGCGGCGGTGGTGTCCACCACGCGGAGCACACGTTCGGCAGCCACCGCCTCCCACGGGCCGGTGCCCGCACGCACCAGCGTGGGCGCGGCGCCCCGCTTGATGACGATTTCCGCAGCGGGCAATTGTTGCGCGGCCTGCACCGCGTCTTCCAGGCTGGCCAGACCAAACAAGGCCTGGTGGTCATCGGCCGTGACCAACGCCACACTGGCCACTGCAAACGCACGGGTAAAGGCAGCACGGGCCAGGGCCGCATCCGTCCACAGGCGCGGCCGGTAGTTGTTGTCAAACACGACCGTGGCACCCCGGTCGCGCAGGGATTGGGCCAAAGCAAACAGGCGCTCACGGCCCTCGGGCGGCAATATGGCCAGGCTGATGCCGGAGAAGTAGAACGCGTCCCACTCGGCTGCGCGCTGCTCCAGCGGCGTTTGTGGCACATCAAAGTAGGCCCTGGCCGCACTCTGGTCACGCCAGAAGCTGAAACGGCGCTCGCCGTGGGCGTCCACTTCTATCTGGTACATACCCGGCAGGCGCCCGGGGATGCGGCGCACCAAACCAAGCTCCAGACCCTGCTGCTCCCAGCGGCGCATCAGCTCGGCGCTGAGGCCGTCGTCACCCAAAGCGGTGGCGTACGACACACTGAGCGAAGGTCCACCGACACGGGCCATGTAGACGGCAGTGTTGAAGGTGTCACCGCCATAACTTTGCTGCATGGCACCAAAGGCTGTGCCATGCAGTTCCAGCATGCACTCCCCGATCAGGGCAACTTTGTGGATTTTTTTCACGATAAATTTAGTTTTTGAAACGCTGTTTCATTGTACTATCGTCAACCCCAAAAGCAAGGCTCGCGCTGCCGGCATTTCCCCATGGTATTGAATTTCCCGGATCACTGGATCAGCCCGGCACAATGGTTTGGCTACCTCGCCTTTGTGCTGGGCGTGGCCTCCTTTCTGCAAAAGAACGACCGCAGGTTCAAATGGCTGATGGCGGCTGAATGCCTGGCCTACGTGGTCCACTTCCTGATGCTGGGCATACCGGCAGCCGCGGCCAGTGCCGGCGTTTCGGTGGTGCGTTCCATACTGTCGCTGTACACCCGCTCGGTGTGGGTTGCGCTGGCAGTGGTGGCTGTGAACCTGGCACTGGGTTATGGGCTGGCTACGGTGTGGTGGAACTGGTTGCCACCCATTGCATCCTGTACAGGAACCCTGGCCCTGTTTTTACTCAAGGGCATACGCATGCGACTGGCCATGCTGGTCGGCACCACCCTGTGGATCATCAACAACGCCATGGCCGGCTCCATCGGTGGCACCGCGCTGGAGGTGGTGATACTGGTGGTCAACATCTACACCATTGCACGGATGGTCAGGGCCTCCCGGTTGCGCCTTCCACCTGTTGCAGCCACTGCGCAATCTCAGCAATAACCGCATCACTAGCCTCGGTCAAGGCCCGCACGCCGCCTGCGGCATCTGCACTGCCAGCCGAGCGCTGCACGATAAAGCTGCGCTGCGCCACCAGCCGCTCGGCACCGTGCCCGCCCTGGCCCAGCGTGGCGCGCAGGCGCACCAGGCCACTGCTGCGTTCGGTGGTTTCAAAGAGGTGGCTGAACTCGTCCAGTTCCAGGTGCAGGACCATGGCCGGCTTGTCGACCACCAGCCCCTGCGCGGCATTCAGTACGGCACGGCGCAAGCCCAGGTGCTCACGCAGGCGCTGGCGCAGCAGTTGGGCGGGGGTCATGCTCCAGCGGGCCAGCGCATACGGGCGCAGTTGCTGGGCATCGCTGTAAGCCAGGCGGTACAACACAGCGGGGCTGTCCAGTGCCGCGCTGGCATCTGTATCACCCAGCACCAGCGCCGGCAGCGGGGCGATACGCGTGGTGGGCACCGTGGCGACCGGGCCAGGTCCGAAGTCATACACCGTGGCCCGTGGCTTGGGCTGCAATGACGCACAACCCCCCAGAGCCAGAATGCTTAAGCAAATTAGTGCCCTAGCCCCCGTCGAATATACATATTCTGCTACTATTTTCATAGCGTTCTTTCTGTGAAATGCTGTCCATCCAAACCAACGGGTGCCATCAACGGGCACCGGGCGCCGCAAAGCCGGGTTCGCCTGGCCCCGGTGCAGCCGCGCCACTGCCCAGCAGCAGCGACTGCGGGTTGTCACCCACCGCATCCACGGTCCGGCCCAGCTGGCGCACGGTGCGGGCCGTGTCGTCTGCGGTGCGGTTCAGGCGCGGGACCAGTGTGGTGTTGAGTGTCTGCCCCGTGGCCTGCAAGGCTTCGCTGCCCTGGCTGATATCGTCCAGCGTGCCGCCGGGCTCTGTCATGCGTTTGGACATGACCTTGAAGGCATCTGCCGAGGTGCCCACCGCGTCTGCACTTTGGCCCAGGCGGTCCGACGTGCTGCGCAGGCTGGTCAAGGTGTCGGTGGCCTGCAGTGCCAGCGCAGGCAGATTGGCCTTGTCGGCCTGGCGGGTCAGCTTGCTGATGTCGACCGCGGCCTGGCCCAGGTTGTCCACGGCGTCCATCAGTCTCTTCTGGTTGTCCGGCGCCAGCAACTGGTTGACACGCTGGGTGGCATCGTCCAGCTTGGTCAGCAGGCCGGCACCCTGGTCGGTCAGGCGCGACATCAGGCCCGGGCGCATGGGAATGCGGGCCAGTGTGTCTCCGGTGCTGACCAGCGGCTCTTTAGATTCGCCCGCGTCATCCAGCTGGATAAACGCCAGGCCAGTGACACCCTGAAAACCCAGGCTGGCGAAGGTGGACTTGGTGATGGGGGCGCTGTCGTCGACACCAATGCGTATGCGCACATGGCCCACCGTGTCGGGGTCCAGCGCGATGGACTGCACACGGCCCACCGTGACACCCTTGTAGCGCACCCCGGCCTGGCGCTGCAGGCCGGTCACGCCCTCGCGGCTGGAGATTTCAAACATGCGGTGTTCACCGGTGTCGCGCGTCAGCCAGGCGGCCAGGGCCACCAGCAGGGCAGCGACCACCAGTACGAAGGCACCGGCGCCAATGGCGTGGGCTTTGTTTTCCATAAGCTTCTCTTTCTACACGTCGGTCGGATGCAGGCGCAGCAGTTCCATCGCACGCAGCCCCCGCCCGCCCAGGAAAAAATTCCGCACAAAGGGGTGGTCAAACCCAATCACCTCACGGGGCGGGGCATGCACGATCACGTGTTTTTCTGCCACCACTGCCACCCGGGTGCTGATTTCGTAAATGGTATCCAGGTCGTGGGTGACCATGACCACGGTCAGGCCCAGCTCCTGGTGCAGGGATTTCACCAGCGCGCAGAAGGCGTCGGAGCGGTCCGGGTCCAGCCCGGCGGTGGGTTCGTCCAGCAGTAACAAAGGTGGGTCCATGATCAGCGCCCGCGCCAGCGCAACCCGTTTGATCATGCCGCCAGACAAATCGGCCGGCATCTTGTGGGCATGGGCCGGGTCCAGCCCCACCATCTGCAGCTTGACCATGACGGCATCCCGCACCAGGTCCTCGGGCAAGGTCTTGAGTTCGCGCAGCGGGAAGGCAATGTTCTCCAGCACGGTGAAGGCCGAGTACAGCGCGCCGTGCTGGAACAACATGCCCACGCGGCTGGCGGCTCCGGCATGGGTCAGCTCTGCGGCCGGTCGGCCCAGCACGGTGATGCTGCCCCGCATGGGTGTCTCCAGGCCCAGGATCTGGCGCAACAACACGGTCTTGCCACTACCCGAGCCGCCGACGATGGACAACAACTCGCCCTGCGCGATGTCCAGGTTCAAATCCTTATGGATCAGCGTCTCCACACCGCCGTTGCGGAACACCGACCACAGGCCACGGATCTCAACGATATTCATATTCCCACACTCTTGAAGACTACTGCAAACAGCGCGTCCACCAGAATCACCATGGTGATAGAGGTCACCACGGATGCGGTAGTGCCCTCGCCCAGGCTTTGCGTATTGGGCTTGATGCGCAGGCCGTAGTGGCAGCCGATCAGCGCAATCATTAAGCCGAACACGGCGGACTTGCCAATGGCAAGCCACAGGTTGGCCACCTGCACCGCCTTGGCCAGTGCGGTCACAAAATACGCCGGTGTCAGCCCCATCACCAGGTCCGATGCCAGCATGCCGCCCAACAGGGCCGCCAACGTGGTCCACACCGCCAGCAGCGGCATGGCCACCACCAAAGCCATCGCTCGGGGCAACACCAGCCGGAAACCCTTGGGTATGCCCATGACCTTCATGGCGTCCAGCTCTTCGGTAACCCGCATCACGCCGATCTGCGCGGTAATGGCCGAGCCCGACCGCCCCGCTATCAGGATGGCAGCCAGCACGGGGCCCAGCTCGCGGATCAGCGCCACGCCCAGGATGTTGACGATGAAGGCGTCGGCGCCAAACTGGCGCAACTGCTGCGACATCAGGTAGGCCAGCACCACACCAATCAAAAAACCCACCAGCGCGGTGATGGGCAAGGCGGTGGCGCCTATGCGGTAGAGGTGGCCCGACACATCGCGCCACGGCCCACTGCGCGGCGCACGCACCAGTTGGATGGCGTCCAGCAGCAACTGGCCCAACAGGCGCACGGCGCCCACCACGTGTTCTTCGGCCCGCACCACCACGGCGCCCAGGCGCAGGTACATATCCCAGGCCGTTTGGGGTCTGCGCGGTGGCAACACCGATGAAAACCGGGCCACACGCTCCAGCATGGCGCGCTGGCCCGTGCTGGTGTGCACCGTATCCGGCCACTGGCGGTACCAGGCGTTCCATACCAGCTGCGCACCCGTGTGGTCCATGCGTTGCAGCTGGCGCAGATCCCACTGCCAGCTGCGCCACTCGGGGGGCAAACTAGCCAACGCAGTGTGCAGTGCCTCCCAATGCGCAGGGTCTGCCAGGTTCTCGGCCGTCCACAAACCCAGCAACTTTGCCTGCATGCCCTCAGGCGCCTGCTCGAAAGTTATGCGGGGCTGGGTATCCTGCATGGTGGCGTGGTGCTTTGGGACGTTGGGGTAGGAGTGGACTGCACATGGTACAGGCTGGCGCCCTGGTACTGAGAGAAAATGCAGACGCACAACAACAAACGGAGACCATATGTCCGCTACCCCCAACACCTCGTTCACATCCACCCCCGAACTGTCCGTTGAAACCCGCGGCCCGGTGTTGTGGCTGACCATCACCCGCGAAGAGCGGCGCAATGCCATGAGCCACGGTGTACTGGCGGGCATGGCGCAGGCAATAACCGCGGCCCAAACCCAGCGCAGCATCCGCGCCATTGTCATCACCGGTGCCGGCACCAAGGCCTTTTGCGCCGGTGCCGACCTGCAATCCGCCAACGCCTTCACCACCGACTACTCCGAACCCCACGGCCACCTGGCCCAGTTGCTGCGCGTGGCCAAGGCCAGCACCATCCCGCTGATCGCCCGTGTGAACGGCGCATGTATGGCTGGCGGCATGGGCCTGATGAGCATGTGCGACATGGCCGTGGCTGCCAGCCATGCGGTGTTTGGCCTGCCCGAGGTGAAGGTAGGTGTGTTCCCGGCCCAGGTTCTGAGCGTGCTGCAGCACCTGATACCCCGGCGCAAGCTGGCCGAGATGTGCCTGACCGGTGAACCCATCACCTCCGCCCAGGCGCTGGAATACAACCTGGTGAACTATGTAGATGAAGACCTGGACGCCAAGCTGCAGTGGCTGCTGGACCGCCTGCTGGACAAATCCCCCGCCGCCATCCGCCGCGGCCTGTACACGATGAAGAAGGCCGAGGCCATGTCGTTTGAAGAAAGCATGTCCTTCACCGAAAGCCAGATTGCACTGTTCACGCTGACCGAGGATGCCAAGGAAGGGCAGAAGGCGTTTCAGGAGAAGCGCAAGCCAGTGTGGGCGGGGCAGTAGGTTTTATTGAAATACTACTGTTTTTATAGCGATATCGTTAGTATTGGCGGGGGCTGCAAGCGAATTTTATGTAGCAAGGCCGCAGACTTGCAGCATCGCGCGAAGCTGTGGCAGCAAGCCACGGCCGAAGGCGTCAGCCTCGTACAGGGCCAGCCGCTGCTTCGCCATGGCTTCGAAGTCTGGAGAGTTCACCGCGCGGGCGATCAACAAATCGGGATGGTAATTGACCAACCGGTAGTTGCTGCGCCGGCGCAACCCGTTGAAGGGGCAGACAGCATCAGTTACCCGGTTGGCCCAGTGGTCCACATCCTCCAACGATTGCAAGCCTTCCAGCCATGTCAGGACGTGCTCACCATAAAGGCGTTCCAATTCGTCGCCGCGACGCTGCAGCGCATCAGCCTGGGTGCACGGCAGCTCGTAGACCACCGATCCGGGCTCGCACATGAATAGAGCGGGCGGCTCGTTGTAGGTGAAGGCCCATCCGTGGGCAGCAGCGATGCGATGTAGCGCCAGCCGCAGTTTCGGGCCGCCATCTGAATCGACCGCGGCGCGCAAGGCATCTGGGTAATTCAATTCCAGCCAGAGGCCGTGATTCAGGCCAGAACGAACGCAATCGCCATAAAAAACGGCTTTGCCGATTGGCAGTAACTTGGTAAACCAGAACTCACCGCGCGCACTGCGATAGCCGTGGCGCTCAAATAGTGGCGCCAACCGCTTGCGCAGCCAAGTGGCACGGGCGGCAGGCGAATCGGCATGCGCTTGGTCGATCGCAAGTGTCGGCGCGGAAAAGCTGCCAGCCCGACGCAGCACGCGCCCGTCTGGGAGCCACGACTCGCCGGCCTGGCCGTCGTGTACTACCCAGCCCTGTTCCCGTGCCACGTCAAGCAAGATGGGTAGCACCGTGTCGAGTTCGTCGGTGCACGGGCTCAGCGTCATCAGCGGCGACGCAGGCTCGGCGTCGGGCGGCTCGTTCCAGTAGTCTTCCGGGTCATGCCCCTGGGGCAGGTGTGCTGCAATACCTTCAACCAGTGCCCGCGCGCGCGGGTCGGGCTCGAATACTAGCTGTCGGCGTAGATCTGGCAGCAGTGCCTCGGCCTGGGCCAGACTGGCCGGTAGGGGTTCTCGCCATAGGTGCAAGACGTAGCTCATGGAAATAGTCAGTCTGTTGGAAATATGTCGTCACATGGAACCACTACGCGCCGAGCGGACCACCCCAAAGGCAAGTCAGCAAGCAAGCAAAACAGACTTTCCATTGCGAGTCACGTCAGCTGTGGTCACAGCGACTTCATTCGGGGGATTGGGGAAAAGCCAAGTCACGATTTTGTGAATATGCAAGCAGAGAAATATTACTGAATAAGGCTGGTCACTATAGCTCGGCAGCACATGCAGTTGAATGTCTGGTTCAACGCTTTTGGAACTAGAGCCTTTAGTTCCGACAGCGGTCATCCCGTAAGACCCGCACCTGGCCCCAAACGGCTACGTGCTTCGCCAACATCCATTACTCAATGGCCTTGCACATGTCCTCCACCACCTTCTTGGCGTCGCCGAACACCATCAATGTTTTGTCCATGTAGAACAGCGCGTTGTCCAGCCCGGCATATCCCGCCGCCATGGACCGTTTGTTGACGATGACGGTCTTGGCTTTGTAGGCCTCCAGAATCGGCATGCCGTAGATGGGGCTGCCCTTGGTGTGCGCTGCGGGGTTCACCACATCATTGGCGCCCAGGATGATGGCCACGTCGGCCTGCCCGAACTCACCGTTGATGTCTTCCATTTCAAACACCTGGTCGTACGGAACCTCGGCCTCGGCCAGCAGCACGTTCATGTGGCCCGGCATACGCCCGGCCACCGGGTGGATGGCGTACTTCACAGTAATGCCTTTTTCGGTCAGCTTGGCCGCCAGTTCCTTGACCGCATGCTGGGCACGTGCCACGGCCAGGCCGTAGCCGGGAACAATCACCACGGTCTCGGCGTTGCCCAGCACGAAGGCTGCGTCGTCGGCACTGCCACTCTTGACCGCCCGCTGCACAGTGCCGCCTGGGGCAGCAGTCGGGCTGTCGCCCCCAAAACCTCCCAGAATGACGTTGAAGAACGAGCGGTTCATGGCCTTGCACATGATGTAGCTGAGGATGGCGCCCGATGACCCCACCAGGCTGCCGGCAATGATCAGCATGCTGTTGTTCAGGCTGAAGCCAATGCCTGCGGCTGCCCAGCCAGAGTAGCTGTTTAGCATGGAGACCACCACCGGCATGTCCGCCCCGCCAATGGGGATGATGATGAGCACGCCCAACACAAAGCCCAGGGCCAGCACCAGCGCGAAGTCCAGTGCGCTTTGCGAGTGCCAGAAGCCGAAGATGAAGAAAACAGAGGCCAGGCCCAACACCAGGTTCAGCTTGTGCTGGCCGGCGAACTGCACCGGTGCGCCCTGGAACAGGCGAAACTTGTACTTGCCCGAGAGCTTGCCAAACGCAATGACCGAGCCACTGAAGGTGATGGCGCCAATGAACGCGCCCAGGGCCAGTTCGATGCGGTTGCCGCCGGGAATCGCGGCGCCCTTCTGCGCGATGCTGAAGGCCCACGGTTCAGCCACGGCAGCCACAGCAATGAAGACTGCAGCCAGGCCGATCATGCTGTGCATGAAGGCCACGAGCTCTGGCATCTTGGTCATTTCCACGCGTTTGGCCATCAGCGTGCCGGCTGTGCCGCCCACCAATAGAGCGCCCAGCACCCATGCCATGCCAACCGTGCCGTTTTGGCCCAACTGGCCGGCCAGCTTGAAGATCAAGGCCGCGGTGGTGAGCACGGCCACCGCCATGCCGACCATGCCAAACAGATTCCCGCGAATGGAGGTGGTGGGGTGTGACAGGCCCTTGAGCGCCTGGATGAAGCAGACACTGGCAAACAAATACAGCAGTGTGACGAGGTTCAGGCTCATTCCTTCACTCCTGCGGCGGGCAACTTCTTGTCCTTCTTTGTGAACATCTCCAGCATGCGCCGGGTGACCATGAAACCACCGAAGACGTTGACAGCCGCCAGCGCCACGGCCAGCACGCCCATGGACTTGCCCAGCGGGGTTTCGGTCAATGCGGCAGCCAGCATGGCGCCCACAATGACGATGGCAGAGATCGCGTTGGTCACTGCCATCAGTGGCGTGTGCAGTGCGGGGGTGACCGTCCACACCACGTGGTAACCCACGTAGATGGCCAGCACAAAGATGATGAGGTTGAGGATGGTGGGGGATACGGTTTCCATGGTGTTCTTCGTTTGTAGAGCGTGTTACTTGCGGCGCACTTGACCGCCCTGCGTGACCAGACAGGCGGCCACGATGTCGTCTTCCAGGTCCACATGCAGGGCGCCGTCCTTGCCGAGGACCAACTTCAGAAAGTCCAACACGTTGCGCGCGTACAGCGAAGACGCATCTGCGGCCACCAGGGCCGGCAGATTGGTCTCACCAATCAGGGTGACGCCGTGTTTGACGACCGTCTTGTCGGCCTCGGAGATCGGGCAGTTGCCGCCGCCGTTGGGTCCCTTGCCCGCCGCAAGGTCCACAATGATTGAGCCCGGTTTCATGGACTGGACCATGTCCTCGGTGATCAACGTGGGCGCTGGGCGGCCAGGTATCAACGCGGTGCTGATGACTACATCGGCCTGGGCCACACGTTTGGCCACCTCGGCCTTCTGGCGCTCCAGCCAGCTGGGTGGCATGGATTTGGCATAACCACCCACGCCCACGGCGGCCTCTTTTTCTTCCTCGGTCTCGCAGGGCACGTCGATGAACTTGCCGCCCAATGACTCCACCTGTTCTTTCACGCCAGGTCGCACATCCGAGGCCTCGATGACCGCACCCAGCCGCTTGGCGGTCGCAATGGCTTGCAGGCCCGCCACCCCCACGCCCAGGATGACCACACGCGCCGCCTTGACGGTGCCTGCCGCGGTCATCAGCATGGGGAAGAAACGCTGGTAGGTGTCGGCAGCCAACATGACGGCCTTGTAACCAGCAATATTGGCCTGGCTGGAGAGCACGTCCATACTCTGTGCCCGCGTGGTGCGTGGTGCCGCTTCCAGGGCGTAGGCCGTGAGCCCGGCCCGGGCCAGGCGCTGCAGGCCTTCGGTGTCAAACGGGTTGAGCATGCCGACCAGCGTGGCGCCCGGCTGCATCTGCGCGGCTTCGGCGTCTGACGGGGTGCGCACTTTGAGGACCAGGGCGCAGCCCAGCGCTCCGGCGGCATCGGTCATCTCTGCACCAGCTGCCACATAGGCTATGTCCGTCACGCTGGCGGCCACTCCAGCGCCGGACTGCACCCGCACGGTGTGTCCAAGGCCTTTGAGTTTTTTCACCGTTTCCGGGGTTGCGGCAACGCGGGTCTCGCCCACGACCGTCTCGGCGGGTACGCCTATCTGCATGTCATTTTTCCTTGAACAATCGGGGGAGAGCCCCGAACACTGCGCCAGCCGCGGCGGGCCAGCGGGCGCTTATCGGCTGCTGGGGAAGCTGAAGGCAACCCCTTCGCGCACCCCGGCCGAGGGCCAGCGTTGCGAGATGGTTTTACGCTTGGTATAGAAGCGCACAGCATCCGGACCATAGGCACCCAGATCGCCAAACAGCGAACGCTTCCAGCCGCCAAACGAGTGGTAGGCCACAGGCACGGGCAGCGGCACATTCACACCCACCATGCCGACTAGGATGTTGTCGGTGAAGTAGCGCGCTGCTTCACCATCGCGGGTGAAGATGCAGGTGCCGTTGCCGTACTCGTGGGTGTCGATCAGGTCCATGGCTTCCTGCAAAGTCTTGACGCGCACCACGCCCAGCACCGGGCCAAAAATTTCTTCCTGGTAGATCACCATGCCGGGTTTGACGTGGTCAAACAGGCAGGGGCCGAGGAAGTAGCCATCCTCGTGGCCCTGCACCACAGCACCGCGGCCATCTACCACCAGCGTGGCGCCCTCTTTCACGCCCTGGTCCACGTAACCCTTGACCTTCTCGCGATGCGCCCGGGTCACCAAAGGGCCCATGTCGCTGCTGCTGTCGGTCCCTGGGCCCACCTTCATCCTGGCAATCTCGACCTTCAGGCCTGCTACCACGGCATCGGCGGTGGCATCACCCACAGCCACGACCAATGGGATGGCCATGCAACGTTCACCGCACGAACCGTAGGCGGCGCCCATCAGCGCAGTCACGGCATTGGCAATGTCGGCATCGGGCATGACCACGGCGTGGTTTTTGGCGCCACCCAGGGCCTGCACACGTTTGCCGTTGGCACAGCCCGTGGCATAGATGCTCTGGGCAATAGGCGTCGAGCCCACGAAGCTGATGGCGTGCACGCGCTGGTCGGCCAGCAGGGCGTCCACTGCCTCCTTGTCGCCATTCACCACATTGAGTACGCCAGGCGGCAGGCCGGCCTGCAGCGCCAACTGGGCCACCAGCAGCGCACTACTGGGGTCACGCTCGGATGGCTTCAGGATAAAGGTGTTGCCACACACCACGGCCATGGGCCACATCCACAGGGGTACCATCACGGGGAAGTTGAACGGGGTGATGCCAGCCGTCACGCCCAACGGCTGAAACTCACTCCACGAGTCGATGCCGGGCCCCGCGTTTTTGCTGTGCTCGCCCTTGAGCAGCTCGGGCGCGTAGCTGGCGTATTCCACGTTCTCAATGCCGCGCTGCAGCTCGCCCATGGCGTCTGCCAGGACCTTGCCGTGCTCGGCTGTCACCAGAGCACAAATCTCCGCAGCATGCTCGTCGAGCAGGGTCTTGAGTTTGCCCATGACCCGCGCGCGCTTGAGCGGTGGTGTGGCGCGCCAGGCGGGGAAAGCTGCCTGGGCACTGGCAATGGCCAGTTCCACGGTGGCTGTGTCGGCCAGCAGCAGCGTCTTTTGGGCTTGGCCAGTTGCGGGGTTGTACACAGGCTGGGTGCGGCTGCCGCCCTGGACGGATTTTCCGTCTATCAAATGGTCAATGGTAGGGAGTGTGGGCATGGGTTTTCCGGAATCTATTGAGAACAAATGGGCCTGTAGCCCCCGTAGATGCTGACTAATCAGCTATCAATATGAGAGTGACTGAGGAATGCAGAAGCGGCATCCAGGCCGCTGTGCCTCAACGCGCCGGCGCCAGGGCGCCCAGGTAGGCGCGCACACGCTCGTCGTTGGTCAGCGTCGTGAAGTCCGGCGCCTGGGTGACCACACCTTTCTGCACGAACACAAAGCTGTCGCACTGCTCGCGCAAGATGTCGATGTGAAAGGGCTCGTTGGGGTGCATGCACAGGAACACCAGCTTTCCGCTTTTCTTCAGGCGCGTGAAGAAGTCCAGCATGAAGCCGATGTAGCCGTCCTGCGTGTTGAACTGGGGTTCGTCAAACAGGTGAATCAGCGGCGACTTCTCGGTGGCATGCGAGAGCATGAAATCGGGCTTCTTCTTCTGGAACGACCGCACCTGGTACGACTGGTGGTAGTGCACGGCCATGCGGTCGCGCTGCAGGGTCTTGACCTCGTGGATGTCTTGCCCGTTGACGATGACGCGGCCGCTGGTGGGCAGATTGCTGCCGGTGATCAGCTCAAACAGCGTGGTCTTGCCCGAGCCGTTGGGGCCCATGACGCCGACCACGCAGGGTTTGGCGATCTCGAAGTTCGCGTTCAGCGAAAAGGTGGTGGTTTTCTTGAAGACGCCGCGCTGGTATTGCTTGGCCAGGTTTTCCACACGCAAAATTGGTTGGTTCATGCTGACTAGACTCCCAAAAGCTGTTGGCGCAACACGGGGTCGTTGCGTACATCGGCCGCAGGGCCTTCGTGAATGACTTTGCCCAGGTTCATGACATACACGCGGTCGGCCACGGCCAGCGCGCTCTGCACGTTCTGCTCCACCACCAGCACCGCAATGCCCTCGGCCTTGAGGCGGGTGATGGTTTTCATCACGTCCTGCACCACCTTGGGCGCCAGGCCCTGGCTGGGCTCGTCAAACAACACCAGACCGGGCGAGCCCAGCAGCGCACGCGATATGGCCACCATCTGCATCTCGCCACCCGACAGGTTTTCGCACTCGCGCTCCATCAGGTACTCCATGGCGCTGAAGATCTCGAAGCACTCTTTCTCGTTCCACTTGCGAAAGCGAGTCTGCTTGCGCGCAATGGCCAGGTTGCGCGCCACCGTCAGCGTGGGGAAAATGCGCCGGTCATCCGGCACCCAGCCCATGCCGGCCTTGGCGATTTCGTGCGTGGGTGTGCGGGTGATGTCTTTGCCATCGAACGTTATGGCGCCCTTGCGCGGTGGTGTGAGCCCCAGGATGGAACGCAGCGTGGTGGTCTTGCCGGCACCGTTGGGGCCCAGCAGAGCCACCACTTCGCCGGGGCCCACCTGCAACGACACATCGAACAAAACCTGGGTCTCGCCATAGAAAGTGTCGATGTGGTCGATGGACAGCATGGATGCTGCTGCAACGGATTTCAGAATGGCGCTCATGCCAGTGCTCCCAGGTTGGAGCGGCGAACCCACTCGTTTTGGCGCAGCGCATCGGGCGTGCCCTGGGCGATCACCTGGCCCCAATGGATGACGGAAATCTGGTCCGCCAGGCTGAAAAGAAAGGTCATGTCGTGTTCAATGATCACAATGGTTAGTTGGCGTTTCAGGGTCTTCACCAGCTCGGCCAGGCGGGCCGTGCCCTCGGCACCCAGGCCGGCAGTGGGTTCGTCCAGAAACAACATGCGGGGTTCGGCCGCCAGGGCCACACCAATCTCCAGCGCGCGGCGCTCGCCGTACGACAGGCTTTTGGCCAGCACGCGTTCCTTGCCCTTGAGCCCCACACGCTCCAGCACGGCCGCCGCCAGGTCTTGTGCCGTGCGGTCTGCGCCCAGGTCGCGCCAGGGGTTGAAGCCCTGTTTGCGCACATGGGGCGTGGCCATCAGCACGTTGTCCAGCGCGGTATAGCTGTCAAACAGGTTCATGATCTGGAACGATCGGGAAATGCCCTTGCAGGCGATCTCGCGTGGCGACAGGCCTGTAATGTCTTCACCCGCAAAAGTGACACTGCCGCGGTCAGGCTTGTAGCGACCTGTCAGCACGTTGAAACAGGTGGTCTTTCCAGCACCATTGGGGCCCATGATGCCGTTGAGGTGGCCTTCCTCAAACCCCAGCGTGATGTCTTGCAGCACCACCTGGGCACCAAAACGCTTGGACAGGCCAGTGGCTTCGAATAGCTTCACAGAGCACCTCCCGTCGCAGCAGTGGTTTTCCCGACCGACTTGCGCGGACGGTCGCGCCAGGCTTGCCATGCACCAGCAATGCCTTCCGGCTTGAAGATCACCATGACCATGAACACCAGGCCGTACCAAAGTAGCCATGTCTCGGTGTAGGCACCCAACAGGTCGCGCGCCAGAATGAAGAAGGTCGCCCCAATCAGAGGGCCCCAGAAGCTCACCAGGCCGCCACCAATCAGAACCATCATCACGACAAAGCCGGATGTTTGGAGGCTCATCACATTGGGATAGGCAGACTGCTGCGCCATGGCAAACATGGCTCCCGCCAAGCCCGCCACGGCGGTAGAAATCGTGAACGCCAACCACTTGTAGAGCCACACGTTATAGCCGACAAACGATGCGCGGGTTTCGTTCTGCTTGATGGCACTAAACACGCGCCCCAAGGGCGAATGGACCAGGCGCCACAGGCCTGCCAGCACCAGTGCAAACAACACCAGGCAGAAGAAAAACAAAGCATTGTTGCTCGCCAGGTCGAAGGAAATGAAACCAAGGTCTGCAGGCAGGCGTTTGATGCTCAGCAGGCCATCTTCACCACCGGTCACGCTGCTCCATTTATTCGCAATGAACCAGAACACCTGGCCAAAGGCGATGGTGAGCAAGGAGTAATAAATTCCCCGCCTGTGCGAAATAAAGAGCGCCACCAACCCGCCCAACACTGCGGTTACCACTACGGCACCCGCCAGGTCAAACCAGAGGTTGGGCCAAATCTTGTGCTGCAACAGGCCAAACGCATACGCACCGATGCCAAAGAAGGCCCCATGGCCAAACGATGGGAGCCCGGTGAACCCCAGCAGCAAGTTGTAACCCAGCGCAAACAGCACCCAGATCATGATTTCAAGCGCCAGGTACTGGTAGAGGCCGGCTTGTGTGATCCAAAGCGGGGTTGATGAGAAGACTGCCACTGCAATGAGCATGGGCAGAGGAAACAGTGGCGCACGGCCGGAAGCGAGTTGCATGGGAAGGTGTCTCTGTTTTGGGTTTGAAATAAATGTTCTGAAAATATCTGGACAAAACAGAATATACGTTCTATTATTCAAACATGCAAGAACATTTGTTCTATTTTTAAGAACCCGATGCAGAGATTGACAAGCCTAGTCTCCCGCATTCCCTTACCGGCACGAAGCATCTTATGGACCCAGTTACTACTTACGAAGAATTGAAGGAACTGATTGGCCGGACTTACCCGGAAATGTCAAAGCAATTGCAACGGATTGCACGCTTTGCATTGGAGCAGCCCAATGACCTTGCACTGGGAACTGTCGCCACAGTGGCCGAGGCCACCGAGGTGCAGCCTTCAGCCATGATCCGCTTTGCCAACGCGCTGGGCTACAAGGGTTTTTCCGAAATGCAGCAGGTGTTCCGCGGTCATCTTCTCGATCGCTCTGACAGCTACCGTGAACGCATTGACCAGATGCGCCGCAAAAAGACCCAGGGTGCCCGCGCACCCGCCGGCGTGCTGCACGAGTTGGTCAGCGAATCAGTGGCCGAATTGGGTGAACTGGAAGAGACCATTCTGCAGTCGGACCTGAAGGCGGCTGTCAAGTTGATCTCCAATGCCCCTCGCATTTTTGTGTTGGCGCAACGTCGGGCCTTTCCAGTAGCGGGTTATCTGGCCTACGCGCTGGGCCAGCTTGAACTGCGCACCCACCTGCTGGATGGGAGCGGTGGCATGTTGCGCGAAAGCCTGCGCGCCATGACCAAGGGCGATGTGCTGTTGGCGGCCAGTTTTCGCAGTTATTCACCTGAGGTAGTCGACGTGGCCGCCAAGGCGCATGCACTGGGTGTACAGGTGATCGCCATTACTGACGGCCCGCTTTCCCCTCTCAAACCGTCTGCCCGCGTATGCCTGGAACTGGCTGACGATTCTTCCAAACCCTTCCGCTCATTGGTGGCTCCGCTGTGTCTGGCCCAGGCCCTGGTCGTTAGCGTGGGGCACCAGCTTGCCGAAAAACCAACAACCACACCGGGCCGCACTGCGCCCCGCAGAAAGGGAAACCCATGAGTCGAAAACTGGATGTGATTTGCATGGGCCGCGCCGCGGTCGATCTGTACGGAGAACAGATCGGCGGCCGCCTGGAAGACATGCTCACCTTCACCAAATACCTGGGGGGCTCGCCTGCCAACACCGCCGTGGGTATGGCACGCCTGGGTTTGCAATCGGCAATGCTGACCCGCGTGGGTGACGAACACAATGGCCGCTTTGTACGCGAAACACTTTTGGCTGAAGGAGTCGACGTTAGCCACGTGCTCACCGACCCCAAACGCCTCACGGCTCTTGTGTTTTTGGGCATCCAGGACCGCGATACGTTCCCGCTCATTTTCTACCGCGACAACTGCGCGGATATGGCCATCAGCGAAGACGACTTCGATGCGGGTTACATAGCCTCCAGCAGGGCGTTGCTGCTGTCTGGTACCCACTTGTCGCAGCCCCACACGTACGCCAGTTGCATCAAGGCCATTGCGCTGGCGAAGACGGCGGGCACCCGGGTGGTACTGGACATTGACTACCGGCCGGTACTGTGGGGCCTGACCAGCCCCGGCCTGGGCGAACAGCGCTTTGTGCCATCTGCGGAAGTCAGTGCCCGCGTGCAGACGGTCATCAGTGCATGCGACCTGGTCGTGGGTACGGAAGAAGAAATCCATATCGCCGGGGGCAGCACCGACACCCTGGTGGCGCTGCGCCGTTTGCGCGAACTCAGCCATGCCACGCTGGTCGTCAAGCGGGGGCCTATGGGTTGTGTGGTGTTTGAAGGTGCCATTCCGGACCACATAGACCTGGGGCTGAAGGGCCAGGGGTTCCCGGTGGATGTGTACAACGTGCTGGGCGCTGGTGATGCCTTCATGGCAGGTTTTCTGCGCGGCTGGATCCGCGACGAGCCGCTGACGCGCTGCTGCGCCTACGCCAATGCCTGCGGCGCTCTGGTCGTTTCGCGCCACGGCTGCGCACCCGCTATGGCCAGTTGGGAAGAGCTGCAATTCTTCATGCTTCACGGCTCAAATACCCGGCGACTGCGCGAAGACGCACAACTGGAGCACCTGCACCGGGTCAGCAACCGCACCCGGTGCTGGGATGAACTGGTCATCCTCGCGTTTGACCATCGCATGCAACTGGAAGAACTGGCGGACCGCCATGGCGCAGACCATGCACGCATCAACGCCTTCAAACTGCTGGTTGCCGAGGGCGCGCGCCGGGGAGCCGGCAAGCGCTCGGGCGTGGGCATCATTGTCGACGGCCGGTTTGGTGAGGACGTCTTTCCACCCATGACCGGCACCGGTTGGTGGGTGGCGCGCCCGGTAGAGCTGCCTGCGTCCCGGCCACTGCAGTTCGAAGCCGGCTCACATCTGGCCACCACCATGCGCACCTGGCCTGGGGAACACGTAGCCAAGTGCCTGGTGAGTTACCACCCCCACGACACCACCGCCCTGCGTGAAGCCCAGTTATCCCGCTTGGCTGAGTTGCAAAAAGCCAGCGTGGACACGTTCCACGAATTTTTGATTGAGGTCATTCCACCTGGCGACATGCCATTCAATGAAACAACATTGCCGGAAGCGCTAGAACAAATTTACCGCGCCGGCATCTTTCCTGACTGGTGGAAGTTGCCACCGGCAACGTCTGCACAAGAATGGGAAAGCATTGCCGCCACCATCGCGCGCCATGACACCCATTGCCGCGGCGTGCTGATACTGGGTTTGGAAGCCAGTGAGTCCAGGCTGGAGAAAAGCTTTGGGTTGGCTGCACCGCACGCCATCTGCCGCGGATTCGCCGTAGGCCGCTCCATCTTCGCGCATGCGGCTTCCGCATGGTTCGCCAACCAGATGAGTGACGCCGATGCCGTGCAGGACATTGCGGCGCGTTATGCACACCTGATCACCCTGTGGGACGCCGCCCGAACCACCCAACCCGCCGCGGCCACTACGGCCACCGCAGACAGTTTTTGAAATACCAAAGGAACCACAACAAATGACACCCAAAATCGGATTTATCGGCATCGGCATGATGGGCCACGGCATGGCCAAGAACCTGCTGGCCAAAGGCTTCTCGCTGACCTTCAAGGTCAACCGCAACCGCGACAACCTGGCCGACCTGATCGCCGCAGGTGCGCAGGAGGCCACCACCAATGCCGCGTGCGCCCAGGCGTCGGACATCGTGATCCTGTGCGTGACCGGATCCCCTCAGGTTGAAGAAATTGTCTACGGCCCCAACGGGCTGCTCGAATGTGGCCGCACAGGCCTGATCGTGCTGGACACCTCCACCGCAGAACCTGCCTCCAGCACCCGTATCCGCAATGACCTGGCTGCCAAGGGCATCAAGCTGGTGGACGCTCCCATGGCCCGCTCGCCCAAGGAGGCCGAGGAAGGCCGGCTCAACACCATGGTGGGTGCACTGCCGGATGACTTCCGCGTGGTGGAGCCCGTCCTCAAGGCGTTCTGCGAAAACATCTTCCATGTGGGGCCGCCCGGGCATGGCCACGTGATGAAGTTGATCAGCAACATGATGGCCATGACGTTTGCTGCGGCCATTGCCGAGGCCGTTGCCGTGGCCGCCAAGAGTGGCCTTGATCTGAACCGCCTGTATGACGTGATCTCTGCCGGTGGCGTTAACTGCGGCATCTTCCAGATGATGGCCACCAAGACCTTCCAGGAGGGCGATGTGACCGGTTTCAAGTTCGGCATCTCCAACGCGCAAAAAGATCTGCGCTACTACACCCACATGGCCGAGATGCTGCCGGTTGCCACCCTGATGGGCGAGTCCGCCCACCAAAGCTTCATCCAGGCCAGCAATGCCGGCTTTGGCGGCAAGCTGATCGCATCCCTTTTTGAAGCACAAGAGAAGTTAAACGACGTCAAGATCGTTCCCCGCTAAAAGCACCCCACAAAAACCGTTCCCGACCCTTCAACCACTGCAGGAGACAAACATGAGCGAATCCAACAAAAAAGCCACCACAGACGGCACCCAACCCGACAGCGTTCTGGCCTCACGCCGCGCGCTGCTCAAGAACTCCAGCCTCGCGCTGGCAGGCGTAGGCCTGTACGGTGTTGCCCCCTTCATGGGGCCCTGGAAACACAACACCGTGTGGGCACAGGCCGCACAGAAAAAACCGCTGACCATCGGCCTGACCATGGACGCTTCGGGCCTGTACGCGGCTTCGGGCGGCATGGAGCGCCTGGGCGCCATGATGGCCATCAAGGAGTTCAACGACAAGGGTGGCGTGTTGGGTCGCCGCATTGAAGCCATACACATCGACACCGAAACCACGCCAGCCACCGGCTCCCGCGTGGCTGAGCGCATGATCACCCGCAACGAGGCGGCCTTCCTGATCGGCGCGGTGCACTCCGGCGTGTCCAACGCGATCTCGCAGGTTGCGCAGAAGTACGGCACGATCTTTCTGAACACCAACTCCAGCTCGCCGACCGAAGCCGGCAAGGATTGCCACCGCACCAAGTTTGTGTGGGACGGCAATGGCACCAATTTCTCCAACGCCACGGTGCGCAATGCGATCAAGACCAACGGCAAGAACTGGGTGCTGCTGACCAACGACTACGTGTGGGGCCACACCACGTCCAAGGCCACCCGTGCCATTGTGGAAGCCAATGGCGGCAAGATCATTGAAGAGCTGCTGGTGCCGCAAAATACGCGCGATTTCTCGGCCTACCTGCTCAAGCTGCAACAGCTCAAGCCCCATGTGGTGGCCACAGCCGTTGGTGGCGACGATATCAAGGCGCTGCGCCAGCAGGTGGTGCAACTGAAGATGAACCAGACCATGGCCTGGATCAACAACCAGCAGGACTGGCCCGATGTCTATGGCCTGGGCCCCGAGCAGATCTTCGGTGTGTTCGGTACCACCTGGTACTGGCGCTTGCAGCTGCCTGGCGTAAAAGAGTTTGTGGCCGCGTACCAGAAGCAATTCCCGGGGATGGCCATTCGCGTTCCCGGAAATGTGTTCCACAACGGCTACATGGCTACCCGCGAGTTGCTGCGTTGCGTGGAGGAGGTCGGCAGCACCAACAATATTGCAGTGATCAAAAAGCTGGAGGGCCGCAAGATGGCGGCAGCCGACCGCCTGCAACATTTTGATGCGTGGATAGACCCTGTCACCCACCAGTGCCAGCAGACCATCTACATGGCGACCTACAACGAGCAGCCCGCCGAAAAGGACGACATCTTCAAGATCCTGACCCAGTCCGACCCCAAGGACGTGCAGGACAAGGATGCACAAGGCGCGTGCAAGCTGGAAAGCTACGAAGCCACGCCAACTTACGAAGTCTAAGTACCCCCGCCATGACCTCCTCCCCCTCCTCCGTTCAGCGGCGGCGGCTGATCCAGGGCGCTGGTGCAACCGCACTGGGCTTCCTGGGCCCGTGGAATACGCACCGTGCCTGGGCGCAGGCGGCTTCCAAGAAGCCCTTGCTCTTAGGGCTGTGTACCGACGACACCGGCTCCTACGCCGCCAGCGGGCAGGATGAGCAGCGTGGCATCCGGATGGCCATCGCCGAGGTCAACGCGCGGGGCGGCGTATTGGGGCGGCGCATTGATACCGTGCACGCGGACACCGGCGGTGATGCCGTGCAGGCAGCGGCTGTAGCACACACCATGCTGGCCAAAAACGAAGTGGGTTTCCTGATCGGAGGCGTGCATTCGGGAGCGGCCAGCGCTATTTCCCATGTCGCGCAGAAGCATGGGTGCATCTACTTCAACACCAACTCCAGCTCCCCCTCCGAGGCTGGCAAAGACTGCCATCGCACCAAGTTCGTGTGGGACGGCAACGGCACCAACTTTTCGACCTCGGTGGTCAAGGGTGCGATGACCGGTTTTGGCCGGGACTGGTTGCTGCTGACCAGCGACTACCAGTGGGGCCACAACACGGCGCGCGGTATCCGCAGCATCGTGGAGGGTAATGGCGGCCGGATTGTGGAAGAGCTGTTGGTGCCACAAAACACGCGGGAATTCTCCAGCCAGCTGCAGAAAATCCAGAGACGCAATCCTGGCGTCATTGCGACGGCCGTAGGCGGAGAAGACCTGAAAGCCCTGCGCGACCAGGTCCGCAAGGCCGGCATGGACCGCAGCTTTGGCTGGATCAACAACCAGCAGGACTGGCCTGACGTATACGGTTTGGGGCGCGAGGCCATGTTCGGCATTTTTGGTACCACCTGGTACTGGGGCTTGCGCTTGCCGGGCATCAAGGAGTTTGTCGGCCGCTACCAGCGCGCGTACCCGGACTACCGCATCAAGGTTCCGGGCAATGTGTTCTACAACGGCTACATGGCAACCCACGAACTGTTCAACGCGATAGAGCGCGCAGGCA
Source organism: Pseudomonadota bacterium (assembly GCA_040387325.1). GTDB lineage: Bacteria > Pseudomonadota > Gammaproteobacteria > Burkholderiales > Burkholderiaceae_C > Allorhodoferax. Next base: position 53,500 of record JAZKDY010000025.1, on the reverse strand, counting down.
CCACCCACAACCTCAGGGTCATCCGGGAGCTGGAGAACCTGCGCGTTCCGGCTGCCAGACGCATGCAGCATGAAGATGCCTTTATGAACCCATTGACCCACCAGTTGCAGCAGAATATTTACGTGGCCTCGTACAACTCTTTCCCGCGCGAGGCGGACGACATCTTCCACATCCTGAGCCGCCTGCGGCCCGACGAGGTGGAGGACAGCAACAGCCTGCAACAGTGCAAGCTGGAGTCATACGCATCCACGCCCAGCTACGAGCCTTGAACAGCGCTTTACTTACAACCAACAAAACACCGATATGGACTTTCTCTTTTCACTGCTGCCGCATCTGGCCAATGGGGTTTCGCTGGGTCTACTCTTTGCATTGATTGCGCTGGGTTTCATGCTGATCGTGGGGGTGATGGAGACCATCAACCTCGCACACGGCTCATTGTTTGCGCTGGGCATGTACTTCGCACTCTTCATCATGGCACCCCAGCTGGGCCTGTTCCCCGAGCTGCAAGCCTGGTACATGGCCTTCAGTATTGAGACGCGGTATATGCTGGCCCTGCTGTTGGCACCAGTGTTCGTCGGGCTGTTCGGCATGCTGCTGGAGCTGTGCATGCGCCGCACCTACGGACGTGATCCGCTCTATGGTCTGCTGCTGACATTCGGCGCTGCGTTGGTAATTGAGGAAGGTATCCGGCTGGTTTGGGGGTCTTCCGAGAAACAATTGCTGCTGCCACCGGCAATCTCTGGCGCCTTCATGGTGGGCGACTTGCTGTACTCCAACTACCGTCTGTTTGCCAGTGGTTTTGCGATCGTCATGATTCTGCTGTTGTGGGTATTTCTGCAAAAGACACCGTTTGGCGCAATCATCAAAGCAGGTGCGCATGACAGTGAAATGGTGCGCGCTCTGGGTATCAATTTGTCACGGCTGCGCCTGTTTGTGTTTGCACTGGGCGTGGCATTGGCCGCGATAGCAGGCGTGGTCATGGCGCCGATTTGGGGCATACGGCCGCATGTGGGGGTTGATGCAGTGGTGCCCGCTTTCCTGATCATCGTGCTGGGCGGTGTCGGTTCGCTGTGGGGCTCCGTGGTTGCCGGGCTGATGGTTGGCATGGTGGTAGGGGTTACCGGTGCGTATGCTTCCGAATGGTCGCTAATGTCCATGTATTTGTTGTTCATTGCTGTGGTGACCTTCCGGTCCCGGGGCCTGTTTGGAAAGAAGAGTGTGCTCGATGTCTGATGTGCAAAAAGTTCTGCAAGGCAAGGTAGCCTTGGTTACCGGTTCGGCCGGCACCATGGGTCTTGCGGCCACACGTGTGCTGCTGGAAGACGGTTGCAAGGTGGCCATGGTCGATTTCAACCAGGAACGCAACGAGGCGCTGGCCCGCGAGCTGGGTCCCAACGCCATGCCGTTCTCCTTCGATATCAGCGACGCCGAGGCCGTGCGGGTTGGCCATGCCGACATTGTGCAAGCGCTGGGCGTGGTGGACATTCTGCTCAACAACGCCGGCATCCTGTCCAACAACAAGGTCGAGGCCACCAACGCCCAGGAATGGCGCCGGGTCATGGGCGCCAACCTGGACGGCGCTTTCTACCTGTCGCAACAAGTGGTACCGGCCATGAAGGCCAGGCGCTTCGGCCGCATCATCAACACCAGTTCACTGGCCGCCAAGACCGGGGGCCTGACCGCCGGTACGGCGTATTCGGTATCCAAGGGGGCGATGAGCGCCCTGACTTTCTCGCTGGCACGAGAGCTGGCAGGTTTTGGCGTGACCGCCAATGCGATTGCCCCAGCCTACGTGAAGACACCCATGATTACGGAGCACCTCAACGAGGAGCAGCGCCAAAAAATCCTCAAGGACATTCCGGTTGGCCGTTTTTGTGAGCCCGAGGAATTTGCCCACGTGGTGCGGTTTCTGGCTTCCCCGCTGGCCGGCTTCATCACGGGCGAGATCATTGACATCAACGGCGGCCTGTTGATGGACTGAACCACGCACCCATACACACTGAATGACCATGACACCCAAGATTGATTTCACCCAGGCCCTTGGCGGCCTGTTCGACCTGCGCGGCAAGACCGCCTACATCCCTGGCGGCTACGGCGGCATCGGCGAGGCCATTGCATGGGCTTTGGCCCTGGCCGGGGCCCGCGTGGCGGTCTCCGGCCGTGATGAGAGCAAAGCCTTGGCGGTGGCGGCGGCTCTGACGGAAGCCGGACATAACGCGCTGGGCCTGGCCATGGACGCACACTCCGTTCCCCATATGCAGACCTCAGTAGATACAGTGGCGCAGCACTTTGGCGGTCTCGACATTCTGGTGAACTGTGTTGGTCTGCAACGCGAAGAGTCGCTACTGGAGGTAACAGAAGAGGCGTTTGACGAAGTCATCCAGGTCAACCTGAAGGCGGCCATGTTTTTGGCGCAGGCCACCGCCAAACACCAGATCGCTGGCGTGCGCGGTGGCTCCCAGGTGCACCTGTTATCGGTGCGGTCGCAGCTGGGGTTGCGCGGCCGGGGCTACTCTGCCTATTGCAGCAGCAAGGGCGGCCTGGTGATGCTGATACGCCAGCATGCCAGCGAACTTGCTCCGCACGGCATCACCGTCAATGGCATTGCACCCACGGTGGTCAAGACCGAGATGGCCCGCCACTGGCTGGAGAACCCCGAAACACGCAAACAGGTGCTGGATCGCATCCCGCTGGGAAGGGTGGCAGACCCCCAGGATGTGGCCGGAGCGGCGGTATTCTTTACGTCCCCAGGCGCTTCTTTCGTTACAGGGCAGGTTCTCTACCTGGATGGTGGTATCACCGCTTCACAATAGCTCTGGTCATATCCCTGACATTGGGTCCCTACCGCTTCGCGCCCCACGGCCACCTGGCCAAGATGCAGCGCTTGTCAACGACGCCTGCAACTCGGTCAACTGCATATCGAAAACGCCGTTGAGGGAACTGCACGAAGCCACCCCAAACCTGCGGCAGATTCTCTGCGACGCAATACGTTGGCAAATGCGACAGTGGCAACGAGAGATGCCACCGGGCCCAAAAGTATCTCGGGCATACCCCCCATGTGATTCGCCAAGGGCACGCTCGGCTGTGTGGAATTCACTGGGAGGATTGCTGCTGAGCCACATAGGCTCGCACGGTGGTCGAAGGGACGCCCTGCGCAGTTCCTGCCACGCCTCCGTTCTGGTGGTTCACTGCCCCAACCGGAAATGGCCACTGCGGGTTTCTACGAACCGTTGCCAATGGTGCCGCTGGCCGGGCTGCTGTGCGGATCGGTGAAGTCTCTGAAGCTTGCATGGTTGACATCCTCTTGTTGCGCGTGGGCTGATTCGGAGTGCCTAGTATGCGAACCTGGCGTATCACATCTGTGTCGCGGTGGGGCGGCTTTGTATCGCTTGTAGCGCGCCCAAACGAATAGCGCGGGTTATCCGGCAGATTGAAGTTGCCAGCGCCGCCCGGTGCCTCTGTACGAGATCTAGTCCAATGGTTTTTCTGAGGTTGGTACCGGGGCGGCTTCATCTGGGATCTTGGGGTTGTCAGACACATGGTGTTTCATATGCGCCTTCTTCCCCGGCTGGGGCGTCTTCTCGGCACCCGGCGCAACCTCTTCACCGTGGTGCTTCTTTTCTTGCGCGACCTTCTTGTCATGGGCAATGTTGCGGGGGTCTGTCATGAAGTTGTTTCCTTAAATTGTGTTGCACGGCTCCTCTGTTGAAGGACCGCACGCCTGCTTGGCAAAGTGGGTTTAGGGCCGATTGCGATTTGCACCGTCCCAAAGTCCAAGATAAGGATTCAGACTTGCCGAGTCAGTCCGCTACCGTACAAATGCGGAAACAAGCTCAACAGCGCTGGGTTTCATAGCCTGGCGCGGCCCTATGGTGGCCTGACAGCAGGCCTTGGCAACGTCGGCCTTTGGCCCAACGGTAATTAAAGTGTGCAATGCACCAAAGTGCAAAGGTATTGGCTACACCGCTTCAAAGGTTGACTTCGCAATGTTCAAAGCCGTGGCAGCGGTTGGCCAACCTGAATAGAAAGCGAGATGCGTAATTGCTTCAACAAGCTCCTCCTTCGTGAGCCCGTTCTCCAGGGCCTTCTTGAGATGAAAAGGCAATTCGTTTTGTCGATAGAGTGAAACCAGTGAAGCAACTGTGATCAAGCTGCGTTCTCTTTTCGAAAGACCAGGGCGCTCCCATATGTCGTCAAACAGAACTTCGCCGCTTAACGCGATAAATTTCGGTGCCAGTTCGGCCAATGGGTGCGTGGCAAGTGTCATATTTGTATTTGTCATGAATTGAGTCAGTTTGAAAAACTACCGGTTGCTTGTCGTAATAGCAATGGATCGCTGCATACATCGTCAACTAACACGGATCGTGAATTATTGATGATCTGGTGGGCGGTTGCCGGTCCGCCGGTGGGGCAGGCAAAGACAACGTGCTTTCTGATCCGGTACCTCTGCTCCCCGTAGCGCAGTTCGCCCTCGCCTTCGAGGATCAGGAACATTTCTTCTTCAACGCGGTGGGCGTGAAACGGGCATTGGGCGGATCCAGGTGGAAGCTCGGTCAAGTTGTAGCCCAGCTTCTGGGCACCGGGACTTGAATGCCCGTGGCTCAGAACTTCAAGGACTTCAGTATGACGTCTGCTGTCGCGTGGATGTGCGCATGCAGCTCTTTTAATGCGCTGGCCTCATCGCGTCCCAGTACCGCATCCATCAGGCGGCGGTGTTCGCCGCGCACATCCCGGTGTGTGCTTTCCAGGGGCACCGCCAGTCGGCGGTAGCGCTCGCTCTGCTCGTACAGCAGCTTGCGGATCCTCAGCAACCAGGCACTGGGGCAGGCGCTGACCAGTGCATCGTGAAAATCCCCATGGGCCTGGTTCCACGCTGGTGTGGTGCGCCCGCCTTCTACTGCCGCAGGCAAGTCCTGCAGCCGTTCCATGCGGTGTGCAGCACCCACAATGCGCGACTCCCACTCGATGTCGCCATGCTGCATGGCCTCGCGCAGGCACAGGGCATCAATGTCTACCCGGGTTTTGGTCAGGTCTTGCAGGTCCAGCGCACTGACCGGCACAACGGTGTAGCCGCGCTGGGCTTCCGCCATGACCAGGCCCTCAGCATGCAGGCGCGACAGCGCTTCGCGAATGGCGCCCAGGCTGACGTTCAAGCGGCTCTCCAGCGCCTTGATGTTCAGCTTGGACCCGGGCAGCAACTGCCCATCCAGTATTTCGATACGGATCAGGTTGCAGGCGGTCTCGGCCTGGGTGAGTTTGTTCACGGCTTCCATGGGCCATCGGATTCTATGCGGGTATACACCAATGACATAAAAATATATTTTTAATCAAAATATACACATATGAGATTGCAACACATACAGACCACACGGAGGATGCAGGCATGAAATTGGTACGTTTTCTGGCCCAAGGGCAGGAAGGATGGGCGGTGTTAAACCCCACCACCGGCGCATGGCATGGCGCCACACACACCACCTCCGGCTACCCAGGGTCATTGGACGATCTGATCCGCCAGGGCCCCAAGGTGCTGGCATCGGCAGCCACCGCCATGGCTGCGGCTGCGGTGGTGGACTTGGCCGGTGTGCAGTTTCTGCCACCCGTGGGCAAGCCCCGCAAAATCATCTGTGTGGGTTTGAACTACCGGGACCATTCCACCGAGAGTGGCTTCAAGCAACCCGACTACCCCACCCTCTTCGCACGTTTCAACTCCAGTATCACCGCCCACGGGACCCCGATTCTGCACACCCACTTGTCCGACACGCTGGACTTTGAAGGTGAGCTGGCTGTGGTCATCGGAACCGGTGGCAAAACGATTGCCGCTGCCAACGCGCTCTCGCATGTGCTGGCCTATTCGGTCTTCAACGACGCGAGTGTGCGCGAGTACCAGTTCAAGTCCCCCCAATGGACCATGGGCAAAAACTTTGACGGCACCGGCGCCTTTGGTCCCTGGCTGGTCACTGCAGACGAATTGCCCCCCGGCGCACGCGGGCTGCGGATCGAAACCCGCTTGAACGGGCAGACCGTGCAGTCCGCCAATACCAGCGACATGGTGTTCGACGTCGCCTCGCTGATTGTTCTCATCAGCGAGGCCATCACGCTGGAAGCAGGCGACCTGATCATTGCCGGCACCCCATCCGGCATCGGGCATGCGCGTGACCCTCGCCTGTACATGCACCCCGGCGACGTATGCGAAGTAGAGATCGAACACATAGGCCTGCTGCGCAACACCATTCAGGCATCGGCCTGACAACAATTTTTCCGTCACACACACAAGGAGTACTACCGTGCATCTGAAACGCTTTATTGCCGCCGCTGCTTTGGGCAGCCTGGCCGTGTTGTCCTATACCCAGGCGTTCGCCCAGGAAACCAAGGTTCGCACCGCCCGGTTCGGGCATGGGCTGGCAGACGCCCATCCGGCAGGCCAAGCCGGAAGAATGTTTGCGGCAGAGATGGAAAAGGCCAGCGCAGGCAAGATCAAGATTACCGTCATCGGCAACCAGGCCCTGGGCCCGGATCCACAAATGCTGGCTGCCCTGCAAGGTGGCGTGCAGGAGTTTTACACCGGCAGCGCACTGGGGCTTCTGGGTCAGGTCAAGGAATTGGGGTTTCAGGACATCCCTTTCCTGTTCCAGACCGAGGCAGAAGCCCACGCCGTGTTTGACGGCCCCGTTGGCGACCACCTCAACGCAAAGCTTCAAGGCGTAGGCATCCACGTGCTGGGCTGGTGGGAAAACGGTTTTCGCCATGTCACCAACTCGCGCCGCCCCATCACCAACCTGGATGAGCTCAAGGGCATCAAGCTGCGCACACAGCCCAACCCGTTGACGCTGGATGCCTTCAAGGCCATTGGTGCCAATGCAGCCCCGCTGGCCTGGTCCGAACTCTTTGTCGCGCTGGAAACCAAGGCCTTCGACGGCCAGGAGAACCCGCTGGTGCTGATGTATACCTCGCGCTTTTACGAGGTGCAGAAGTACATGACACTGTCGGGCCATGTCTACTCACCGCTGATCTTTGCGGTGTCCAAGAAGTTCTGGGACAGCCTGTCCGCCGAAGAAAAACAGCAGATGACCAGCGCGGCGAAAACCGCCACCGCGTTCCAGCGCAAATCCACCGCAGCCGAAGCCGGTGCAGCACTGCAGGGCATGAAGGACAAGGGCATGCAGGTCAGCCAGTTCTCCGACGCCGACCTGAAAACCATCCGCGAGCGGGTCACACCGGCCATCGCCCCCCACCTGGAAAAGATCGGACCGGAATTCATGGGACTGGTTTACAAGGAAGTGGCCAAAGCCCGTGCCAAAAAATAACGTTCCCGTTCCGCCAGACTGCCTGGCGGTACTGCAAGGCCTGCTGGGTGACCGCCTGACCACCAGCCAGGCGGTTCGCGACCACCATGGCCGCGACGAATCCATCTTCCCCACCATGGCTCCACAGGCGGTGGCCTTTGTGCGCAACGTGGAAGAGGTCGTGGCCGTGGTGCGCCTGTGCCAGCAGTACCGGGTGCCGCTGGTCCCCTACGGGGCGGGCTCGTCGCTCGAAGGACACACCCTGGCAGTGCAGGGTGGCATCACCCTGAACCTGCAGCAGATGAACCAGATCGCGGGTGTGCACGTGGAGGACCAGACGGCCACCGTGCAGCCCGGCGTGACCCGCAAGGCCCTTAATGCGGAGCTGCGGGATACCGGTCTGTTCTTTCCCGTGGACCCCGGCGCGGACGCCACCATTGGCGGCATGTGCGCCACCCGGGCCTCCGGGACCAACGCCGTGCGCTACGGCACGATGCGCGAGAACGTGGTCAACCTCACCGTGGTCATGGCCAATGGCGAAATTGTGAAAACGGCGCGCAGGGCCAGAAAGTCGTCCGCAGGGTACGACCTGACCCGGCTGTTTGTCGGTTCCGAAGGCACCCTGGGGGTGATCGTGGAAGCCACGGTCAAGCTTTACCCGCTGCCCGTCGGCATCATGGCGGCGGTCTGCGCGTTTCCCGACATCAACGCGGCGGTCGAAGTGGTGATCCAGACCATACAGCTCGGTGTGCCAATCGCACGCTGCGAGTTTGCAGACAGCATGGCGATCCAGGCAATCAATGCCTACAGCAAAACCAATATGCCCGAGCAGCCCCATCTGTTCTTCGAATTCCACGGCAGTGACGCCAGTGTGCGCGAGCAGGTGGAGCTGGTCGAAGGCCTGGCCCGGGACGCCGGGGGCGCCCAGTTCCAATGGGCCGACACACCCGAAGCCAGAACCAGGCTGTGGGAAGCACGGCACACCATCTACTTTGCCGCTCTGCAGCTGCGCCCGGGCTGCCGCGCCGTGGTCACCGATGTGTGTGTACCCATTTCGCGCCTGGCGGACTGTGTCAACGCGACGGCGCAGGATCTGCAGGCATCGCGCATGCTGGCCACCATGGTCGGCCATGTGGGCGATGGCAACTTCCATGTGCAAATGCTGGTGGACGGCACACAGGCCCACGAGGTCGAGCTGGCCGAGCAGATCAATGCCCGTCTGGTGGCACGCGCGCTGGACATGGACGGCACCTGCACGGGTGAACACGGCATCGGCCTGCACAAGCAGGCCTTCTTGCTGGACGAACTGGGCCACGGCTCGGTCGACCTCATGCGCGCCATCAAGCAGTCACTGGACCCGCACAACATCATGAACCCCGGGAAGATCTTCCCGATGGGCGAAGCACTGCAGGAACATATGCCATGAAGCAATGGACGCACTGGTATTTCAAGACCCTCGAATGTGTACTGGTCTTGTGTCTGGGGGCCATGAGCATCATGGTATTTGCCAATGTGGTGCTACGCCATTTCTTTGACTCAGGGCTCAACATGTCCGAAGAACTCTCGCGCTTCCTGTTTATGTGGCTGACCTTCCTGGGTGCCATCGTGGCCATGCGCGAGAACGGACACCTGGGCATGGACATGCTGGTACGCAAACTGTCTGGACACGCCCTGCGCGCCGTGGTTGTCCTGGCGCAGGGCATGACGCTGACCTGTTGTCTTGTATTCCTGTGGGGGCTGATGCAGCAGTTCTCGCTCAACATGGCCAACACCGGCATGTTGACGGGCATACCCATGGCGGTGGTCTACGCGGCGGCCTATTTGTGCGCCGCGTCGATTGCGGTGATGTCGTTGAACAACCTGGTCCGATTGGTGCTGGGAAGGGCGCAGCCCAGCGACTTTGTAGCGGCGGCCAGCCCGTCTGTGGAATAGGGCTTGCGATGATCGTCACCGTTTTTCTGATTGCCCTGCTGGCCGCCATGGCCCTGGGCATGCCTATCGCGTTCGCGCTCATGACCTGCGGCATGGCCATGATGCTGTACATGGGCCAGTTCGACGCGCAAATCCTGGCGCAAAACATGCTCTCCGGCGCGGACAGTTTTCCGCTGATGGCCATCCCCTTCTTCGTACTCGCGGGCGAACTGATGAATGCGGGTGGCATCTCGCGGCGCATTGTGGATGTGGCCAGTGCCTGGGTCGGGCACTTCAAGGGCGGCTTGGGTTATGTGGCCATTTTTGCCTGCATTGTCATGGCCTCACTGTCGGGTTCGGCCATCGCCGACACCGCGGCAGTGGCTGCCCTGCTGATCCCCATGATGCGCAAGGCGGGTTATGACATTCCCCGCGCCTCCGGGCTGATTGCATCGGGCGGCATCATTGCACCCATCATTCCGCCGTCCATCGGTTTCGTCATGGTGGGTGTGGTGGGCAATGTGTCGATCACCAAACTTTTTATTGCCGGCATCGTGCCCGGGCTGCTCATGGGCTTGGCCCTGGTCGTAACCTGGGCCCTGCAGGCCCGCCGCGACGACATGCCCCGCGGCGACAAACTTCCCTACCGGCAACGGCTGAGCGCAACCTACGCGGGTATTTGGGCACTGCTGTTGCCCGTCGCCATTGTCGGCGGCCTCAAGGGCGGCGTTTTCACCCCGACAGAGGCGGCCGTGGTTGCGGTCTTTTATGCCCTCTTTGTGGGGTGTGTGGTGTACCGCGAGCTCAGTTTCCGCCAGCTCTACGCCGTGTTGCTGAATGCAGCCAAGACATCGGCAGTGGTCATGTTTCTGGTAGCCGGCGCGCAGGTGTCGGCCTGGCTGATTGCTGCGGCCAACATCCCCACCGAAGTGGCGAGCCTGTTGCAACCCCTGGCGGGCGATCCGACCCTGCTGCTGCTGGTCATCATGCTCTTGGTCTTTGTGGTGGGTACCGCACTGGACTTCGCCCCCACCATCCTCATCCTGATTCCGGTGCTGATGCCAGTGGTGCGCATGGCCGGCATTGACCCGGTTTACTTTGGCGTGTTGTTCACCATGAACATTGCCATTGGCCTGATCACCCCCCCGGTGGGTACGGTGCTCAATGTGGTGTGCGGCGTGTCCGGCGAGCGCATGGAGCCCGTCATACGGGCCATCATCCCGTATCTGCTGGCCCAACTCGTGGTTCTGGTGTTGCTGGTGGTGTTCCCGCAGATCGTGATGGCGCCCCTGGCGTACCTGTACCGGCCCTGAGTGCACAATTCGGGGTATCTATGAACGACACCACCTTCGACTACATCATCATCGGCGCCGGCACAGCCGGCTGCCTGCTGGCCAACCGCCTCAGCGTCGACGCCTCCAAACGGGTACTGCTGATTGAGGCCGGCCGCAAGGACGATTACCACTGGATCCACATCCCGGTGGGTTATCTCTACTGCATTGGCAATCCGCGCACCGACTGGCTGTACAACACCGAGCCTGACGCCGGGCTCAACGGCCGCGCGCTGCGTTACCCGCGCGGGAAGACGCTGGGCGGCTGTAGCAGCATCAACGGCATGATCTACATGCGCGGCCAGGCCCGCGACTATGACCAATGGGGTCAACTGGTGGGCGACGCCACCTGGGGCTGGGAGCACAGCCTGCCCTACTTCATGCTGCACGAGGACCACCACAAGGGAGCCGGCGCAGTGCACGGCGCGCGCGGCACAGCCCCGGCGCTGATGCAGAAGGACGGCAGCCTGTACCGCAAACTGCTGCGCCACCACAATGCCGGTGGTGAATGGCGGGTGGAGAAACAGCGCCTGCGCTGGGATGTGCTGGATGCCTTTGCCGCAGCGGCCGTGCAGGCCGGCATACCCGCCACCGACGACTTCAACCGCGGCGACAACGAAGGTGTGGGTTACTTCGAAGTCAACCAGAAAGCCGGCTGGCGCTGGAACACGGCCAAGGCCTTTTTGCGCCCCGCCTGTTACGCCCGGCCCAACTTCGAACTGTGGAACAGCGCCCAGGTCGCCAAGCTGTTGGTAGAACCGGCAACCGCCACCACCCCCCTGCGCTGCACCGGTGTGCAGGTGTGGGATGGGCAGACCATGGTAGAGGCCACGGCGAAGGCCGAAGTGATACTGTGCGCGGGCGCCATCGGTTCGCCACAGATCTTGCAACTGTCGGGCCTGGGACCAGCCCAGCGGCTGCAAGCCCTGGGCATAAAGGTGGAGAAAGACCTGCCCGGCGTGGGCGAAAACCTGCAGGACCATCTGCAGATCCGTGCCGTCTTCAAGGTGCAGAACACCACCACGCTGAACACCCAGGTGCAGTCGCTGTTTGGCAAGGCCCGCATCGGGCTGGAGTACGCCTTCAAACGCACCGGCCCCATGAGCATGGCGCCCAGCCAGTTGGGCGCCTTCACCCGCAGCGACCCCAGCCAGCCCTACCCCAATCTGGAGTACCACGTGCAGCCGTTGAGCTTGGACGCCTTTGGCCAGCCGCTGCACGGCTTCAATGCCATCACGGCCAGCGTTTGCAACCTGAACCCCACGAGCCGGGGCACGGTGCATATCAAGTCCGCCCAGTTTGCCGATGCGCCGGCCATTGCACCCAACTACCTCAGTACCGAGCAGGATCGCAAGATCGCCGCCGACTCGCTGCGCATCACGCGCAACATCGTCGCCCAGCCGGCTCTGAAGAAATACCTGCCCGAAGAGTTCAAGCCCGGCGTGCAGTTCCAGACCGACGCCGAACTGGCCAAGCTGGCCGGTGACATTGCCACCACCATCTTCCACCCGGTGGGCACAACCAAGATGGGCCGCGCCGACGACGCCATGGCCGTGGTGGATGCGCGCCTCAAGGTGCATGGCGTGGCCGGGCTGCGTGTGGTGGATGCCGGCATCATGCCGCTGATCACCAGTGGCAACACCAACTCCCCCACGCTGATGATTGCCGAGAAGGCCGCGCAGTGGATCATGGAAGACGCTGCACAGGCTACCCAATGAAGGGTTAATCCCGATGCACAAGGACCCAGGTCGTTGCTACATTAGCTGCACTCAAAGGTTAAACGGCAACTGCAAAGAGCCAGATGGAAGAAGCGAACCGAGGAGACGGTAAGCAACAAGTAACAATATCTGCATCCACCTTGAGATGCAGCTCACAAAAGCACTGACCCAGTCAGTGCTTTTTTTTCGCCATGACCAAACCACACACACACCACGCAGTCGCTTTGCTAATGTCCTTGGTCTTGAGCGGCTGCGCCGCCACGTCGGTACAGCCCGGCATGTCACGCGACGAAGTGGTCACACGCCTGGGCCAGCCCGGCCGGGTGCTGCCGCTGCAGGACGGCACGCGCCTTCAATACTCGTACCAGCCCGCTGGCCAGCAGGTTTTCAATGTGGATCTGGATGCCAACGGCCGCGTCGTACAGTTTCGCCAAATGCTGGTCGCGCAGGAGTTCCTGCGCATAGAGGTCGGCCAGTGGACACGTGCGGATGTTGAGCGCGCCTTTGGCCCTCCGGCGTCGGTGGAACATGCCGCGCACTGGCCGGGCGATATCCTGAGCTACCGCTGGTCCAACGGACAGGACATGTTTTACTGGATCTACCTGGACAACAACAACGTGGTGCGCCGCGCGGAACCGGGTGTGCAGTACTACCACGACGACTAATCCATATGGAAAATCGGGCTACAGCCCCCGAAAAATATGGTTGTACCGCTATTAATTCAATAGCAATTTCGACGCAAATCGTACTACTCGGTGGGTGCGGCGTAGGGTGAATCCACGATGCGGCGGCGGCCAGCCAGGCTCCAGTCGCCTTGCCATTTCTTTTCCGCCTTGCGCCGCTCCGAGCGGCTCTTCGATCCCAGCTGTACGGCCGTCGGTGCATCCACCAGGTGGTAACCCGCCGACAAGGCAGCGGCACCCATCAGGCGCTCCAGCGCGTGGGCCAGCGTGCCGTCGACCTGCCCGGCCTCGGCCTCGAACAGGTCTTGCTGCAGCGATGTGCAGGCCAGCAGTTTGGCCAGGGCCACTGGCTTGAACCAGAACATGCTACCCGCCGCAAACCAGGGCCGCGTGTGATCCAGCCACCCGTCGCGTTCGCCCAGTTCGGCCGCCAGCTTGGCCACCCAGGCCTTGTTTTTCCAGATGAAGCGCTGCAGGTTCAGGGCACTGTCCTTCGGCGCGATCAGGCCCAGCGACGGGTAATGCTCCAGGCTCTCCAGCATGCCGTGCAGTGCCTGCGGGGCGGGCAACAGACTCGCAACCATCGACTGGCGCCACACGTTGCCGTCTTCACGGTGTACCGTCTTCTTGGAATGCAGCTTGAGCACGGCGCCGTAGCCACGCGCAACCAGCAGCGGCAGCAGCACAAACAACGGGCGGATATCGCGCCCCCGGTTTTCCACCGCGAAGACTTCGGCATGGGCAAACCGGTTTTTGACCATGGCCGTGACCGCCGCCAACTGCTCGGCAGTTGTTGTAACCAACAAGTCACCCTCCAGGCCGGACGCCAGCAGTGCGGCCTCCAAGTTCGGCCAGGTGTCCACGTAGAACAGGTGGACCACGACCGCTGTGCGTGCGCCCTCTGCGCGCGGACCAGCCGGTGCGCGTGGCTCGGTTGCTGACCAGTTCAGCGCCGCGGGGACGGGTTTGCGGGCGGTGTGCAGGCGCTGTACCTCTTCCAGCCAGGCACAGCCAAAGTGGCGGTCGGGCTCGATGTGTGCACCCTCGGCCCATTCGTTCCAGGCATTCACGAACACAAATTGCTGGTCCCGGGGCAGGGTCTCGCGGGCGTAACTTGCGCAACTGCTCAGCCACTCGCCAAATTCGGCGGGGTTGGCATCCGCAAAGGAGAAACTGTTTGCCGTGCGCCGCGCCTCGTTGTCCCAGGAAGGAAACGCCGTGCGGTACAGCGGGTAGGGCTCCTTCGCCCGGGTCATGGCTTCACCCACTGCATCGGAATAGTTCCAGACCGTACCCTCGAATCCTGTGTTCCACAGCGCAGGAGTCGGTGCGGATTCAATGCGGTCGTGGATCTTGTGGGGAGGGAACTCCACCGCGGCGTCGAATCCCAGCGGGCGGGGGTCCACCAGTCCAAAGGTTTGTGCACATACCAGCCACAGACCCGGTAGGCCCTCCGCTTCGGCCAACTGGCGCCATTCCGCGAGCACCTTCTGGGTATCGGGGATCAGCCCCGGCCGGTACACCACCAGCAACGGCTTGCCGTTGACGCGGATGTAGCGGGGGTCGTTGAACAACGGCAGCAGGTCATCGATGAACTGTTTCCAGCCCTCGGGCGCGTAGTTCTGTTGCAGGATGATTTCGGACTCGGCACCGTCCCAGCGGCGCGTCCAGTTTTCGTTGGCCCAGCACACGCAAAAGGGCAGGTCGAGCTGGCAATTGGCCACAAACTGGTTCAGTGGCATCTCCAGCACACGCTTGCCACCAAACCAGTAGTAGTGGAAGCAGAAGCCGCCCACACCGTATTGCCGGGCCAGCTCCACCTGCAAGGCCATGGAGTCCGGGTTGCGCAGGTCATAAAACCCCGTTTCCGCAGGCAGGTGGGGCTGGTAATGCCCCTGGTATTGGGGCAGCGCCTTGGTGACGTTGGTCCACTCGGTGAAACCCGCACCCCAGTTCTGGTTGTTCACCTCAATGGGGTGGAACTGCGGCAGATAGTAGGCAATGACTTTCGGGGCATCTGCCCCGGTTTCCAGTGCCTGCACCGGTAGCTGGCGCGGGCGGTGCCACTGCGGGTGCGGTGCCTGGGAAAAGCGGATGGCCGCCAGGTACTGCTCTGCGCCGGACTCGTGTGATGGCAGACCGGGCTTGCCCAGGGATGCGGGGCGGCGCGCAGGTAGAAAGGCCGCTGCGAGTTTGCCTATGCCATGCCACCCGGAGTCCTGCCAGGTGTTGGACAGCTTCTGCCGCACGCGCCCACGGTATTCCGGACTGCGCAGCGCCTGGAGGCCAACACGGACAAATTTTCTCAACATCATGAACGGTGAATCGGGCGAAGCTTGCAGAGGCGCGAAGTATGACATGGCGCTTTTTGCAAAGGCCGCAATGCGAGAATCAAGCCATGGAAATGTTTGTTGTATCGCTGGCCTCACTCTTGGCCGGATTTGTGGATTCAATCGTTGGCGGCGGCGGCCTGGTTCTGGTACCCGCCCTGTTTGCCACCTTCCCCAACGCCCACCCCGCCACCTTGTTCGGCACCAACAAGGGCGCGTCCGTCTGGGGCACGGCCATTGCCACCGTGCAGTACAGCCAGCGGGTGCAGATGCGCTGGCATGCGCTGGCACCCGCGGCCATGGTGTGTTTTGCGGCATCGCTGGGTGGCGCCTGGCTGGTCACCGTGGTGTCGCCCCAGTATTTGCGCAAGGCCTTGCCGGTGGTACTGGTGCTGGTGCTGGGATACACGCTGGCCAAGAAGCAGCTGGGGCGCGACCACACACCACGTTTTGTGGGTCAGCGCGAAGCCCTCATTGCCAGCGGCATTGGCGCGGTCATCGGTTTCTACGACGGTTTCTTTGGCCCCGGCACTGGCAGCTTTTTTGTGTTCCTGCTGGTGCGCCTGCTGGGGTATGACTTTTTGAATGCATCGGCCAGCGCCAAACTGCTCAACACCGCATCCAACCTGGCGGCCATCCTGCTGTTCGCCTACAAGGGCCATGTGTGGTGGCACTTTGTGCTGGTGATGGCGATTGCCAATATTCTGGGTAGTTTGGCAGGCACCCACCTGGCACTGAAACACGGCACGGGCTTTGTACGTGGTGTGTTTATTGCCGTGGTGTCGGCGCTGATCCTCAAGACCAGCTACGACGCGTTCTTGCGCTGAGCGCAGCGGCCCTAGCGGGGCGTGCTGACCGGAGCACTTGCCGGCGTCGCCGGGGTGATTGCCGCCACGGGCACTGCAGCAGCACTGGCACCAGCGCGCGGCAACGGCACCTGGGCCGCCACCAGCGGTTTGCCGATGGGCGCCATGGCTTGGCCCTTGCGCACGGCGGCCATGTCTTCTTCGTTGGGGTACTGCCCCATCAACCAGTAGTCGAACACGCGGCGCGCGATGGGCGCTGCGGACCCGGAGCCCCAACCGGCATTCTCAACAATCAGGGCCAGCGCAATCGTCGGGTTTTCGACCGGTGCAAAAGCAACGTACAGGGAATGGTCACGCTTGCTCTCGTCGGCCTTGACGCTGCTGTACTTCTCGCCAGCCCGCAAACCTACGGCCTGCGCCGTGCCGGTCTTGCCACCACTGGTGTAGCCGGCGCCCGCAAATATCCTGGCCGAGGTGCCCTCCACCGTCACGCCGTGCATGGCGTTGCGAATCACGTCCACATGTTCCGGTTTCAACGGGAGCGGGTCCAGCGCATCACTGGCGACGCGTTGGGTCGTGTGTTGGACACTGTCCTTGATTTCGCGCACCAGGCGTGGCTTGAAACGCAGACCACCAGAGGCGATGGTCGCATAGGCGCTCGCCATTTGCAGCATCGTGAAGTTGTTGTAACCCTGGCCAATACCCAGCGAAATCGTCTCGCCCGCGTACCATTTTTGCTGCTCCGCCTTTTTGAAACGCTTGCGCTTCCACTCCTGTGAGGGCAGATCACCGGTGACCTCTCCCATCAGGTCGATGCCGGTGTGGCGACCCAGGCCAAAGGGCATCAGCTGGTCGTGGATCAGATCCACGCCCATCTCGTTGGCGAGGCTGTAGAAGTAGACGTTGGACGAGCCAACGATGGCCAAACGCATGTCCTTGGGACCGGGGCGGTCCGCCTCCGGGCTGCCGAAGGTGCGGCCACCAAAGCTATAGGTCAGGTTGTCCTGGACCACCACGTTGGCGGCACGTTTGCCACTGTTCAGCGCCGCCATCGCCATCAGCGGCTTGTAGGTCGAACCTGGCGGGTAGGTGCCCCGCAGCGCACGGTTCAGCAAAGGTTTGTCGGGGTCTTCGTTCAGCGCGGCCCAGCTTTCGGTATCGATACCGTCGACAAACAGGTTGGGGTCGAAGGTGGGCTTGGACACAAAGGCCAGTACCTCGCCATTGCGCGGGTCGATGGCCACCAGGGCGCCACGGCGGTCGCCGTACATGTCCTCCACCAGTTTTTGCAGCTTCACATCGAGGGACAACACCAGCAAGTTGCCTGGCGTGGAGGGCGTGCTGGCGAGCTTGCGCACAGCGCGCCCACCGGCCGAGGTCTCGACCCGCTCCACCCCGGTGGTGCCGTGCAACTGCTGCTCGAAGTTCTGTTCCACGCCCAGCTTGCCGATGTATTCGGTGCCCCGGTAGTTGGCCTGGTTGTCGTCGTCCTCGATCTTGGCTTTCTCCGCCTGGTTGATGCGCCCTATGTAGCCCACAACATGGCTGGCCAGTTCACCATATGGGTAGTTGCGGAACAGGCGCGCCTTGATCTCGACACCCGGAAACCGGAAACGCTGGGCGGCAAAACGTGCCACTTCGGTGTCGGTCAGGCGGGTGCGTATCGGCAGGGACTCGAAACTCTTGGACTCATCCATCAGCTTCTTGAAGCGCCTGCGGTCGCGGGCCGTCACTTCCATCACCTTGCTCAGCTCGTCGATGGTCTGTTCCAGCCCCTTGGTCTTGGAGGGCGTGATCTCCAGCGTGTAGGCTGAATAGTTGCTGGCCAGCACAACACCGTTGCGGTCCACGATCAGGCCGCGGTTGGGCACGATGGGAACGATGGAGGTGCGGTTGCTTTCGGCCTGTGCCCGCAGGTCATCGTGGCGCACCACCTGCAGATAGACCAGACGCATCGCCAGCAAGGAGAAGCAGAACAGCACCATCACACTGACGGCAAACACGCGGGTGCGAAAACGCGCCAGGTCCGCTTCGACGTTGCGGATTTCGGTCATAACGGTCGGTTGGCGTCAGGGTCCGGTGCGCGCAATTGCGGGGCAAGCAGAACCAAGTTCGCCACCGGCCACAACACAGCTTCTGCCACCGGTGCCAACAGCATCCACCAGCCGGGAAAAGTGCCGCCATTGGCCATGCGCACGGCCAGCTCCACCGCATGGGCCACGGCGAACAGGGGGAAGACTTGCGCGGCCTGTGAGGGCACCGAAAACCACAACAAGCGCCTATGCACGGTGATCGCAAAAAAACTCAACACGGTGTAGGCCATGGCATGCTGGCCCAACAGACCGCCCTGGTGCACATCCATCAACAGGCCAAACACAAAAGCACCACCGATGCTGATGCGCAGTGGCTGGTGCACTGTCCAGAACACCAGCACCACGGCCAGCACGTCCGGCGTCCAGGCGGCGCGGCCCCACAGACCCATGTTCTCCACCATATTCACCAGCATGGCAGCGATGAGGCTGCCCCAGATGAAGAAAGGGTTGGCGGGCAGCAGCAGTTGCTGGCCGGGGCGCATGATCATCGGGAGGCTCCACGACGGGGTACTACGGTCGGCACATCGGGTACCGGGCGGGCGGGAATCTGTGCCGTGGTCGGCTCCAGCACCACCACATGGCCGGCACCGGCCACCATGGCCAGCGGCACGCAGTAGATGCGGGCAAACACAGTGTCCACCCGGCGCTCAATTTTTTCGATCCGCGCAACGGGCAAGCCCGGGGGGTAGACACCGTCCACACCACTGGTGGTCAGCAAGTCGCCCTCTGCCACGTCGGCATTGGCGGCCATGAAACGCAGCTCCATGGCGTCCACATGCAAGGACACATCACCAAAGGCCACGCCGCGCGCGCCGGTGCGGGTGTTCAGCACGGGGATAGCGTGGTCGCGGTCGGTGATCAGCGTCACCTCACTCACCAGCGGGTAGACACGGGTGACCTGGCCCAGGACACCAGATTCATCCAGCACCGGTGACCCCAGACTGATCTTGTCTGCCATGCCCTTGTCAATGACGACCTTGCGGCTGTAGGGGTCCGCCGCGTCATAGATCACCTGGGCCGCCACGGCTGGAGACTGCAGGCGTTCGCGCAAACCCAGCAGCTTGCGCAGGCGCACGTTCTCCAGCGACAGTTGCTCCACCTGGTTGGCGCGCTGGGACTGCAGGCTGTGTTTGCGCAGAACCTCTTGCTGAGCGGTCTGCACAGCGGTCAGCGACGAGAAATACTGGCTGGCGCTCTGGTAGACCAGTACCGGGCGCATGGCGAGCCACTGTGCCGGGTACAACACGGTGGCGAGCACCACGCGCAGCGGTTGCATGACCTTGAAACGGGCATCCGCCACCATGAGGAAAAAAGCCAGTGCGCTGCACACGGCCAATTTCGACAGGGCGGACGGGCCCTGTCGGAAGAAGGGGGGAGGATCTCTGTCCAGCGTACCAAGTGGCATCGCTGTGTCCGGTTACTTATTCGCTGGTGAAAATGGAGCCCAGACGCTCCATCTGCTCCAGCGCGATGCCGCAACCGCGCACCACACAGGTCAGTGGGTCTTCGGCTACCAGCACGGGCAGGCCGGTTTCTTCGGCCAGCAGGCGATCCAGGTCGCGCAACAGCGCGCCACCACCGGTCAGCATCATGCCGCGGTCGGCAATGTCGGCACCCAGCTCAGGCGGTGTTTGCTCCAGCGCGTTCTTGACGGCGGAGACGATGTTGTTCAGCGGGTCGGTCAGTGCTTCCAGGATTTCGTTGGACGAGATCGTGAAGCTGCGCGGTACGCCTTCGGACAGGTTGCGTCCGCGGACTTCCATTTCCTTGACTTCGGAACCGGGGAAGGCAGAGCCGATCTTCTTCTTGATGGATTCGGCCGTGGGCTCACCAATCAACATGCCGTAGTTGCGGCGGATGTAGTTGATGATGGCTTCGTCAAACTTGTCGCCCCCGACACGGACCGAGCCTTTGTAGACCATGCCGCCCAGCGAGATGACGCCGACTTCGGTGGTACCACCACCAATGTCCACCACCATGGAGCCGCTGGCCTCAGAAACTGGCAGACCGGCACCGATGGCGGCTGCCATGGGTTCTTCGATCAGGTACACATCGCTGGCACCGGCGCCCAGTGCGGATTCGCGAATGGCGCGGCGCTCAACCTGGGTGGAGCCGCAGGGCACACAAATGATGATGCGGGGGCTGGGGCGGAAAATGCCACGCGGATGCACCATTTTGATGAATTGCTTGAGCATCTGCTCGGTGACCGTGAAGTCGGCAATCACGCCGTCTTTCATGGGGCGGATGGCTTCGATATTGCCGGGAACCTTGCCCAACATGGCCTTGGCTTCCTTGCCGACGGCCTGAATGGTTTTCTTGCCTTGGGGGCCGCCTTCGTGGCGGATGGCGACGACCGAGGGTTCATCCAGAACGATGCCCTGACCGCGTACAAAAATCAGGGTGTTGGCCGTGCCCAAGTCAATGGCCAGGTCGGTGGAAAAGTACCGACGGAAAGATCCAAACATCACATATCCTCTCGGGCACGGAAAGCGCTTCGGCCCTCCATCACCACGGTTTTATCGTTAAAAAATCGTAAGTTTGGCGTCAATTCGGGTGACTTTGCAGCACCCACGCCAAAGGCAGGATAATAACCGATTGCCTTTGAACCCCCCTCCCTAAACGGAGCCATTGGCACCGAATTACCTTTGGTTTCATCTCAATACGCACCATGTCACTGACATCTACCGATATCGCCCGCATCGCCAACCTGGCGCGCCTGGAACTCGCTCCTGCCGAAAGTGAGCGCATGCTGACGCAAATGAACGGGTTTTTTGACATCGTGGAACAAATGCGTGCCGTGGACACGACCGGCATAGAGCCGCTGGCCCACCCGGTGGTGGCGCTGTCGGACTTTGCTTTGCGTTTACGTGAAGACGTGGTCAGTGAACCCAACCAGCGCGAAGCCAACCAGCGCAGCGCGCCAGCGGTCGAAAACGGCCTCTTTTTGGTGCCAAAGGTGATTGAGTAATTTTTTGAAGCACACGATGACGACGTCTAACTCCACCCCCTCTTCCACCGACCTGCACGAGCAGAGCGTGCACGCGCTGACCCAGGCCCTGCGCGACAAGAAAGTATCCGCCGTTGAACTGGCCCAGCATTTCCTGGACCGCAGCGCCACCCACACCGACCTGGGCGCCTTTGTCGCCGTCGACGCCGACACCACGCGGGCCCAGGCCCGCGCCGCCGATGCCCGCATCAACAATGGCACGGCCGGCACACTGGAAGGCGTACCCATCGCGCACAAGGATATTTTTGTCACCACGGATTTCGTCACCACCGCCGGTTCGCGCATGCTCAAAACCTACCGCTCGCCGTTTGACGCGACCGTAGTGGCCAAGCTGGCGGCGCAAGGTGTGGTCACTTTAGGCAAGCTGAACTGCGATGAGTTTGCGATGGGTTCCAGCAATGAGAACTCGGCTATTTCCGCGGTGGGTCACGACAAAGTCGAGCCCGTGCGCAACCCCTGGGACACCACGCGCATCCCCGGCGGCTCGTCGGGCGGCAGCGCCACCGCTGTGGCTGCGCGCCTGGCCCCTGCGGCCACCGGCACCGACACCGGCGGATCGATCCGCCAGCCCGCATCGTTTTGCGGCATCACCGGCATCAAGCCCACCTATGGCCGCGCATCGCGCTACGGCATGGTGGCGTTTGCATCCAGCCTGGACCAGGCCGGGCCCATGGCCCGCTCGGCGCAGGATTGTGCACTGCTGCTGTCGGCGATGTGCGGTCCCGATCTGGACCGTGACTCGACATCACTCGACGTGCCCGCCGAAGACTATTCGCTGAAGTTGAACGACTCCATTGAAGGCCTGCGCATTGGCATTCCCAAAGAGTTTTTTGGTGAAGGCCTGTCTGCCGATGTGCGCGCTGCCATTGATGCCGCGCTGAAAGAATACGAGAAACTGGGCGCCAAACTGGTACCCATCACACTGCCGCGCACTGAGCTGTCCATCCCCGTCTACTACATCATTGCACCAGCCGAAGCCAGCTCGAATCTCTCCCGCTTTGACGGTGTGAAGTTTGGTCACCGCGCCGACAAGTTTGGCGACCTGGCCGATATGTACAAGAAGACCCGTGCCCAGGGTTTTGGTGACGAGGTCAAGCGCCGCATCATGATCGGCACCTATGTGCTGTCCCACGGCTACTACGACGCCTATTACCTGCAGGCACAAAAGATCCGCCGCATGATTGCCGACGACTTCCAGAATGCATTCAAGGACTGCGACGTCATCGCTGGCCCTGTGGCCCCAACCGTGGCGTGGAAGATTGGTGAAAAATTGGACGACCCGGTTGCCAACTATTTGGCCGACATCTTCACCCTGCCCGGCTCCCTTGCCGGCTTGCCGGGCATGAGCATCCCCGTAGGTTTTGGTGCCGGTGGCATGCCGGTGGGCATGCAGTTGCTGGGCAATTATTTCCAGGAGTCGCGCCTGCTCAATGCCGCGCACCGCTTCCAGCAAGCGACGGACTTCCACACCGCCCGCCCCGCAGGATTCTGAAACATGAGCAGTGAAACCGTGAACACATTTGAAGCACAACAACAGGGTCGCCCGACCGGCCCACTGGTGCATGGATACGAAGTCATCATCGGCTTCGAGACACACGCCCAGTTGTCGACCACCAGCAAGATCTTCAGCCGCGCTGCCACCGCCTTTGGCGCCGAGCCCAACACGCAAGCCTGCGCCGTGGACCTGGCCCTGCCCGGTACGCTGCCCGTCATGAACAAGGGCGCGGTGCAGCGCGCCATTGAATTCGGGTTGGCGATTGGTTCACACATTGCGCCCAAGAGCATTTTTGCGCGCAAGAACTACTTCTACCCCGACCTGCCCAAGGGTTACCAGATCAGCCAGTTCGAGATCCCGGTGGTGCAAGGCGGTGCGGTCGAATTCTTCATGCCAGAAGTCAAAGGCGTGGCCGAGAAAAAGACCGTGCGCCTGGTGCGCGCCCACCTGGAAGAAGACGCCGGCAAGTCGCTGCACGAAGACTTCATTGGCCAGACCGGTATCGACCTGAACCGTGCCGGAACACCGTTGCTGGAAATCGTCACCGAGCCCGACATGCGCTCCAGCGTAGAGGCTGTGGCCTACGCCAAGGAACTGCACAAGATCGTGACCTGGATCGGCATTTGCGATGGCAATATGCAAGAAGGTTCGTTCCGTTGCGATGCCAACGTGTCGGTGCGCAAGCCCGGCCAGCCGCTGGGCACACGGCGTGAGATCAAAAACCTGAACAGCTTCAAGTTCATGCAGCAGGCCATCGACTACGAGATTCGCTGGCAGATCGAACAAATTGAGGACGGCAAGTCGATTGAACAGGCCACCGTACTGTTCAACCCGGACACCGGCGAGACCCGTGCGATGCGCACCAAGGAAGATGCGGCGGACTACCGCTACTTCCCCGACCCAGATTTGCCACCGCTATACATTTCAGAGCAATGGATCAAGCAAATACGGGGGCTGATGGCCGAATTGCCTAGAGTAATGTCCGAACGTTTTGTGCAGGACTATGGTTTGCCGGAGTACGACGCCACGCAGCTGACACAAAGCAAGGCCATTGCTGGGTACTTTGAAGCAACCGCCAAGGCCAGCGGCCAAGCCAAGCTGGCCAGCAACTGGATCATGGGCGAAGTGTCGCGCCGCCTCAACGCTGAGGACCTGACCATTGAAGCCGCTCCGGTGAAGGCCGCGCAACTGGCTGCCCTGGTTGGCCGAATCGCCGACAGCACCATTTCCAACAACGCCGCCAAACAGGTGTTTGAGGTCTTGTGGGCAGGTGAAGACTCTGACGTGGACGCCATCATCGACGCCAAGGGCCTCAAACAAATGAACGACACCGGCGCCCTGGAGGCCATCGTCGACGAAGTGATCGCCGCCAATGCCAAAAACGTTACCGAGTTCAAGGCTGGCAATGACAAGGCGCTCAACGCCTTGGTCGGTCAGATCATGAAGGCCAGCAAGGGCAAGGCCAACCCGCAACAGGTCAACGACCTGCTGCGCAGTAAATTGGCCTAGCGGCTGGCCGCCGAGGTCGGCGAGTTCAGCGCCCAGAGCTGGCGCAGGCGCACCAGCTCGTCGTCAAAGCGCGCGTTCACACGTTTGACTTCACCATCCTGCTCACCAATGAAGCGGCGCTGGACGGCCTGGCTCTGGATGCTTTCGTCCAATTGGCGGCGCAGATAGGCCGGTGCGGTGGCAGGGTCCTTCTTGTAGAACTCCATCTCCTGGTCGATGGCCACACGCTGCTTGATTAACTCGTCCAGCCGGGTTTTGGCAGCTTGTGTGACCACGCCAATCTGCACCAGGGCCTGTGCGCGCTCCTGGTCATGCACCGACTTGTTGGGATAACGCGTGAGCAGTGCACGGTCGCGCCGTTTCTCGTCAATGGCGCGGTTGCGTTCTTCAATTTCCCGTTTTTCCTTTTGTTCCAGCTCGGCGCGTTCCGCGGCCGTCAGACTGGGGCCGACCTTGGCTTTGACGGTGCCACTGGGGTTCAGCACCTTTTGCTCACGGTCGGTGCATTCGGGAATGGGGCGGTCTGCCGTCAGCTTGCGGCCCTTGGCGTCCACACAGGTGTAGACCCCCGGAATCACCGGGGAGGGCTGCGCCCAGGCCTGTGTGCCCACAACAGCACCCACGCCAACCACCACCCCCATCTGCAACCACTTGCACATTGTCATGTTTATCCTTCGTCTACACCGTACCGCTCACGGTAGGCCTGCACCTGTTGGTGCGCCTGGGCCAAACCTGCGCCGCTGTGACCAGCCAGATACTGCATCAAATCGCCCAGCTTCGCAATCGAACAAACCTGTAGCCCCAATTGGCGCTGCACAAACTGAACTGCGCTGTAAGGCACGTCCTGGCCGTTTTCTGTCGCTTTTTCCTGCCGGTCCAGGGCGATCATCACCGCATGGGCCGTGGCACCGGCAGCCTGGATGATGGCAATGGACTCTCGGGTGGCTGTGCCCGCCGACATCACATCGTCCACAATTAGAACGCGGCCCCTCAGTGGCGCGCCGACAAGCGTGCCGCCCTCGCCGTGGTCCTTGGCCTCTTTGCGGTTGTAGGCAAAGGGCACGTTGCGGCCCAGGCGGGCCAGTTCTACCGAAAGCGCAGCCCCCAGCGGAATGCCCTTGTAGGCGGGGCCAAACACCATGTCGAACTCGATGCCGCTTGCCAAGAGGCGCTGGGCATAGAATCCAGCCAAACGCCCCAGTTTGGCCCCGTCGTCAAACAGGCCCGCGTTGAAGAAGTAGGGGCTTATGCGGCCGGCCTTGGTTTTGAATTCACCAAAGCGCAGCACCCCGCACTCCACTGCAAACTGCACAAACTCTTGGGCCAACGGGTCGTGATTTGCCATGAAAAATTCCTTGTTTAAATTAACCAGCCTCAACCTCAATGGCATTCGCTCTGCCACCAGCAAGGGGCTGGAAGCCTGGCTGCACCAGGCCGCGCCTGATTGTATTTGTGTGCAGGAAGTCAAGGCCCAGGCGGCGGATGTGAAGGACAAGTTTGAGTCGCTGGCCGGGCTCAAGGGCTACTTCCACTTTGCCGGGAAGAAGGGCTACTCGGGCGTAGGTGCCTACACACGCCTGGAGCCCAGTGACGTCATTGTCGGCTTTGACGGTGGTGAGTTTGATGGCGAGGGGCGTTATGTGGAGCTGCGCTTTGACACACCGTCGCGCAAACACTCCATCATCAGTTCCTATTTCCCAAGTGGCTCTTCGGGCGAAGAGCGCCAGCAGGCCAAATTCCGGTTTCTGAGTGCCATGTACCCGCATCTGCAAACGCTTAAAAGCCAGCGCGACTTCATTTTGTGCGGCGACATCAACATCGCCCACAAGGAAGCAGATCTGAAGAACTGGCGCAGCAATCAGAAGAATAGCGGCTTCACGCCTGAAGAGCGCGCCTGGGTGACCAAGCTGGTTGGCGAGGGCGGCATCGTCGACGTTTACCGCCAGCTGGAGCCCGACACCACCGACACCTGCTACACATGGTGGAGCAATCGGGGCCAAGCCTATGCCAACAACGTGGGGTGGCGACTGGACTACCACCTGGCAACGCCGGCGCTGGCCGCGGGTGCCCGCACGGTGAATATCTACAAACACGAGAAGTTCTCCGACCACGCGCCCATTACCATCGGCTACGACTGGTCCTGATCGGCACGCTCGCGCATGCGCTGCGCGGGAAAGGCAACGTTGCGCTCCACCCAGGTGCGCAGGCGCAGGGCGGCGTCGTTGTTTTGCTTGCCCAGGTGCATGAGCAGCGCGTCGTCGCGCATATGCATCTGCGCGGGTCTGCCCATCCTCTGCAGCCGCTCAGGATAGGTGACTGCCAGCACACGGGTGTTCAGCGGCGTCTCCAGCACCAGTTGCACATCGGCCAGCCGCACCCAGCGCCAGCCATCTTCGTCCTGCAGCACATGGACCGTGGTGCCCTTGAACACATAGTGCTGCCCCTGCGCGGGCATCCACACACTGGACCGCATGAGCTGGCGCAGGCTGGCCATGAGATTGATCAAAGGGCGGGCGATCAGCGCACCGTACAGTGGCGAGACAAACAGCACCGTCCATTTGTCGGTCCAATAACCCAGCGCCAGGTAGGCCCCCGTCCACAGTGCAACCTGCACGGAGGGGAGGCTGAGCCATTGGGGCATCGCTACCGGGCGCGAGACCGCTCAAACAGTGGCATGACCTTGGGCAGGTTAGCCTGGATGTCGGCAATACGGCGGGTACCCGCCGGGTGGGTGGACAACCATTGTGGTGGCGCGCCTTTGCTGGCGGCACCCATTTTCTGCCACAGCGTCACCCCGGCGCGCGGGTCAAAACCGGCGCGGGCTGCCAGTTCCATGCCCACCAGATCGGCCTCGGACTCGTCTTCGCGGCTGAACTCCAGCGTCAGCAGGTTGGCGCCGCCGCTGGCAATGCCGTCAGTGATACGGGAGTCAATGCCGAAGTAGCTGGAGGCCAGGGCACCAGCCAGCCGGGCAATGCCATGCGTCGCTGCACTCTTGCCCATGCGCTCGCGTGCATGCTCCCGCAGGGCGTGGGCGATTTCATGGCCCATGACCATCGCGATCTCGTCTTCGGTGAGCTGCAGTTTGTCCAGAATGCCGGTGTAGAAGGCGATCTTGCCGCCGGGCATGCAATAGGCATTGATCTGGGTGGAGCCGATGAGGTTGACCTCCCACTGCCAATCCTTGGCGCGGGGGTTCCAGTCCATCGCAAAGGGGATGATTTTTTTGGCAATGGCGCGCAGGCGCAACAACTGGGCGCTGTCCTTGGAGGCCAAGGCTTTTTTACCGTCCGCCTGGGTCAACATCTGCAGGTACTGTTGTGAGGCGGAGCGCTCCACCTGTTCGGCCGGCACGAGTTTGGTAAACGCGGAGTTGCCACCCACGTCCACCCCTTCACGCGCCAGTGCGGCCGGCGCCGCGCCCGCCAGCGCCAGCGCCAGGGCGATGGCCGCCCAACCCGGGAGCGGTGTTGCGGCAGTGCCGCTGTGTTTGCATTTAGAAGCCATTTTCATAACGGTATTATTCCTCCATGACCACTCCAATGCCCAGCCCCGCCCCTTTGGCCAACAAGCCCACCTGGCTTGCCACCCTGAAGGTGTACCTGGAGCCAGCTTCGCTGCGCATGCTGTCGCTGGGCTTCTCGGCCGGTCTGCCGCTGCTGCTGGTGTTTGGCACGCTGAGCTTCTGGCTGCGTGAGGCCGGTATTGACCGTACCACGATTGGTTATTTGAGCTGGGTGGGACTGGCCTATGGCTTCAAATGGGTGTGGTCTCCGCTGGTGGACCGCATGCCACTGCCGGTGTTGACGCGCCTGCTTGGCCGCCGGCGTAGTTGGCTGCTGTTCGCACAGGCCGTCATCATGGCCGGCCTGGTCTGCATGGCCTTTACAGACCCCAGACTGGCCCTGCTACCGGTAGTGTGGTGCGCCATCGCCGTAGCCTTTGGTTCGGCCACACAAGACATTGCGCTGGACGCTTTCCGCATTGAATCGGCAGACAACGAGCGCCAGGCTGCACTCGCTGCAACCTACCAGACCGGTTATCGTCTGGCCATGATCTGGGCCGGCGCCGGCGCACTGTGGATTGCAGCCCGTGCCGAGGTGCCGGCACAGGCTGCCGGTGTGGCCATTGCCTACCAGCACGGGGCCTGGCAAACCGCCTACCTGGTCATGGCAGCCAGCATGCTCCCCGGTGTGCTGACCGTGTTGCTTTCACCCGAACCGGCCCGCAGGGCCATACCGCCTGCCAGGAATGCCCTCGACTGGCTGCGCGGCGCCGTGGTGGAGCCATTTGCCGAATTTGTGACCCGCTACCGTGGTCAGGCATTGCTGATCCTGGGTCTGATTGCAACCTACCGCATCAGCGATGTGGTCATGGGCATCATGGCCAACCCGTTTTATGTGGATATGGGCTTCACCAAGGACGAGGTGGCGGCGGTCACCAAGATTTATGGCGTGGTCATGACACTGGTGGGGGCCTTTGTGGGTGGCGCCATGGCCATGCGTATGGGGGTGATGCGGGTACTGATGCTGGGCGCAGGCCTGAGCGCAGCGACCAACCTGATGTTTGCATGGCTGGCAACCCGCGGCCACGATGTGCAGGCCCTGATCTTTGTGATCTCGGCCGACAACCTGGCCAGCGGCATCGCCTCGGCGGCCTTCATCGCCTACCTGTCCTCGCTGACCAACGTGAACTACTCCGCCACCCAGTACGCCATGTTCAGCTCCATGATGTTGCTCCTGCCCAAGTTTGTGGCCGGCTACTCGGGAAAGTATGTAGACACCTTTGGCTACACCAGTTTCTTCACAGCAACGGCCATGCTGGGTGTACCGGTTTTGGGCCTTGTGTGGCTGGCATCCAGAGTAAAATCGACCCCAAGCCCCCGTGCAGCAAGCGTCGATAGCTCCTGAATTTATAGCAGATCGCAATACCAGCCAGGCCACCACTGGCGTTTGGTTGGGGGGTGTACACCCCGTTTACCAAACTTTACAGGCGCTTCAGGCGCTGCGCATACGCCCTTCGGTGTGCAGCGATAGACTCAGCGCATGAGCCAACACCTGCTGATGATTGAAGACGACGCCCGCCTGGCCGCCATGGTGACGCAGTATCTGGAGCAATCCGGTTTCGCTGTCAGTTGCGCAGGTGATGGTGCTGCCGGCCTGGCATTGCTCAACCACCCCATCAAAGCCACAGGCACTGACCTGGTGATTCTGGATTTGATGTTGCCCGACATGGATGGCCTGGAGGTCTGCCGTCGCATTCGCTCGCTCCCCTCCAGCCTGTCCCAGGTTCCGGTGCTGATGCTGACCGCCAAGGGCGATGCCATGGACCGCATCATCGGCCTGGAGATCGGTGCCGACGACTACCTGCCCAAACCGTTCGAACCCCGCGAGCTGCTCGCCCGTATCCGCGCCGTGTTGCGCCGCCGGGTCGAAGGTCCGGCTACCGACCAGCTCACCCTGCGCTTCGGCGCCCTGGAAATCGACCGCGACGCACGGCGCGTGTCCGTGGCTGGCACGCTGTGCGAGCTGACCTCTTACCAGTTTGACCTGCTGGTCGCCCTGGCCGAGCGCGCCGGCCGGGTACTGACACGTGACCAGATCATGGAAGCCGTTCGCGGACGTGAACTGGACGCCTTTGACCGCTCCATCGACGTACACATGGGCCGCATACGCGCTGCCATCGAGGTGGACCCCAAAGCCCCCAAGCGGATTCTGACGGTACGTGGCGTGGGCTATGTGTTTGCCCGCCAGCAGGACTGATGAACCGGCTGTA
This sequence comes from Pseudomonadota bacterium, assembly GCA_040387325.1. GTDB lineage: Bacteria > Pseudomonadota > Gammaproteobacteria > Burkholderiales > Burkholderiaceae_C > Allorhodoferax. The sequence goes on along the minus strand of JAZKDY010000025.1, from coordinate 23,559 downwards.
TCTGCGCATCTGGCTGGCGGTCGTGGTCGCCGTGGCGGTGCTGACCTTGCTGGTCGGCTGGGCGTGGCGCATGGCCTCCGACCCGCCACTGCGCGAGGTGGTGGCCCGCAACCAGGCCGGTGAGGTCATAGGCCAGGGACGGGCCCGCATGGGTCGCTCACCCAACACGCCGGGCTGGGTCATGGCACCCAAAGCGCCGGACGCGGCGGGAGCCAGACCGCCTTCGCCCCCCATGCAGCCCAGGGATGTCGACGCCGAGACGTCCCCCCAAACCGATACATCCGGGCCCGACGATGGACCGCGCGAGCCACGGGGTCGCTACGGCCCAGGCCCCGAGTTTGACGTGCGTATGCAGGATGGACAGACCATCTCCATCCACATGCCGCGTCCACCCCAGTCACGTTGGCGCGCACCCTTTGGATTTTTCTGGACCCTGGGCCTGGTGGGCGTGGCAGTGGCCCTGGCGACCTATCCCATCGTGCGCCGCCTGACCCGCAGGCTGGAAGCGTTGCAACACAGCGTGCAGCAATGGGGCGACGGGGATTTGAGCGTGCGGGTACCGGTGGCTGGTGAAGACGAGGTTGGTTTTCTGGCGACCCGTTTCAACCGTGCAGCGCAGCAGATCGAAACACTGGTCAATGCCCGTGACGCGTTACTGGCATCGCAGAAATCCTTGCTGGCCAATGCCTCCCACGAATTGCGCTCACCGCTGACCCGGATCCGCATGGGTCTTGAACTGATGGTGAGCCCTGCCGACGCGGCGGCGGTTCAGGCCAAAGACGAGATCACGCGCAATATTGCGGAGCTGGACCAGCTGATTGACGAGATTTTGCTGGCCAGTCGGCTTGACGCCAAAGAAGCCGACCTCGGCACCATAGAGCCGGTGGACCTGCTGGGCCTGGCCGCCGAGGAATGTGCGCGCACCGGCGCTACCCTGGAGACGGACCCGGATTACGGCGAACTGGTGGTCCCGGGGGTTAGCAAGTTGCTGCGCCGTGCAGTGCGCAACTTGCTGGAAAACGCAGGCCGTTACGCCAATGGCCTGACCACCCTCAGCCTGGGCTTGAGCCAGGATGGTACGTCCGTATGTATCCAGGTGTGCGACAACGGGCCAGGCGTGCCACCGGCCTTCCAGACCCGCATTTTCGAGCCCTTCTACCGGTTGCCGGGCGCGTCCGAGCGCGATGGCGGCGTAGGACTAGGTCTGGCGCTGGTCAAATCCATCGCATTGCGCCATGGCGGCACTGTGGCGTGCAGCAACCGGCCTGCGGGTGGGGCCTGCTTTGAGATCCGACTCCCCAAGGCCGCCCACCCGGCGTGAAAACTTGTCGAAACAGTCAAAAAAGTGTCTGGTTTTGGGGTTTTTTGCAAAAAACCCCACAAACAGGGGATACCCGCGCAACGTCCACTCCCCTACAGTTGACTCCACTGCTGTCACAGTCCAAGCGCACAAAACCAGTCTGGTGGATACCGGCGGTTTGCAAAAGATCCAACGACGTCCCTCTCGGGGGACTTTTACAAAGCCACCTTCGGGTGGCTTTTTTTTGCCCTGCACGCCTCAAAATGGGGCGCAAACCCCTTCGGTAACCGTGGTGTTTTGACAACTTGTTACCACACAGTACCAAAACGTGCATATCGATATGAGGCACTCAGGTGACTTATTTGCGGCCGCTGGCATGCCCCTGCGGGGTGCGTATCGGCTTTAAAGATCACTTTTAGGGTGCTTTGTCCGGTCCAATATTGTGCAACGCAGCAACCGCACAAATATTTGATGTATGGACGCAACACCTTATTACTAAATGGTAACGAACAGGGTTGACCCGACTGCAAAGCAAAGCGTTTCCTAAGTAAAGTTGCAGATCGTTTATCAAATTCTTGGAGTTAACCCAATATGAGCAATCATTTGCCTCAATCCCCCCTATGGAGGCGTACCGCGGTCGCGGCTGCTGCAGGTCTGCTGCTGGCTGCTGGCGCGGTCCATGCGCAGCAAAGCGCAGGTTCCATCAATGTGCGCGCCAGCAAAGGTGCTTCCATCGTCATCGAAAACAAGTCCATTGGTGTGTCCCGCCAACTGAAGGCCAATGACGAAGGCGCCGCACAAGTGTCCCAGTTGCCGTCCGGTACCTATACCGTGACCGTGACCAGCGCCACCGGCACCACCGACACACGCACTGTGGAAGTCCAGGCCGGTCAAGGTTCTGATGCCTATTTTGGCTCCTTGCAAACTGTGGTTGTGACGGGCTCCGCCAATCGCTCCCTGGACGTCAAGTCCACAGAATCCAACCAGACTCTGACCAAGGCAACCATCGACCGCATCCCCGTGATCAAGGACGTGACAGCAGTGACACTGTTGGCTCCTGGCGCCGTTGAAGGCGACGGCCGTATCGGTCAAACCGGCGGTGGCTCACGCGGCGGCAATGTGCCATCCCTCGGCGGTGCATCTCCTGCTGAAAATGCCTACTACATCAACGGTTTCAACGTCACCAACATCGTCAACGGTGTGGCGTTCAACCAGATTCCTTTCGAAGCGATTGCTGAACACCAGGTCAAGACCGGTGGTTACGGCGCCGAATTCGGCCGTGCTTTGGGTGGCGTGATCAGCGTCAACACCAAACGCGGAACCAACGACTTCCATGGCGGTATCAGCGCAAGCTACGCACCGGCAGAATGGAAGGGCTCTTCGGTTTACTCGGAAAAAAATGCCGGCGGAACCTGGGATCTGAAAAACCGTCCTGGTGGAACCACCGAAACCAAGGTCAATGTCTGGGGTAGCGGCGCCCTGATCAAGGATGAGCTGTTCTTCTTCGGTATCCTGGAAGGCAACCGCAAGTCCACCAATACGTACGGCAATGATCTGCAGACCGAGTTGAGCAACACATCGCCCAACTACCTGATCAAGCTGGACTGGAACGTTACCAAGAGCAACTTGCTGGAATTGACCGCGTTCAGCGACAAGACCACTGACTACATCAACACCTTCCGCTCGCCCGTCAAGTACGAAACACCCCGCGGTGCGTATGTCGGCAACGAGTCCTACACCTACGGTGGCCAAAACACCGTGCTGAAGTGGACCAGCTGGATCACCGACGACTTCAACATCTCTGCCCTGCTGGGCCGTGGTGAATACTCGCGTTCATCCGACATCACATCGGCAGCCTGCCCCATCGTTCGTGACCAGCGCGTGGCACCACGTCTGAATCTGGGTTGCGGTACCGTTTTGTCGGTTACAGATCCCCAAGCCAACGACAAGCGTGAAGCTTTCCGTCTGGACGCTGAATACACCCTGGGCAGCCACCAGATCCGTGCGGGCCTGGACGTCGAAAAGTACAACGTGGTTGACGGTACCGCCTACTCCGGCGGCACCCTGTACCGTATCTTCAACCTGGCCAATGGCAGCACGCTGGCCAATGGCTACACCAACACGTCTGGTGCCCCCATGTCCTACGTGGAAGCCCGTACGTTCAAGAACGGTGGTACCTTCCTGACCAAGAATTCTGCATGGTATTTGGAAGACAACTTCCAGGTCACCAAGGACATCCTGGTCAATGCCGGTATCCGTAACGAGCAGTTCACCAACAACAACGCTTCCGGCGACCCCTTCATCGACATCAAGAACACCTGGGCTCCACGCCTGGGCGCGTCTTGGGACGTGTCTGGCAAGGGTGACCTGAAGGTTTACGGTAACCTGGGCCGCTACTACATTCCTGTGTACGCCAACACCAATGTCCGTTTGTCGGGTGCAGAAACCAACTACTTTGACTACTACGCCTACACCGGCTCCATTGGTGCCGCTCCCCAGCAACTGCCCGGCATGGGCGCTACGTTGGGTTCACGCCTGACCCTGAGCAACGGCAAGACACCAGACCCCAAGACCGTGGTGGATCCAGACATCAAGCCCATGCACCAGGATGAGCTGATTCTGGGCTTCCAGAAGGCCTTGGCCGGTAACTGGTCTGTGGGCGTGAAGTACACACATCGCAAGCTGCGCGATGCCATGGATGACGTTTGCGAAGGCGACGCTCCAACAGCATGGGCTTTGAAGAACGGCTACACCGCGGCACAAGCGGCCGCCATTGGCGACGCTATTGCCCACTGCTTCCTGTACAACGCCGGCCGCGACCTGAAGGCCAATGTCGACCTGAACGGTACAGGCGCACTGACCATTGTGAACATCCCCGCATCTGCGCTGGGCATGCCAGAGCCAGAGCGTCTGTATGACTCGGTTGAACTGAGCTTCGAGCGTGCCTGGGACAAGAAGTGGAGCTTCCAGGGTTCTTACGTGTATGCACGTAGCCGTGGTAACACCGAAGGTTATGTCAAGTCCGACATCGGTCAAGATGACGCCGGTATCAGCCAGGACTTCGACCACCCAGGTCTGATGGAAGGCGCTTACGGCGACCTGCCAAATGACCGTCAGCACACCATTAAGATGTTCGGCTCTTACGCTGTGACAAACGAATGGCGTGTCGGTGGTAGCCTGGTAGCCCGCAGCGGTCGTCCAAAGAACTGCTTCGGTTACTACAACGGCACTTTGGACACAACGTCCATCCAGTACGGTTCGTCTTCGTTCTACTGCAACGGTGTACCTACACCACGCGGTTCACAAGGTCGTCTGGACTGGTCCAAGGAAGTCAACCTGCAAGCTACCTACACTCCAGGCTGGCAAAAAGGTTTGACCTTCACGGTTGATGCATTGAATATTTTCAATGAGCGCGGTGTCCGTGCCATCAACGAGCAAGGTGAAGTTGGATTGCGTTCGCCCGATCCAATCTACGGCCAGCCCGTTGCTGACAGCATCCAGAAACCCCGTTCGTTCCGCCTGACAGGTTCTTACGAGTTCTGATTTGCGCCACTAAAAAGGCACTCAGTCAAAAGGCCACCTTCGGGTGGCCTTTTTTATGCCTGTGACCCATGCGTTTGCAGGAACGTGACCCCAGACAAATGGGGCCGTCAGGGAGCCAAGGGTGGCTACTGTTGCACCAGACCCAGCACGTCGTCGGGCGCCAGATCCACCAGGCAGCGCGTGTGCCCCAGCGGGCATTCGCGGGCAAAACAGGGGGCACAATCCAGCGCCGGCAGATAGCCCGGATCGTTCTTGAGCCACATCACATGGGCCAGCGCGTTGAGGGGCGGCGTGTGCAGAGGGCTGGACGATCCGAACAGAGCAACCTGGGGCAAGCCAAACGCGGCCGCCACATGCATCAGGCCAGAATCGTTGCTGACCATTGCCTTGGCGGCTGAAATGGCGGCCAGGGCATGGTCCAGTGAGGTGCGCCCGGACCAATCCAGACACTGGCCCGGCTGCGCAGCATTGACCGTCCGGGTTATCTCCGCACACAGTGCGGATTCCTTGGCCGACCCCAACAGGACCACGGGCAGTTGCAACTGCCCCGCCAGCACCGCGAAATGCCGCGCTGGCCATCGTTTGGCCGGACCATACTCGGCACCAGGTGCAAACACATAGTAGCCCTTGCGCTGCAGGTGCATGCTGGCCAGCGCGGCATCCACCCGGATGGCATCCAACTGCAATTGGGGTTTGTCGTCCGCAACACCGGCTTCTCCGCTCAGTGCGGAGTAAAACGCCACCATGGGAGGGCGATGGCCGTCCGGCGGATTGGGCAGGCGCTGGTTCAGCACCGCATACCGCGATTCGCCGTGGTAGCCCACACGTTGGGGGATGCCCGCCCACCAGGGCAACAGGGCACTCTTGAAGGAATTTGGGCAGACATAGGCCGCATCAAACTGACCGCGCAACTGGCGTGCGAGGCTGCGACGCGCACCCCATTGGAGGCCGCCATGGGCGAACGGCAGTTCCAGCACGGTCGCCACCTGCGGCATCGCGCGGTAGACCGGGGCCACCCAAGGCAGCGCCCCAACCGTCAGGGTTTCGCCCCGTGCGTGCAAGCGGCGCAGCAGTGGTTCGGTCATGACCGCATCGCCAATCCATTGCGGGGCAATGACCAGTGAGCGGGTCATCTGTGGGCGTGGATCAGTGGCCCGAGGAAAAGTGTTCCCCCGCCTTCAGGCGGTACACGGTGCTGCAGTAAGGGCACTTGGCTTCGCCCGAATGGCCCACATCCAGGTAAACCTTGGGATGGGTGTCCCAGGTTTTCATCTGGGCCAGCGGGCTGGGGCAAAAGACCCCGCCCTGGTGGTTCAGGTCTTTGGCGAGCAGTTCAACGGTAGCGGATTTCATGCGTGTACTTTCGTGAGCCAGTGGGCGTATTTGGGGTTGCGGCCGTTGACGATGTCAAAGAACGCGCTTTGGATTTTCTCGGTGATGGGGCCACGTGAGCCCACGTAGTCGTCCTTGCCCAGTTCGATGCGGTCCAGTTCGCGGATAGGCGTCACTTCGGCCGCAGTGCCGGTAAAGAAGGCTTCGTCGCAGATATACACCTCATCGCGGGTGATGCGCTTTTGCACCAGTTCCAGCCCCAGGTCCTTGCAAATGTGCATCACGGTGTTGCGGGTGATGCCGTTCAGCGCCCCGGCCGACAGATCGGGCGTGTAGACCACGCCGTTCTTGACCACAAACAAGTTTTCACCGGCACCTTCGGACACAAAACCATTGGCGTCGAGCAGCATGGCCTCGTCGTAACCGTCGTCGGTGGCTTCCATGTTCGCCAGAATGGAGTTGGTGTAGTTGGACACCGCCTTGGCCTGCGTCATCGTGATGTTGACGTGGTGGCGGGTGTAGCTGGAGATCTTGACGCGGATGCCGCGTTTCATGCCTTCCTCGCCCAGGTAGGCGCCCCAGGGCCAGGCGGCGACCATCAGGTGGATGGTGTTGCCCTTGGGCGAAACGCCCAGCTTCTTGTCGCCGATCCAGGTCAGGGGGCGCAGGTAGCCGGATTCGAGATTGTTCTCGCGGATCACTGCGCACTGCGCTTCGTTGACCTGGGCCTGGGTGAACGGGATCTTCATGCGCAGGATCTTGGCGCTGTTGAACAGGCGCTCGGTGTGCTCTTCCAGGCGGAATATCGCCGTGCCACCCACACCCTTGTAGGCCCGCACACCCTCAAAGGCGCCACAGCCGTAGTGCAGCGTATGGCTCAGGACGTGGATCTTGGCATCACGCCAATCGACCATCTGGCCATCCATCCAGATTTTTCCATCGCGGTCGGACATTGAAGGGGGTTGGAGGCTCATGGCGGATTTCCTTGGGGTCTTGGGATCTGAGAAACGCCGATTTTACGACCGGCGTTTCAAGGGCGCAGCAATTCCCAGCGCACCAGTTTGCCGTGGGCGAAGGTGCAGCGCACCGTGGCATCGGATGCATCGGTCCACTGGTAGGACTCGTGCTCCGGGTCCGGATCCTCCATGCGCTGCCCCAGAGCCTGCGTCAAGGCCAGAACCTGCAACAGCGCCATGCCGCGCCCCAGGCGCGCATGCAGCATCACCGCACTGGCCACGGTGCCTACCGGTCGATGTGCGGTACGCCGCAACACCACCAGCATGCGGCTCATGTGCATCAGCACCCACATGACCAAAGCCCCCGTCACCAGCGCGATGCCAGCCCAGCCATAGGCCCGGTAGGCCATCACCCCCAGGCCAGCCAGGATCAGCAGCACCACGGTACGGGTGACAAGCGGGTGTTTGTTGAGTATTGGAAATTGCATATGTTTAATCAACCCAGACCGCGCACGATCTCCATGGCCTGCTCCACGCGGTCCACCGCATGGATGGTCAGGCCCTCATACTCTTTGAGATTGCCCTTCTTGGGCGCATTGGCCTTGGGCACGATGGCAACTGTAAACCCCAGCTTGGCGGCCTCTTTCAGACGCTCCTGGCCGCGCGGCGCCGGGCGCACCTCGCCGGCCAAGCCCACCTCGCCAAAGGCAAAAAATCCCTTGGGCAGTGGTTTACCCCGCAGACTGGAGGTGATGGCCAGCAGCACCGCCAGGTCGGCCGCCGGCTCGTTGATGCGCACGCCGCCCACCGCGTTGACAAACACATCCTGGTCCATACAGGCCACGCCCGCGTGGCGGTGCAACACGGCCAACAGCATGGCCAGGCGGTCCCGGTCCAGGCCCACACTCAGGCGCCGGGGAGACGGCCCACCGCTGTCGACCAGGGCCTGGATTTCCACCAACAGCGGACGTGTGCCTTCCAGCGTAACCATCACACAGCTGCCGGGTACCGGCTCGGTATGCTGGCTCAGAAAAATCGCACTGGGGTTGCTCACGCCCTTGAGGCCTTTTTCGGTCATCGCAAACACGCCGATCTCATTGACCGCACCGAAGCGGTTCTTGATGGCGCGCACCAGCCGGAAGCTGCTGTGGGTTTCTCCCTCGAAGTACAGCACCGTATCGACCATGTGTTCCAGCACGCGGGGTCCGGCCAGCGCGCCTTCCTTGGTGACATGGCCGACCAGCACGATGGCCGTGCCGCTGGACTTGGCACAGCGCGTCAGATGCGCTGCACATTCGCGCACCTGGGCTACCGATCCCGGGGCGGATGTGAGCTGGTCCGAGTACACCGTCTGAATAGAGTCGATGACCGCCACATCCGGCTGCAGGCTGTCGATGGTGGCCAATATCTTGTCCAGCTGGATTTCGGCCAGCACCTTGACCTGCGACGCGTCCAGCCCCAGGCGGCGCGAACGCAGGGCGACCTGGGCGCCGCTTTCCTCGCCGGTCACATACAAAGTGGATTGGCCGCCGCGCTGTAAAGAATCCAGTGCCTGCAGCAGCAGCGTGGACTTGCCAATGCCCGGGTCGCCGCCTATCAGCACCACCGCGCCTTCCACCATGCCGCCGCCCAGCACACGGTCCAGCTCATCCTGCCCGGTGGGTGTGCGTTGCACATCGCTGGCTTCGATGTCGGCCAGCACCGCCACTTCGGCCGTTTTGGCCAGGGACTGGAACTGCGAGGTGTAGCGGTTTTTGGCCGGTGCAGCGGACTCGGCGACCGACTCAATCAGCGTGTTCCAGGCCGCGCAGCTGGGGCATTTGCCCAGCCACTTGGGGCTGGTGCCACCACATTCGGTACAGGTGTAAACGGTTTTCTCTTTGGCCATGCCACCATAATACTGTATAAAACTACAGACCCTTGATGCCGACCCGGGCCTTGCGCACCTTGTCCAGGCTCAGTGTGACCCGCATGCTTTCGGCCGTGACGGCAGCAGTGATGGTGTAGGCCGGGGTTGTGGTTTCCTTGCACAGGTGTTTTCCCAATGCCACGCCATCCTTGTCCAGGATGGGGATGACCCAGGGTGTGTTGGCCCGGTCACCGCGCTGCACGGACAGCGCGGTTTCGCCATTGGCCAGCTTCACATAGGTGCCGGGCGGGTAAAAGCCCGCCGCCTGGGCCATGGCCGAGGCAATGCCCTGGGCCGGTCCCTCGGCGCCCATCACCATCGACTTGACCGCCTTCAGCGGCGACAGCGACGCACGCGTCTTGCGCCCGGCCATCTTGGCGACAAAGCTGTCCGCCATGGCCAGCACCCGGCGCGCCATCAGGGTGCTGGGCAAGCCTTCGGGGGCCTCGGGCGCATGGTGCCAGCGCACGATGTCCAGCACTTCGGGGTTGTCCACGCCAAATCCTTGCAGGATGACCACGCTTTTTTGCGGGTGTTCCTGGATCAGTGTGCGCTGCCATTCGGTGGGCGCCGTGTTCTGTCGGGCCAGGCTGTCCTGGTCGCGCGCCATGCCGATATTCATCAGCAGGGCGGCGCTGAGCAGCGCGTCACGCTGGGGCTGGGGCATGGCCAGCTTGAGCGATGTCATATTGCAGACCACCGCACACAGCAGGGCATGGGTAGCGCAATAACCCTGGGCCGTGTCTGCCAGCATCTGGAACAGGCAAAACAGGCTGTCATCCGTATCGGCTTTCAGCAGGGCCAGGGCTTTTTTCTCGATGCCGACCAGGCGCTCCATCGGGTTGATGGCCAGACCGCCCTGGTACAGGATGCCGCGCAGCACTTCCTGCAGGTCCAGCCAGCCGCCGTTGAGCTGTTCACCCACCACATAGTCGCTCGCACGGATCTCGCTGGGCATGCGCGCCCGGGTGATGGTTTGCACATCGGCGCCAGCCATCAGCATGCCGTGCACCATGCGCTCATACGCGCGCTGCCAGGCTTGCGCATCAGCCGGTGTGCTGGACGCCTTGTGGGCATGCAGTTTGTCCCGATGTTCTTCGGAGGTGATCGGCTGGCCTTTGCGCAGCAGCAACTGGCCGCCGCCACTCCAGATGTCCACCGGCAGCGGTTTGCCGATCTCCAGCATGTCCACCGGGATGGGGACGTATTTCATGCTGCCACCTCCACCGGTACACGTTGCGCCAAACCACACATCAGCTCATAACCCACCGTCTGGGCACAGGCTGCCACTTCATCGATGGGCAGTACGGCGCCATTGGCCGCCGTACCCCACAAGGTGACCACACTGCCGGCGCCGGCCTGTGGCAGCGGTGTCAGGTCCACGGTGATCATGTCCATGCTGACCCGGCCCACCGTGCGGGTCCGCACACCATCGACCAGCACCGGGGTGCCGCTGGGGCAGATGCGCGGGTAACCGTCGGCATAACCACAGGCCACCACGCCAATGCGCATCGCCTGTGGCGCCAAAAAGCTTGAGCCATATCCGACGCTAGCCCCCGTCGCCAGGTCTTGTACTGCTATGATTTTTGCAGCAAGCGTCATGGTGGGCTGTAAACCCCAGTCGGCCGCGCTGTGCTCGGGGAAGTCGGGCGCGCTGCCATACATGGCGATGCCGGGGCGCACCCAGTCGGACACCACCAGCTGGTCAGGCCTGGCCTCGGCCTGTGCCGGGTCCACCGTGTGGCGCAGCGTGGCGGCGCTGTTGGAGAGGCTGCGCTCGCCGGGCAGGTCTTGTGTGGTACGGGCGAAGACGGCCATCTGCTCGGCCACGCCCTTGGGGCCATCCGCATCGCTGAAATGCGTCATCAGCGAAATTTCGTCCACCTGGGGCAGCGCATTGAGCCGGGCCCAGGCGGAGCGGTAACGTTCGGGCGCAAAGCCAAGGCGGTTCATGCCGGTATTCATCTTCAGGAACACCCGCTGCGGCACGTTGGTCTTATGGGCGGCCAGCATGTCAATCTGCGCCTCAGAGTGCACGGTGTGCCACAGGTCCAGGCGCGAGCACAGTTCCAGGTCGCGCAGTTCAAAGGCACCTTCGAGCAGCAGGATGGGGCCGCGCCAGCCCAGGTCGCGCACGCGCTGGGCCTCGTTGAAATCCAGCAGCGCAAAACCGTCGGCGCCGCGCATGCCTTCAAAGACACGCTCTATGCCATGGCCGTAGGCGTTGGCCTTGACCACGGCCCAGACCCTGGCGTCGGGCGCGGCGCGGCGCAGGCGCTCCAGGTTGTGGCGAAAGGCCTGGGTATGGATCGTGGCGAGTATCGGTCGGGGCATGGCAAAACCTTGGGAACAGCGGTGTGGCGTCAGTGTTTCCGGATTCTGACATTGCCGGGCATGCTATAACCACGGCACGTTTGGAGACACCCACAATAACCCCACGCATCAGTTTTCCTGATGCGCGCACACCCCACGCATGAAACGCGGTTTTTACACCATCATGTCGGCGCAGTTTTTCAGCTCGCTGGCAGACAACGCCCTGTTTGTAGCGGCCGTGCAATTGCTGCGCAGCGGCGGTGCACAAGAGTGGCAGCAGGCCGCATTGGTCCCCATGTTTGCGCTGTTCTACGTGGTACTGGCCCCGTTTGTAGGCGCTTTTGCGGATGCGCTGCCCAAGGGCCAGGTGATGCTGTACAGCAATACGATCAAGATCGTGGGCTGCGTCATGATGCTGTTTGGCACCCACCCGCTGATGGCCTACGCCATCGTGGGCCTGGGCGCCGCGGCCTATTCACCGGCCAAATACGGCATCCTGACCGAGCTGCTGCCCGCCAGCCAGCTGGTCAAGGCCAATGGCTGGATCGAAGGCCTGACCATTGCATCCATCATTCTGGGCGTTTTGCTGGGCGGGCAACTGGTGGGGCCTGCCGTGTCGACGTATCTGCTGGGCTTCGACCTGCCCATGCTGGACACCGGCATTGCCACAGCGCCCGAGGCGGCGATCAGCATGCTGATCCTGATCTACATCGTGGCGGCCTGGTTCAACACCCGCATTCCGGAAACCGGCGTGCCCATGCGCCCCCTGCCCAAACACCTGATCAGCCTGCTGCCCGATTTCTGGACCTGCAACCTGCGCCTTTGGCGCGACCGCCTGGGCCAGATTTCACTTGGTACCACCACGCTGTTCTGGGGCGTCAGCGGTAACCTGCGTTTTATCGTGCTGGCCTGGGCCTCGGCGGCGCTGGGTTACAGCGTGACCCAGGCTTCGGCACTGGTGGGTGTCGTGGCCATTGGCACCGCGGTGGGCGCCGTGGCCGCTTCGATGCGCATGCGCCTGGACCAGGCCACCCTGGTGCTGCCCCTCGGCATAGGCATGGGTGTGCTGGTCATCCTGCTGAACTTCATCACCAATGTCTGGGTGGCCGCACCGTTCCTGATCTTGCTGGGCGGGCTGGGTGGTTTCCTGGTGGTGCCCATGAATGCGCTGCTGCAGCACCGCGGACACAATCTGATGGGCGCCGGACGCTCCATCGCCGTGCAAAACTTCAACGAACAGGCCTGTATTCTTGGCTTGGGCGCGTTCTACAGCCTGTCCACCGGCATGGGCCTGTCGGCCTTCGGTGCCATCACCGTGTTTGGCCTGGTGGTCGCCGGCTTCATGTGGGTGATCAAACGCTGGCACGAGCGCAATTGCCGCGAACACGCCGCCGACATTGCCAACCTGCTGGAAATCGCGCGCCACGACAACCTGCACGGTTAGAGGCGTAGCCCCCACGCTCCGCCGCTGCGCGGGTCGCTGCCCCCCGAGGGGGCCGCGTTTCAGCTTGGGGCGGCCCGGCGCTGAAACCTTGCCGCCTCGCCCCGCCACTGCGCGGGTCGCTGCCCCCCGCGTGCACCTGCTGTTGCTTGCATGGGCAGAGCCCGGCAAGTTCTTTTGCGGGGTGCTAAGGTGACGACCTTCTTCACCTAAGAGGCTCGCCCGACCATGACCACTGTTTACGACTTTGAAGCCCTGACCATCAACGGCAAGTCCGTTCCGCTGAAGCAGTACCAGGGCAAGCCCCTGCTGATCGTCAACACCGCCAGTGCCTGCGGTTTCACCCCGCAGTTTGCCGGCCTGGAAGAGCTGCACAAGGCGTATGCCGACAAGGGGCTGGTCGTGCTGGGCTTTCCGTGCAACCAGTTCGGTTCACAGGACAAGGGCAGCAACGACGAGATCGCCGAGTTTTGCCAGCTGAACTACGGCGTCAGCTTCCCGATGATGGCCAAGATCGACGTCAACGGTGGCGACGCCCATCCGCTGTACCAGTGGCTGTCTGCCGAAGCACCGGGCCTGCTGGGCACCAAGGCCATCAAGTGGAATTTCACCAAGTTTCTGGTTGGCAAGGACGGCCAGGTCCTCAAGCGCTACGCCCCCACCGACACCCCCAAAAGCATGGCGGACGATATCGAAGCGGCGCTGGCCTAACGCGCCTGCCGCCGAGAGCTGCAGGCCTTACAAGCCACCAGCCCCCGTCCACACTGAACAATACGCTATCAAAGTGGTAGCGTATTGTTTTGGCATACAGTCGGCACATGAATGACCGCCTGCGATGGGCCCTGGCGATACCGCTCAGTCTGGCCGCTCTGCTGTACTGGGCGCCCGGCGCGCGTGCGGCCGATTATGTGGTCGGTGTGCAGGAACTGGACTACTTCCCCATCTATGCGACGGACGGCACAGGCCGCTACGTGGGTTACGCCCGCGAGTTGCTGGACCTGTTTGCCAGCACCAGCGGACACCACTTTGAATACCGGGCACTGCCCATCAAGCGGCTGGTCAATGATTACCTGCTGGGGCACACGGACTTCATGTTTCCCGACAACCCACGTTGGGACGCCGAGGCCAAGAAAACCCTGTCGGTGCGGTACTCGGCGCCGGCCGTCACTTTCCAGGATGCCGTTTTGGTGTTGCCCGAACGCCGGGGCCAGCCCATGCAGTCACTGGGCAGTGTGCGCGGTTTTACGCCCTGGAAGTTCATGGCCCAGGTCCGCAGTGGCAGCCTGAGCCTGCAGGAAGCCGCGGGCCCCAGAAACCTGATCCAGATGGCGCTGGCGCGGCGCGTGGATGGCATCAATTTGGCGCGCCAGGTTGCCGATTTCCACCTCAAGGACATGGGCCGCCCCGCCGCCCTGGTGGTGGATGCCAGCCTGCTGCCCAGCACGGACAGCCAGTACCTGCTGTCCAGCATCCGGCACCCCGAGGTGGTGCGCCAGTTTGACCAGTTTCTGCAGACCCACGCGCCAGCGGTGGGTGCCCTCAAGCGCAAATACGGGTTGTAAACCCTGCTTCCATAGCCGTTCACCCCATGGGATACTGGCCCTTGTGAATGACGCCCTGAAATCATCTCAGTCAAGCCCCGCGACTGACAACCCCTGGAAAATGGCGCTGGAGGGCTCTGGCGTTGGGGTCTGGGACTGGAACCTGGCCACGGGCGCGCAGTCCCATTCGTCCCATTGGGAGGAGATGCTGGGCTACCCCGCAGGCACCTTCACCCGCGGCCACCAGGACTTTGTGGCACTGGTCCACCCGGACGACTGGGACGTGGTGCAGACCGCCGTCACGCGTTACATGGCGGGTGTCGCCAGCGACTATGCAGTGGACTTTCGCATGCGTTGCAAGGACGGTGGCTGGAAGTGGATCCTGTCGCGAGGCACGGTGGTGCAGCGTGATGCCGTGGGCCACCCGCTGCGCATGATTGGCACCCACACCGATATTTCCGAACGCAAGAGTGCCGAAGAAGAATTGCGTGCACTCAATGCCCGCCTGCTGGAGAACACGCACCAGCTGGAGACCACGCTCACCAGTATCAGCCAGGGCATTTTGCTGTTCGACGCCGGCGGGCGGGTGCGCAAATTCAACCTGCGGGCGTGTGAACTGCTGGGTGTGCCGGAGCGGGTATTGGCAGGCCACCCCACGGTGCAGGAGTTGATTCGCCTGCAGCTGGAGCGGGGCGACTTTGGCCCCGACGCCCGCCTGGTGGACCCGGGCGTGCGCAGGGCGCTGCTGGACGTGGCCAGCGGCGCGTCGGACGCGTTGCCCAGCAACTAC
This sequence comes from Pseudomonadota bacterium, assembly GCA_040387325.1. Classification (GTDB taxonomy): domain Bacteria; phylum Pseudomonadota; class Gammaproteobacteria; order Burkholderiales; family Burkholderiaceae_C; genus Allorhodoferax. Next base: position 8,434 of record JAZKDY010000025.1, on the reverse strand, counting down.
CTGCGCGGCACCGCGACCGGCCGCACGCTGGAGGTGCGCACCCAGGTGCTGCCCGACGGCGGCATGGTCCGCACCTTTGCCGACGTGACCGACTATGTGCAGGCCGAGGCTGCCCGCCGCCAACTGAACCGCCTGCTGGACGACACCCAGACCATTGCCCGCGTGGGCGGCTGGGAGCGTGATTTCGAGACCGGCAAGGCCTACTGGACCGAGGGTGTGTACCGCATCCTGGAAGTACCGCCCGACGCGTTCTCGCCCAGCGACCTGGGCTCCACCCAGCGCTTTTTCACACCGCAGGCCCGTGAGCTGATACGCCCCGTGTTGCCGGCCACCGAGGCTGATACCCACACCACCCACGATCTGGAACTGGAGATGGTCACCTGGACCGGGCGCCACATCTGGATCCGCTTCAAGGGCACGACGTTTTGGGAGCACGGGCGCCCGCGCAAACGCACCTCGGTGTTGCAGGACATCACCGAGATCCGCCTGGCCCAGGCCACGGCCCGCGAGAGCGAGACGCGCTGGAAGCTGGCGCTGGAGAGTATTGGGGATGGCGTGTGGGACTGGCACATCCAGGAGGGCACGGAGTTCTTTTCGGAGCGCCTGCTGCAGATGTGTGGCTACGGCGGCGGAGACCTGAACAGCCGGCCGGAGGAATTCGACGACCGCACCCACCCGGAAGATGTGGAGCAGCTGCTGCAGGCGCGCCAGGACCACTTTGAAGGCCGCGCGCCGCTGTACCAGAGTGAGCGCCGCATCCTGTGCAAGGACGGCAGCTGGAAGTGGGTGCTGAGCCGGGGCATGGTCATCAGCCGCGATGCCGATGGCAAACCCCTGCGCATGATTGGCACCTTCACCGATATTTCCAGCCGCAAGGCGGCCGAGGCGCTGATACGCCAGCAGGCCTACTACGACACGCTGACCGGCCTGCCCAACCGCCGCATGATGCGCGACCGGCTGGAGCAGGAGATCAAACGCAGCAAGCGTGACCAGCAGGAGCTGGCCATCCTGTTCATCGACCTGGACCACTTCAAGGAGGTCAACGACACCCTGGGCCATGACCGGGGTGACCTGCTGCTGGTCGAGGCAGGTCGGCGCATACAGGGTTGCGTGCGCGCGTCCGACACGGTAGCCCGCATGGGGGGTGACGAGTTCACGGTGATCCTGGGCGAGCTGCCCAGCAGCAGCCACCTGGAGGGCATCCTGCAGAAAATGCTGGGTGCGTTGGGCTCCGTCTTCCAGCTCGGCAGCGAGCAGGTATTTGTGTCGGCCAGCATTGGCATCACCATGTACCCCAGTGATGCGACGGAAATCGAAGACCTGCTGAAGAACGCCGACCAGGCCCTGTATGTGGCCAAGGGCGCGGGGCGCAACCGCTTCAGCTTTTTCACCCCCGCTTTGCAGGAGGCGGCGCAGACCCGTGTGCGCCTGGCCAGCGACCTGCGCACCGCGCTGCTGGAGCAGCAGTTCCATGTGGTCTACCAGCCCATCGTGGAGCTGTCCACGGGCGCCATCCACAAGGCCGAGGCGCTGATACGCTGGCGCCACCCGGTGCGGGGCATGGTCAGCCCGGCGGCGTTTATCCCCATTGCGGAGTCCAGCGGCCTGATCGTGGAGATCGGCGACTGGGTGTTCCTGCAAGCCGCCCGCCAGGCGCAGACCTGGCGCCAGACGCTCGCCACGGACTTCCAGATCAGCGTCAACAAATCACCCGTGCAGTTCCACCACAGCGGGGCTGGCAAAACGCCCTGGGCCGCACAGCTGATCAGCATGGACATGCCGGGCGACAGCATCGTGGTGGAGATCACCGAAGGCCTGCTGCTGGACACCAGCACCAATGTGGCCGACACCCTGCTGGCCATGCACGCAGCGGGCATGGGTGTGTCGCTGGACGACTTTGGCACCGGGTATTCGTCTCTGTCCTACCTGCAGAAATTTGACATCGATTTTGTCAAGATCGACCAGTCCTTCGTGCGCCATCTGACCGATAACTCCACCGATCTGGCGCTGTGCCGTGCCATTGTGGTGATGGCCCATGCGCTGGGCATGCGGGTTATTGCCGAGGGGGTGGAGACCGCACAGCAGCGCGACCTGCTGGCCGAGGCGGGTTGTGATTATGCGCAGGGCTATCTGTATGCCCAGCCCATGCCGGCGCCCGAGTTCGAGGCCTTTGTGGCGACGTATGCGTCGTCCACACAAACGCAGCTGTCGCTGTCAGGCTCCTGAGGCCACCAGGGCTGCGTCCAGCACCTCCACCCAGTGCCGTACCGGCGTTTGTGTGCCGCTTTGCAGATGGGTGATGCAGCCGATGTTGGCGGAGACTATGACCTCGGGCTTCAGTTCGGCCAGATGCCCCAGCTTGCGGTCACGCAACTGGGTGGCCAGGTCGGGATTCAACACGCTGTAAGTGCCGGCAGAGCCACAGCACAGATGGGCCTCGTTCACCGCGGTGCGGATGCTGAATCCCAAAACACCCAGGTGTTGTTCGATACCGCCCTTGAGCTTCTGGCCGTGTTGCAGCGTGCAGGGTGGGTGCAGTGCCAGCGTGGGGGCGTTGCTGCCTAGCCGCTGCACCAGGTCGGGGTGGTTGGTCTGCAGGGCTTGCACGATGGTCGGCAACAGTTCGCTCAGATCCCGGGTCAGCGCACTGATGTGTTGTGCCCGGGCGGCATAGGCCGGGTCGTCCTGCAGGATGTGGCCATATTCCTTGACGGTGACGCCACAACCCGAGGCATTCATGATGATGGCCTCTACAGCATCCCCTCCGCCCTCACCCTGCACATAGGGCCACCAGGCATCAATGTTGGCGCGCATTTGGGCTTTTCCACCGTCCTGGTCGTTCAGGTGGAACTTGACCGCGCCACAACACCCGGCTTTGGGCGCCACCAGCGCCTGGATGCCGGCCGCGTCCAGCACACGCGCCGTTGCGCTGTTGATGTTGGGCGCCATGGCTGGCTGCACACACCCCGCCAGTACCAGTACTTTGCGCGCATGGGTGCGGGTCGGCCAATGACCGGCGTCCTGCTTGGGTGGCACCTTGGCCTTGAGGCTGACAGGCAGCAGCGGGCGCACCAGCTGGCCCAGTGCCATGGCGGGGCCAAACAGCGGGGATGGAATGCCTTCCTTCAAGGCCCAGCGCAGTGCTTTCTCGGTGGCGGGGCGTTCGACTTTGGCATCCACCAGCTTGCGTCCAATGTCCAGCAGGTGGCCATAGTCCACACCGCTGGGGCAGGTGGTTTCACAGTTGCGGCAGGTCAGGCAGCGGTCCAGGTGGAGCTGGGTTTTGCGGGTTGGTTCCTGGCCCTCCAGCACCTGTTTCATCAGGTAGATGCGGCCACGCGGGCCATCCAGCTCGTCGCCCAGCAGCTGGTAGGTGGGACAGGTGGCGGTGCAGAAGCCGCAGTGCACACATTTGCGCAAAATGGCTTCGGCGGCCTCGCCGTCGGGCGTATCGGCGTATTCAGGGGCAAGCTGGGTTTGCATGGGTCGGTCCGTGGTGTGTAAGGGGCCTTACCAGGCGGCAAACAGGCGCTGGGGGTTGAAGATGCCGTGCGGGTCCAGGCTCTGCTTGAGTCGTTGCTGGATGGCCATCTGCGCCGGATCGCTTATGGCGAATCGGCCCACAGCCCCCGAAAAATCTAATGGTTGCGCTACAAAAATACTAGCATTTCCGCCGTGGCTGCGGGCCAGGGCGTGCAGCTGTACACCGGCGTCCACCGGTGCCCACAGCCAGCGCAGGCCGCCGTGCCACTCCACCAGTCGGGGCCAGGGCAGGTCGTTGAATGCCGGCGCGGTTTGGGCCACGCTGATGCGCCACAGGGCCAGCGAGGGCTCAACCGGACGCTGGAAGAAAGGCAGTTGCTGGTCGCGGCACAGTGCCCAGTCGCCTTGGGCCTGGGTGTTGTCCATGCGTTGTCCACGCTGTTCGGCCAGCATCTTCTGGCAGGCCGCCTCGACCGCCGCCACGGCACCACGCAGGCGCACAAACAACAGATCTTGCCCGGCGGGGCTGGCGGTGTTGTCATGTATCCAGCAACTGGCGTTCAGCGGCAGGGGCTGGCCGCCCCAGCGGTGCAGGCATTCCAGCGCCGTGGTCTGGTCCAGCGCAAACACCAGCGTGGCCTCTGCAGGCGCCACCGGCAGCACCTTGAGCGAGACCTGGGTGATCAGCCCCAGCGTGCCCATGCTGCCCACCAGCATGCGCGACACGTCATACCCCGCCACGTTTTTCATGACCTGGCCGCCAAACGTCAGCGCTTCGCCCAGGCCGTTGACCATCTGCAGGCCCAGCACGTATTCGCGCACCGCGCCGGCACTGGCGCGGGCCGGGCCGCTCAGGCCGGCTGCCACCATGCCGCCGATGGTCGCTACGCTCCCTACGGCGGAGCCGCTTTTTTGGACATGCTCGCCCAAGGGCTCGGCATGGGTGGCACCACTGTTTGCGGGTGACCACGCAAAGTGTGGCGGCTCAAAGGCCAGGCATTGGCCACGTTCGGCCAGCACGGCTTCCAGCTCAGCCAAGGGTGTGCCGGCGCCCACCGTCACCACCAGTTCGGACGGTTCGTAACTCAGGATGCCGCGCAGGCCGGTGGTGTCCAGTACCTCACCCTGCAGGCCACCGTGGCCATAAAAATCCTTGCTGCCACCGCCACGTATGCGCAGGGCTGTGCCATCGGCCGCTGCGGCGCGGATATGGTCGGTGAGGGTGTCGAGCGCGGAGGCCATGGTTGCTGTTTGCATGATGCAGTGCATGGTAGCGGTGGCCCCGTATGGGCGGTGTGAATTTTTTGAAACCCGGAGCACCAAAAATTTGACAGTGCGCCACCATACAGTCGCCGCGCCCGGGGACCGGTAGAGTGCATTGAAACAAAGGAAACCACATGCAAGTACAAGTCAACACCGACGACCATATCCACGGCGGCGAATCCCTGGCCCAGTGGGTGCAGGACGAGGCCAATAGCCGTTTAGCCCGGTTTCGCGACAACATCACCCGCCTGGAAGTTTTTCTGAGCGATGTGGATGGCGGCAAGTCCGGCATCAATGACAAGCGCTGCCGACTGGAAGCCCGTGTGGCCGGCCGGCAACCGGTCTCGGTGACCGCCGAAGCCGACAAGATGGCGGGTGCTTTTATCGACGCCGTCGACAAACTGATGCGCCTGCTGGACACCGAGCTGGGCCGTGTCAAGGACCGCCATGGCCGCGACACCATACGCACGGTACAAGAAGAGTAAGTAAGAACCCCCACGTTCGCCCACTGCGTGTGGCTCTCTGCCCCCCGAGGGGGTGGCTTTAGTCTGCGAAGAAGTTAACGGGCAGGCCGGGCGCGTCTACACGCATGGAGAACACACAACCCGACAGCGGGTAGGCCTCCAGTTCAGGCCCGCTGCGTTTGTAGCGCGCCGTGGTCACGTACAGGGTCTTGCCGTCTTCCCCGCCCAGGCAGGGCATGGTGGGCGATACGGCGGGCAGCGGGTATTCGGCCAGCAGGCTGCCATCGGGTGCAAACTTGCAGATGCGCTGGCCCTCGAACATGGCCGCGTAGTAGTTGCCTTGCACATCGACCGCCGCTCCGTCCGGGCGGCCGCGGTAGGCTGGTAGTCCGTTGGTGCGGAGGGCATCCCACTGCCAGTCGGCCGGTTTGGACGGCAGTTGCTGGAAGGCGCGGTGTGCGCTCAGCACATTGACCTGTACATCAAAGTCCCAGGCATGGATGACGTGGTTGGGTGTATCCGACCAGTACAGGGTGCGCCCGTCCGGGCTCCAGCCCAGGCCGTTGCCGGTCAGCGCGTCCCCCGCGTGCTGCTGCACCAGCGGCGTACGGCCGTTGCGGCAATCGATTGAAAACAGCGCGGCTGCGCGGCTGGCCTTGGGCTCGTCTATGGTGCCCACCCAGAAGCGGCCCAGCGCATCACATTTGCCGTCATTGGCGCGCACCACGGCGGGGTCATAGGGCAGCGTGGTGAGCAGTTGCAGATCGCCCCGCCATTCGCGGGCGCGGAACACACCGCTGCGCAGTGCAATGACCAGGCCTCCGGTGCTGGCGGGTGCAATACAGCCGGGCTCGGTGGGCATGTCCCAGGTGTCGACCGTGCCCATGTAGACATTGGCGCGGCACACTTTTTTGCCTTCGATATCGACCCAGTACAGGGTCTGCTCCTGCGGGTGCCAAAAAGGAGACTCGCCCAGCAGAAACCGGTCCGGGCTTACGGTTTGCCAATCGGCAGCCACTGGTGTTGGGACCATCATGCGCGCTCCACTTCGATGCGCATGGTGCGGGCAAACGTCTGGCCGGGCTGCAGAACACACACGCCCAGCGCATCGGCGCTGGCGCCGGTCTGGGCCATGCGGTTGACGGCGTCGTTGACGTGGCTGACGGGTTCGACCGCGATGCTGTCGCTCTCAGGCGTGCAATACACCACAAGGCGGCTCAGGCTGGACACCACACGGCTGTGCAACACGCTGTCCCGCAGATGCACCGTGCCGCTCCAGCCGTCAAAACAATGGTCCACATCCAGCGTGGCGCAGGCGGTGTCCAGGCCGGTGTTGGCGGCGCGGTGGGTGGGTAGTTTGTCGGTCCCCATCTCCCAGCGGCCGGTGGCGTCAAACTGCACCCGGGTATCGGCGCGTTTGACAAAGTACGGGTGCCAGCCCAGGCCCACGGGAACGGGCGCGCTGGACTGGTTGGTGATGCTCAGGGAGAGTTCCAGCGCATGGTCTTCGAGCCGGAAGGCCTGCGAGCTGTCAAAGTCGAATGGCCAGAAGGCGTCGGACTTGTGCTCGTAAGACAGCAGGGCGAATGTATCGGTGGCTTCCAGCACGTTCCAGGGCCGCTCCCAGCCGACACCGTGGATGGCGTGGGGATCGGGCGCCCAGTTTTTGACCAGCGGGTGGCTGGTGCCCTGCCACTGCAGACTGGCTTGCCCCACACGGTTGGAAAACGGCACCAGCGGATAACTGGCCGCCTGGCGCACCGAATGCAGATCTTGCGCGGGTGTCGAGCGCAGTACCGGGATGTCGCCCAGCCACATGCCTGCAATACAGCCGCCCAGTTCGGGTTTGATGTGGCACACGAGCGTGGCGCTGCGAAGGGTCAGGGGGTTTTGCATAGCCCAAATTGTGCACCCAAGCCACCCAAAAAAAAGACCCCTGGGAACCAGTCGGTTACCAAGGGTCTGATGGCTTGCGCAGCGTGTGCTGCGCTGAGAGAAACCGAATTAGCGGTTATATGCAGTCTCGCCGTGCGAGGTGATGTCCAGACCTTCGCGCTCGTCTTCTTCGCTGACACGCAGACCGATGGTCTTGTCAACGATGAAGTAGGCGATGGCAGAGACGATACCGGACCACAACACGGTCAGACCCACCGCCTTGGCCTGGATCCAGACCTGGCCAGCAATGGAGTAGTCGGCAGGTGCAATCATGGTTGCAGTCACCCAGTCACCCATCGCACTGGGGCCACCCAGGGATGGCGATGCAAACACACCGGTCAACAGCGCACCCAAAATGCCGCAGACACCGTGCACGCCGAACACGTCCAGCGAGTCGTCTGCGCCCAGCATCTTCTTCAGACCGGTCACACCCCACAGGCCGGCAAAACCAGCGATCAGGCCGATGGCCAGGCCACCGCCGATGCCGACGTTGCCCGCTGCTGGCGTGATGGCCACCAGGCCAGCGACCGCACCGGATGCAGCACCCAGCATGGAGGCCTTGCCCTTGACCATGGCTTCACCGATGGACCAGGTCAACACGGCTGCGGCGGTTGCGCCCAGTGTGTTGATGAAGGCCAGCGCTGCAAAACCATTGGCTTCCAGTGCGGAACCGGCGTTGAAACCGAACCAGCCCACCCACAGCAACGCCGCACCAACCATGGTCAGTGTCAGGCTGTGAGGTGCCATGGCTTCCTTGCCGTATCCAATACGCTTGCCCAGGAAGAAGGCGCCGACCAGACCGGCAACCGCTGCGTTGATGTGCACCACGGTACCGCCGGCAAAGTCCAGCGCGCCCCATTGCCACAACATGCCGGCCTTGGCGGTCATCGCTTCAGCCACTTCCTTGGAGGCGTAGGCATCAGGGCCCATCCAGAACCAGACCATATGGGCCATGGGAGCGTAGCTGAAGGTGAACCACAGCACCATGAAGGCCAGCACGGCAGAGAACTTCATGCGTTCGGCAAACGAGCCCACAATCAGTGCACAGGTGATACCGGCGAACGTGGCCTGGAAGGCTGCGAACACAATCTCAGGGATGTAGACACCCTTGCTGAACGTGGCCGCGTTGGCAAAAGTGCCGGCCGTGTTGTCCCAGACGCCCTTCATGAACAGCCGATCAAAGCCGCCGACGAACTGGTTGCCTTCGGTGAATGCCAGGCTGTAGCCGTAGATGAACCACAGCACCACGATCATCGAGAACGTGACCATGACCTGCATCAGCACGGACA
>JAZKDY010000024.1:5318-13084 GCA_040387325.1 Pseudomonadota bacterium | reverse complement strand
TCCGCCGACTTCGCCCGCCTGGGCGACGAAGTCAAAAACGTCATTGCTGCCGGGTCCGACTGGATTCACTTTGACGTCATGGACAACCACTACGTGCCCAACCTGACGTTTGGCCCCATGATTTGCCAGGCGCTCAAGCCCCATTCGAAGACCGCCGCCGGTGTGGCTGTGCCGATTGACGTGCACCTGATGGTCTCGCCGGTGGACGCGCTGGCCGCGGCATTTGCCGATGCGGGCGCAGACTTCATCAGTTTCCACCCCGATGCGTCGGGCCACGTGCACCGCAGCATCCAGGCGATCAAGTCCAAAGGTGTGAAGGCGGGGCTGGTTTTCAACCCGGCAGAGCCGTTGGACGTGCTGGACTGGGTGATTGACGACATTGACCTCATCCTCATCATGAGTGTCAACCCCGGTTTTGGTGGGCAAAGCTTCATCGACTCCGCACTGCGCAAGATCGAGGATGTGCGCAAACGCATTGATGCCAGCGGCAAGGACATCCGCCTGGAAGTGGACGGCGGCATCAAGGTGGACAACATCCGCCGCGTAGCGAATGCCGGAGCCGACACCTTTGTCGCCGGCAGCGCCATCTTTGGCAAACCGGACTACAAGGGTGTGGTTGACGCCATGCGTGCTGCGCTAGCCGCCTAGGTCGCCTCTGGGGCCTGGCACGCACGATACCCCCATCGGCCATGCCAAGCTCCACAACGCCCGACCCTGCGTCTGAAGCCCAGGCCGCGCTGGTCGAACGCCTGAAACGCCTTGCCGTGGTGGCCGAGCGCAGCTCCAATGCCGTGCTGCTGGCCGATGCCGACCGCACCGTCGTATGGGTCAACCAGGCCTTCACCAAGATGACCGGTCTGGTGGCGCAGGTCTGCATAGGCCAGCGGCTGGCCGTGTTGCTGGAGCGCGGCAATGCCGACCCCGCCGCCTTTGCGCAATTCCGGGACGCCGTGAACCATGGCCTGCCGCTCAAGCGCGAGATCAGCATGCGCTCCACCAGCGGGGAGGCGCGCTGGGCCCTGATGGACATGCAACCCATGCGGGGCGACGACGGGGAGCTGACGGGCTGGGTGACGGTGGCCACCGACCTGACCGATGTGCGGGCGCAGCAGCGCCTGCTGACGCTAGCCGTTGACGGCGCCGGACTGGGTACGTGGCAATGGGATGTGGGCAGCGGGGGCATGCAGTGCAATGACCGTTTGCTGGAGATCATGGGTTACCAGCGCGGGCACATGCGGATGCATGTCGATGCCTGGAATGCACTCATCCACCCCGAAGACCTGCAGCCCTGGCTGGACGCCGTAACGGCCCAGGTGCGCGACCCGGCGGTGGCGTTGCGGATGTCCCTGCGCATGCGCCACCAGAGCGGGCGCTGGGTCTGGATCATGTTTGTGGGCGCCGTGGTGGACCGCTCGGTCAAAGGCCATGCATTGCACATGGCGGGTGTGGCCCTGGACGTGCAGGCCCAGAAAGCCATGGAGCAGGAGTTGCGTGCGGCCGCCCGGACCGATGGCCTGACCCAGTTGCCCAACCGCAGCGCCGTGTTGCAGGCCATTGAGCTGGCCATTGCCCGGCGGGCTGCACAACCCGGCTACCACTTCGCCGTGTTGTTCATGGATTTTGACCGTTTCAAGCAGGTCAACGACACCCTGGGCCACGGGGTGGGCGATGCCCTGCTGCGCCAGATTGCTGCGCGCCTGCAGCACAGCCTGCGCCCGGGGGACAGTCTGTTGCACACCAGTGATTTCTCGCACATGGCGGCGCGTCTGGGCGGTGACGAATTTGTGGTGGTGCTGGACGACATCCGTGGCGATCTGGACGCCGAGATCGTGGCCAGCCGGCTGATCGACGTGTTGTCCATGCCCTACACGATTGGCGCCAACAAGGTCAATTCGTCGGTCAGCATCGGCATTGTGACCAGTGCCCACGCGTCCGAGGACGCCGACGGTGCGCTGCGCGACGCTGACATTGCGATGTACGAAGCCAAACGCACCGGGCGCGCGCGGTATGTGATGTTTGAGCCGTCCATGCGCCAGCAGGTCAGTGCCTCGGTGGCTTTGGAAAACGACTTGCGCCAGGCGCTGGAGAAGCAGGAGCTGTTTGTGGTCTACCAGCCCCTTGTCAACCTGGCCAGTGGGGCGTTTACCGGCATGGAGGCGCTGCTGCGCTGGCGCCATCCGCAGCGGGGCATGGTCTCGCCGGTGGAGTTCATCCCGGTGGCCGAGGCCTGCGGCCTGATCGCATCCCTGGGGCAATTTGTGCTGCAGACCGCCTGCCACGCCTTTGCCGCCATGCCGCTGGCGGTTGCCGATGGGGTGCAAGCCAGTCTGGCGGTCAATTTGTCGCGCGCGCAGTTGCGCCAACCCGGCCTGGTGGCCGATGTGCAGGATGCCCTGCGCACCAACGGCCTGTCGCCCGGGCAACTGGTGCTGGAGGTGACCGAGAGTCTGGCTGCGCAGGATGAAGAGGTGTTGACCACCTTGCACGCGATACGCGCACTGGGCGTGGCCTTGTCGCTGGACGACTTCGGTACCGGCTATTCATCGTTGTCCTGTTTGCACGAACTGCCGGTGAATTTTGTCAAGGTGGACCGTTCGTTTGTCAGCCAGGCCCAGACCAGCGCCTACCACCGCGTGCTGATCGAGGCCACCATCCGCATGGCCCACACGTTGGGCCTGGGCACCGTAGCCGAAGGGATAGAGACCGAAGGCCAGGCCCGCCTGATGGCGGAGCTGGGCTGTGACAAGGGACAGGGCTACCTGTACGCCAAACCGCTGGAAGCGCAGGCGCTGGTGGCCTGGGTGCAGGCCCGGGCCAGCCTGAAAACCTAGCCGGGCAGGCGGGCATAGTGCCCGATGCCAACGTCGTCGATCTTGAAGGCGGCGACCACCTGCACCAGTTCACTCGCCTGGCTCTTGAGGCTGCTGGCGGCCGCAGCCATTTGCTCCACCAAGGCTGCGTTTTGCTGCGTGGCCTGGTCCATCTGCAACACGGCTTCGCCCACCTGCTGTACACCCATGCTCTGTTCGCCGCTGGCGGCACTGATCTCGCCCATGATGTCAGTCACCCGTTTGATGCTGTCCACGACTTCCTTCATGGTGCTGCCGGCCTGGTCGACCAGGGTGGTTCCATGCTCGACCCGCTCCACACTGGTGCCAATCAGCGACTTGATTTCCTTGGCGGCCTCGGCACTGCGCCCGGCCAGGCTGCGCACCTCGCTGGCCACCACGGCAAAACCCCGGCCCTGTTCGCCGGCCCGGGCCGCCTCCACTGCGGCGTTGAGTGCCAGGATATTGGTCTGGAAGGCAATGCCGTCGATGACGCTGATGATGTCTGCGATCTTGCGGCTGGACTCGTTGATGCCCTTCATCGTCTCAACCACCTTGTCCACGACAACACCACCCTGCACGGCCACACTGGAAGCACTTTGCGCCAGTTGGTTGGCCTGGCGGGCGCTGTCTGCGTTCTGCTTGACGGTGGAGCCCAGTTCTTCCATGGACGCGGCGGTTTCCTCCAGTGCGCTGGCCTGCTGTTCCGTGCGGGCCGATAAATCGTGATTTCCCTGGGCGATCTCGGCGCTGGCGGTGGCGACGTTCTCAGACCCCTGGCGCACGTTCACAACGAGTTTGGCCAGGCTGCCCTGCATGGCCTTCAGTGACTGCAGCAAAGCGGCAATTTCGTCCTTGCCACGCACCTCAATGGTGTTGTTCAACTGGCCATTGGCCACATGGTCTGCAAGTTCTACTGCCCGTGCCAGCGGCAGCACAATCTGGCGGCTGAGCCATATGCCGCCTGCCATGCCCAGCGCACCGCCGGCCGTCATCACCACCAGGGCCCACAAGGTAGCGCTCGCCGCGTCTTTGGTAGCGGTGGACGAGGTCTCGCTTTCTGCCTTGGACAGTTGCTCCTTCAGTTCCCCCATCAATTTGCCGGACTCCCGGTCTTTGCCGCGTGCGGCCTTGTCGCCAATCGTGGGGTCGAAGTTCATGGCCTTGAACTCCTCAAAGGCCTTTTTGTAGGCGTCGCCCACGACGGGAATCGCGCGGTCGAGTTTGGAGAGTGTTTCCTGGGCAGAGCTGTCCAGCTTCATGGTGCCGAGTTCGCGCAACCCGTCCTGCACCTCTTTCATTTCCTTCAGGTGGGAAGCCCAGTACCGGTCCAGGTCCTTGGGGTCTTGCCCCCGCAGCAGCACGTTTTTCCACTCCTGGACGGCGGTGGAAAACCGGGAGTCGATCTGGGCTACCTTTTTGTTGGCAGCGGCCGTGGCCAGTACTTTGTGTTCATACACATCCAGCGCGGCGTTCAGTTTGAAGATTCCAAACATGCCCCCCAGAAAAAGCAGACCCAGAGCGATGGCAAAAGCCAATGGGAGTTTCAGGCTGAGCTTCATGGCGACATCCTCGGTATGTGGACTCAACATTCGTGCGTAGACCGTCACACTCTAGCCAGTTTTCGGTGGCTTGTGTTGGATGTTTGTGGCGCCCCAAAACAGGGCAAAAAAAAGCCTGCTGACAGAACTGCCAGCAGGTCGTTGGAGGAGCGCAGGAAGGGCTATTTGGTGGCGCCCAGCAATGCGTCCTTGAGCATGAAGTCTGCCGGCGACTGGCCAAACCAGATGGACATCATGGCCTTGAAAAACTCGGGCTCCTTGAAGGGCTCGCCCTGCACCTTGCCTTTGGCAGTGACCACCATGCCGGTGCCGGGAATCCAGTCCAGGGTAATCACGTCGCCGGGCATCAAAATCTTGTTGATGGTAAAGATGTCTCCCATGCGTATCAGGCCGGGGACCAGCTTGGACATTTCGGGTTTGGTGATGTTGTCTTCCACGCCCCGTGTCAACAACTTGCCGAAGGGGCCGGCTTCGGCTTCGCGCAACATGGTCATGGACAGGCGCTTCGGGCCGGGCGCGGCGATCAACTCTTCCAACGAGCTGACTTTTTTGGTGGTGTAGAGGTCACCCACATAGACCTTGAACGGGCCTTTGTAACGTGTGCCCGCGCCGTTGAGCTGCAGCGTCACGCCACCCACGACGGCAGTTTCCTGGACCTTGACGCCATGGATGACGATGGGGGCGGCCCAGGCACCCGCTCCCCAGCAAATGGCGGCAACGGTCAATACAAACTTCGGAAGAATTAAGCGCATGGTGGTATCCATTCAAAAATGTGAACGATCGTTCGTTTCAGTGTCACTATTCTGCGCCGATTACCTTCAGAAGGCTCTAGGGTTTTTGCGTAGGGGGCCTTGGAAGATGGCAAAAGCCGGTGCATCGCCCGGTTTGATACACTGGACGCATGTTCGTTCACCATATCTTTTTGACGGGTTGTAGCGACCGGGGAGCCTGGCCCTGGCGTACCTGGACCGCCATGCCCGGATCCGTGACTGCCCTGCACGCCTGAATTTACGTTCAGGCACGTCCTGCGCAGATCCCCGCGGATTCTGCGCGACCAAGCGGCACGGACCCTCACTCCGACACCTTGCGCGCCCCCAGTCTTATCCGGTGAAAACCTTGCCGGGTATCGGTTTGAATGAAACGCTGCCGGCTTGAGCCCGCGCGGCGTTGGCGGCGCCCCGGTGCCGCCCTGCAACGAGAGGATCCCCACCCGTGATTTCCGAATCCGAATTCCAGGCCCTGGCCGCCCAAGGCTTTAACCGCATCCCGTTGATGGCCCAGGCCTTTGCTGACCTGGAGACACCTTTATCCCTGTACCTCAAACTGGCGCACACGCCCGGCCAGGCTGCTGATCCCGACGATGGCAAATACAGCTTTCTGCTGGAATCCGTGGTCGGTGGCGAACGCTTCGGGCGGTACAGCTTCATCGGCCTGCCAGCCCGCACGCTCTTGCGCGCCAGTGGTTTTGGCGCCAACGCCAGAACCGAGGTGGTGACTGACGGCGTGGTGGTGGAGACTTCTACTGCCAATCCGCTGGACTTTATCGCCAGCTACCAGCAGCGTTTCAAGGTGGCGCTGCGCCCCGGGCTGCCGCGTTTTTGTGGTGGCCTGGCAGGTTACTTTGGCTACGACGCGGTGCGTTACATCGAGAAAAAGCTGCAGGACAGCTGCCCGCCCGACGAACTGGGCTGCCCGGACATTCTGCTGCTGCAGTGTGAGGAGTTGGCGGTTATCGACAACCTGTCGGGCAAGCTGCATTTGATCGTCTATGCCGACCCCAGCCAGCCCGATGCTTATGCGCGTGGTGGGCAGCGCCTGCTGGCACTCAAGGCGCGTTTGGCCCAGGCGGTCAGCATCCCGGCCGTCAAACCCACGCCCAGCCACCCGGCCCAGCGCGACTTTGCCAAGGCCGACTACATCGCCGCCGTCGAGCGCGCCAAGGAGCTGATCGCCGGGGGCGACTTCATGCAGGTGCAGGTGGGGCAGCGCATCAAGAAGCGTTACACCGAGTCGCCACTCTCCCTGTACCGCGCGCTGCGGTCGCTGAACCCCAGTCCCTATATGTATTACTACCACTTTGGAGATTTCCATGTGGTGGGGGCCTCGCCAGAAATTCTGGTGCGGCAGGAACTTGTTACCGCTGGCGATGCAGTGTCCACCAAGATCACGATCAGGCCATTGGCCGGCACACGCCCCCGCGGCGCCACACCCGAGCTGGACAAGGCCGCCGAGGAAGAACTGGTCGGCGACCCCAAGGAGCGCGCCGAACACGTGATGCTGATCGACCTGGCGCGCAACGACATTGGCCGCATCGCACAGACCGGCAGTGTCAAGGTGTCGGACGCCTTTTGTGTGGAGCGTTACAGCCACGTTATGCACATCGTCAGC
This sequence comes from Pseudomonadota bacterium, assembly GCA_040387325.1. Classification (GTDB taxonomy): domain Bacteria; phylum Pseudomonadota; class Gammaproteobacteria; order Burkholderiales; family Burkholderiaceae_C; genus Allorhodoferax. The sequence continues at coordinate 6,306 of JAZKDY010000024.1, read as the reverse complement.
AACGTCGAAGGCACGCTGTTGCCCGGCATGACCAGCATGGACGTGCTCAAGGCCACCTTCCCCGCAGGCACGTTGACCGGTGCGCCCAAGGTGCACGCCATGGAGCTGATCGACCAACTGGAACCCACCAAGCGCGGCCTGTACGGCGGCGCCTGCGGCTACCTGAGTTACGCCGGTGACATGGATGTGGCCATTGCCATCCGCACCGGCATCATCAAGAACCAGACCCTGTACGTACAAGCCGCCGCCGGTGTGGTGGCCGACAGCGTGCCGGAGCTGGAATGGAAAGAAACAGAGGCCAAGGCGCGCGCGCTGCTGCGGGCCGCAGAACTGGTCGAAGAGGGATTGGAATGAGCATGAACAACACCACCAAAGCAATCGAAAAAGTACAACACTGCGAAACGATGGCCGATGTGCGCCGCTGCGTGGACGCATTGGACGATGTGCTGGTACCGCTCCTGGTACAGCGCAGCGGTTATATGACCCAGGCCGCCCGCATCAAGCAGGAATACAACCACGTGCGTGACGAAGCGCGCATCCAGACCATCGTTGACCGGGTGCGCAAACAGGCGCTGGCCGAAGGCGGTGAACCGGCGGTCATGGAGGCCCTCTACCGCAGCCTGATGGAAGTCTGCATTTCCTTTGAGCACCGTGAGTTTGCGCGCCTGCGCCAGGGAGAAACGGCATGAAGTTGCTGATGATCGACAACTACGACAGCTTCACCTACAACATCGTCCAGTATTTTGGTGAACTGGGCGCCGAGGTGGAAGTCTTCCGCAACGACGAAATCACGGTGGAAGGCATCAACGCGCGACGGCCGGACCGCCTGGTGGTCTCGCCCGGCCCCTGCTCGCCAGCCGAGGCGGGTATCTCGGTCGCTGCCATCCAGCACTTCATGGGCAAGCTGCCCATCCTGGGCGTCTGCCTGGGCCACCAGAGTATTGGCGCGGCCCTGGGTGGCACCATCGTCCGGGCCCAGCAGCTGATG
>JAZKDY010000024.1:0-5308 GCA_040387325.1 Pseudomonadota bacterium | reverse complement strand
ATGCACGGCAAGACCTCGGTGATCACGACCACGCAAGAGGGCGTGTTTGCCGGCTTGCCCAGTCAGTTCACGGTGAACCGCTACCACTCGCTGGCGATTGAACGCACCACCTGCCCCAAGGAACTGGCGGTGACCGCGTGGACGGACGATGGCGAGATCATGGGTGTGCGCCACAGCGGTCTGGACCATGCGGTGCGCATGGAAGGTGTGCAGTTCCACCCCGAGTCCATACTCACGGAACATGGGCACGCCATGTTGCAGAATTTTCTGCGATAAAGAGTTGTTGCTATGAAAATAATAGCGATACCCATAATGTATTCGGGGGCTGGAGGCCAATATGACATATAGACATCTGGCGGGGAGCGCTGTGGTCGATCTGCGCAGCGACACCGTCACCCAGCCCACACCTGCCATGCGCGACGCAATGATGGCGGCGCCCCTTGGTGATGACGTGTTTGCCGATGACCCCAGCATCAACGCGCTGCAAGAGAAGATCGCCGCGCTGCTGGGTTTCGAGGCCGCGCTCTTCATGCCCACTGGCACACAGAGCAATCTGTGCGCCATCATGGCCCACTGCCAGCGCGGTGACGAATACATCGTTGGCCAGATGGCCCACACCTACCGCTGGGAAGGCGGTGGGGCCGCCGTGCTGGGCAGCGTGCAGCCGCAGCCCATCGCCCACCAGCCGGACGGCACCCTGGCCCTGGCCGATATCGAAGCCGCCATCAAGCCCGACGACGCCCACTTCGCCCGCAGCCGCCTGCTGACGCTGGAGAACACGATTGGCGGCAAGCTGCTGCCGTTTGACTACGTGCAGGCCGCCACGGCGCTGGCCAAAGAACGTGGCCTGAACCGCCACCTGGACGGCGCACGGCTGTTCAATGCGGCCACTGCACAAGCAGCGCAAACGGGCGGCGACGTGTTTCTAGAGGCCAAGCGCATCGTCCAATGTTTTGACAGCGTCTCGGTCTGTTTCAGCAAGGGCCTGGGTGCACCCGTGGGCTCGGCGTTGTGCGGTAGCCGTGAGCTGATCACCCGCGCCCACCGCGTGCGCAAGATGGCGGGCGGTGGTATGCGCCAGGCGGGTTTGTTGGCGGCGGCCGCCAGCTACGCGCTGGACCACCATGTGCGGCGGCTGGCGGATGACCACGCGCTGGCGCAGCGCATGGCCGCCGGGCTGGCAGGCATTGAAGGTCTGGTCGTGGAGCCACCGCAGAGCAACATCGTGTTTGTCGACCTGGAGGGCGCGGCGCGCAGCCAGTCTGCGGCGTTGCTGGCTTCGCTGGCAGAGCAGGGCATACGCGCCACCGGCCTCTACCGACTGCGTTTTGTCGCGCACCTGGACGTGGATGCCGAGGGCGTGGACCGCGCCGTAGCCGCCATCCGGCAGTTCTTTGCCTCAACACGATAAGGACGACGCACCATGCCCATCGACCAATTGTTGTTGTTTGTGGCTGCGGGGTTGCTGTTGAACCTGACGCCCGGGCCGGATGTGTTGTACATCGTGTCCAACGCCCTGCGCGGCGGCGCGCGGGTCGGCATGGTGGCGGCGCTGGGCATCACTGCTGGATGTTTTGTCCACATCTTTGCCGCGGCCGTGGGCGTCAGTGCGCTGATGGCCGCGTCGGCCACGGCTTTCACCGTGTTGAAGTGGCTGGGCGCTGCCTACCTGGTGTATGTGGGTGTTCGCCTGGTGTTCTCCAAAGCCGACGATGCTATTAAATTGGAAGCGCATAGAGTAGATGCGACGGGGGCTGGAGGCCATAAACACTACAAGACTGTTTTTCTGCGGGGCTTCTGGACGAATGCGCTGAACCCCAAGGTGGCGCTGTTCTTCCTGGCGTTTTTGCCGCAGTTCATTGCCCCCACGGTGGAGCACAAGCCTCTGGCGTTCCTGTTGCTGGGTTTGTTGTTCAACTTCAACGGCCTGTGGGTCAATATCGGCTGGGCACTGGCGGCTGCCTGGCTGGCCAGTCGCGCAGCGCTGGTGCAGAAGAGTATGTACTGGCTGGACCGGGTGGCCGGTGTCCTGTTTGTCGGCTTCGGAATCAAACTGGCGCTCACCGAGTCGCCCAACGCATAAACGCACAGAAAAGGAACCCACCATGCCAACCCCCATTGGACACATCACGCCGCAGGAAGCCCTGCAGCGCACCATCGAACACCGCGAGATCTTCCACGACGAAATGCTGCACCTGATGCGCCAGATCATGTCGGGCGAGATGTCGCCGGTCATGATGGCGGCCATCACCACCGGCCTGCGCGTCAAGAAGGAAACCATTGGCGAAATCACCGCTGCCGCCCAGGTGATGCGAGAGTTTTCGACCAAGGTCGAAGTGGCCGACAAGACCCATTTGCTGGACATCGTCGGCACCGGCGGCGACGGCTCCCACACCTTCAATATTTCCACCTGCTCCATGTTTGTGGCCGCTGCGGCGGGCGCCAAGGTCAGCAAACACGGCGGGCGTAGTGTCAGCAGCAAAAGCGGCAGCGCCGATGTGCTGGAGTCGCTGGGGCTGAACATCAACCTGTCGCCTGCGCAGATCGCCCAGTGTGTGGCCGAGACCGGCATTGGGTTCATGTTTGCGCCCAACCACCACCCGGCCATGAAAAACGTGGCGCCGGTGCGGCGTGAAATGGGCATCAAGACCATCTTCAATCTGTTGGGGCCGCTGACGAACCCTGCCAGTGCGCCGAATATCCTGATGGGTGATTTTCACGCCGATCTGGTGGGTATCCAGGTGCGTGTGATGCAGCGCCTGGGTGCCGAACACGCCGTGGTCGTCTACGGCCGCGACGGCATGGACGAGGTAAGCCTGGGTGCCGCCACGCTGGTGGGGGAGCTCAAGGACGGTGTCATTACCGAATACGAAATCCACCCCGAAGACTTTGGCATGGTCATGGCCAGCAACCGTGCGCTCAAGGTGGCGACGCCCGACGACTCGCGGGCCATGCTGCTGGGCGTGCTGAACAACCAGGCTGGTGCGCCCAAGGACATCGTTGTGCTCAATGCAGGTGTGGCGCTGTATGCCGCCAACGTGGCGCCTTCCATGGCCGAGGGCATTGTGCTGGCGCGCAAGGCGATCGAATCCGGTGCGGCCAAGGCCAAGCTGGATGCACTGATCAAACTGTCGGGTGAACTGATTGCCAAAGGAACTGTATGAGCGATATTCTGGACAAAATTGTTGCGGTCAAACACCAGGAGGTGGCAGCCGCCCGCAAGCGTATGTCGCTGGAGACCATACGCGCCGATGCGGAATCGCGGGTACTGACGCGCGACTTCGTCGGTGCGCTCAAGGCCAAGATCGCGGCGGGCAAACCGGCGGTGATCGCCGAGATCAAGAAAGCCAGTCCCAGCAAGGGTGTGCTGCGCGAAGACTTCATTCCCGCAGACATTGCGCAGTCGTATGCCGAATACGGCGCGGCCTGCCTGTCGGTGCTGACCGATGTGCAGTTTTTTCAGGGCCAGGTGGACTACCTGAAGCAGGCCCGCGCGAGCTGCCAGCTGCCGGTGCTGCGCAAGGATTTCATGGTCGATCCGTACCAGATCTACGAATCCCGATCCATGGGCGCCGATTGCATTTTGCTGATCGCCGCCTGCCTGGATGACGCACAAATGAAGGATCTGGAAGCCATCGCTCGCAGCCTGGACATGGCCGTGCTGGTGGAGGTGCACGACGGTGCCGAGCTGGACCGCGCGCTCAAGCTCAAGACGCCGCTGATCGGCATCAACAACCGTAACCTGAAGACCTTTGAGGTCACGCTGGACACCACGCTGGCGCTCAAGGCCAAGGTGCCGGCAGACCGCTTGCTGGTCACCGAAAGCGGCATCCTGAACCGCGACGACGTGCTGCGCATGGGCGCCGCGGGTGTCAACACCTTCCTGGTCGGCGAGGCCTTTATGCGCGCGCCGGAGCCGGGTGAGGCGCTGGCGGCGCTGTTTGGTTGAGGGGGTTTTGTCATGTCGCAATCCCGGGAAAACGGCGCGCCGGCTGTCGCTGCAGACCTGCCCGCCGCGCAGGACCAGTTGCAATCGGCCGATCCTGCGGCCTGGCCGGTAGCGGCTGGCTGGCAGCCGCTGGTAGATCACTTTTTCCAGTCGCCAGCGGGGCAGGGCTTGCGGGCCTTTCTGGACCAGCGTCTGCAGGCCGGGGCCAGCGTCTTTCCCCCTTTGCCGCTGCGGGCGCTGCAGTTGACGCCACCCGAGGCGGTGCGTGTTGTCATTCTGGGCCAGGACCCCTACCACGGGCGTGGTCAGGCCGAGGGGTTGGCCTTTTCCGTGGCACCGGGCGTGCCGTTCCCGCCCTCTTTGCGCAATATTTTCAAGGAGCTCTTGCGTGACATGGGTACGCCCATTCCGGCCATGCCCAGTCCCGGTGGCAGCCTCGTGAAGTGGGCCCAAAAGGGCGTGTTACTGCTGAACACCTGCCTGACGGTGGAGGAGGGGCAGCCCGCCAGCCATTCGGGCAAGGGCTGGGAGCTGCTGACCGACGCCATCATCCGCCAGGTCTCACAAGAGGCGCAGCCAGCGGTGTTCATGCTCTGGGGCGCGCACGCCCAGAGCAAACGGCCGCTGATCGACGCCAGTCGCCACCTGGTGCTGACGGCCAACCACCCTTCGCCGCTGTCGGCTATGCGACCACCCGTGCCCTTCATCGGGTGCGGCCACTTTTCGCAGGCACGGGCCTGGCGCGATGCACACCAGACGTCGGCCTGAGTCCGCCCGGAAATTTGAGATTTTTCAGGTCGGATTGGAAAAATCTTCCGGGCCGGATATGACAAGGTCAAAAACTAATGGCATAATCCGGGGTTCACCTTAGGAGAGGTGGCCGAGTGGTTAATGGCAGCAGACTGTAAATCTGCCCTCTTACGAGTACGCTGGTTCGAATCCAGCCCTCTCCACCAGTGATGAGTTGACTTTTGGATGAGCCTCTGCGGGGTTCGTATAGTGGTAATACCTTAGCCTTCCAAGCTAAAGCGAGGAGTTCGATTCTCCTACCCCGCTCCACAGTCGGTTCGTCGCGATGGTTTAGTAAAAAAGGTTTGTAAAGAATTTGCCCTTTTGGCTCAGTGGTAGAGCACTCCCTTGGTAAGGGAGAGGTCGCGGGTCCGATTCCCGCAAAGGGCACCAGTTGAGTGTGTATTGCCGGCGCTGTGTCGGTGGTGCAGCGAATGTTATTGATTTGAACCATTACTTTTCGGAGTCTGACAATGGGAAAAGAAAAATTCACACGTACCAAGCCCCACGTAAACGTGGGCACCATTGGCCACGTTGACCACGGCAAGACCACACTGACAGCCGCCATCA
>JAZKDY010000023.1:40257-77473 GCA_040387325.1 Pseudomonadota bacterium | reverse complement strand
AAACGCACTTTCTCCATCTACCGCTACGACCCGGACAAGGACGCCAAGCCTTACATGCAAGACATCGAGGTTGAACTCGATGGCCACGAACGCATGTTGCTGGACGCCCTGATGAAGCTCAAGGCCGTGGACCCCACCATCTCCTTCCGCCGCTCCTGCCGCGAAGGCGTGTGTGGTTCGGACGCGATGAACATCAACGGCAAGAACGGTCTGGCCTGCCTGACCAATATGCTGACATTGCCCGGCAAGATCGTGTTGAAACCCCTGCCCGGCCTGCCTGTGATCCGCGATCTGATCGTGGACATGACGCAGTTCTTCAAGCAGTACAACTCGATCAAGCCCTACCTGATCAACGACACCGTACCGCCCGAAAAAGAACGCCTGCAGAGCCCTGAAGAGCGCGAAGAGCTCAACGGCCTGTACGAATGCATTTTGTGTGCAAGCTGCTCCACCAGTTGCCCCAGCTTCTGGTGGAACCCGGACAAGTTTGTGGGCCCCGCCGGCCTGCTGCAAGCCTACCGCTTCCTGGCCGACAGCCGCGACCAGGCTACCGGTGAGCGCCTGGACAACCTGGAAGACCCCTACCGCCTGTTCCGCTGCCACACCATCATGAATTGCGTCGATGTATGCCCCAAGGGATTGAACCCCACCAAGGCGATCGGCAAGATCAAGGAAATGATGGTCATGCGTACGGTCTGATGCATATGGCTGAAGTCATGGATGAACTGCTGGATGAACGGGCTCTGAGCAAACTGCGGTGGCGTTGCCGCCGCGGCCTGCTGGAAAACGATTTGTTTATTGAGCGGTTCTTCAAGAGCTTCAGCGCATCGCTGACGGTACGCCAAGGCCACGCATTGGGCCTGTTGATGGATTTGAGCGACAACGACTTGCTGGATGTGCAACTTGCACGTAAATCGTTGGCTGAGGTATCCGAGCCGCTGGATCGCGAAGACGGTGTGCACGAAGTTTTGAGTATGTTGAGAAAAAACTGTTGAAAGGTCGAATATGAAATTAGCTGACAACAAAGCCACGCTGTCCTTCAGTAATGGCAGCCCCAGCGTCGATTTGCCGGTGTACCAAGGCAGCGTCGGTCCCGATGTCGTCGACATCCGCAAGCTGTATGCCCAAACTGGCATGTTTACCTATGACCCGGGCTTCTTGTCCACCGCGGCATGCCAGTCGGCCATCACCTACATCGACGGTGACAAGGGTGAACTGCTGTACCGCGGTTACCCGATTGAGCAGTTGGCCACCAACTGCGACTTCATGGAAACCTGCCACCTGCTGCTGTACGGCAACCTGCCCAATGCCGCCGGCAAGGCCGAGTTCACCAAGCGCGTGACCCAGCACACCATGGTCAACGAGCAGATGCAGTTCTTCCTGCGTGGTTTCCGCCGTGACGCACACCCCATGGCCATCATGACCGGCCTGGTGGGCGCCCTGTCCGCCTTCTACCATGACAGCACCGACATCAACAATCCTGAGCACCGCGACATCTCCGCGATCCGCCTGATCGCCAAGATGCCAACCCTGGTGGCCATGGCTTACAAGTACAGCGTGGGCCAGCCCTTCATGTACCCCAAGAACGAGCTGAGTTATGCCGGCAACTTCATGCACATGATGTTTGCCACGCCCTGCGAGCCCTATGTGGTCAACCCCGTTATTGAACGCGCGTTGGACCGCATCTTCACGCTGCACGCGGACCACGAGCAAAACGCATCCACCTCCACCGTGCGCCTGTGCGGCAGCTCGGGCACCAACCCGTTCGCCGCCATTGCAGCCGGTGTTGCCTGCCTGTGGGGCCCGGCCCACGGTGGCGCCAACGAGGCCTGCCTCAACATGCTGGAAGACATCCAGAAAATGGGCGGCATCAGCAAGGTTGGTGAATTCATGGAAAAGGTCAAGGACAAGAGCTCCGGTGTCAAGCTGATGGGCTTTGGCCACCGCGTGTACAAGAATTACGACCCGCGTGCCAAACTGATGCAAGAGACCTGCAAAGAAGTTCTGGCAGCCCTGGGCCTGGAAAACGACCCACTGTTCAAGCTGGCCATGGCCCTGGAAAAGATCGCCCTGGAAGACGACTACTTCGTGTCGCGCAAGCTGTACCCGAACGTGGACTTTTACTCCGGCATCGTGCAGCGCGCCATTGGCATCCCGGTCAGCCTGTTCACCGCGATCTTCGCGCTGGCCCGCACCGTGGGCTGGATCGCCCAGTTGAACGAAATGATTGGCGACCCCGAGTACAAGATCGGCCGCCCGCGCCAGTTGTTCACCGGCTCTGAAAAGCGTGACGTGGCACCTATCGCACAGCGCTAAATAGCTGCACGCCATGAAAAGCCCGCTGGCGGTTACCGTCGGCGGGCTTTTTTCATCGCTACACATTTGATAGCGACATATCTAGATTTGACGGGGGCTAAGGGCCGTTTAACCATTGAGTCACAGGCTGGAGCACCCCAGTGCCCCACGCATGGTTCGCCACACCTACCATCGCAGAATGCGATGTCAAATCGCGCAATACATGGTGATAATACGAATCTACATCGTTTTTGGCGATGTCATCGACACCCCATGACCACCCCCGACCGCAGTTTTGCCCGCCGCATAGACCTGACCTCGCTTCAGCTCTTTGCCGCTGTCTGCGAGCTGGGCAGCATTGGCAAGGCGGCGCAGCGGGAGTTCATTGCGCCTTCGGCCCTGAGCAAGCGGCTCAGTGATCTGGAGGCCACGCTGGGCACGGCGCTCTTGCACCGCCACTCGCGCGGCGTGCACCTCACACCTGCGGGGCAGAGCCTGTTGCACCATGCGCGCAGTGTGCTGTTCAGCCTGGAACGCATGCAGGCCGAGCTCAGCGAATATGCAGACGGTGCGCGCGGCCAGGTACGCATGCACGCCAGCATCTCGGCCACGGTGCAGTTTCTGCCCGAAGACCTGGGCGCCTTCATGCGTGCGCACCAAGGCGTCAAGATCGACCTGGAAGAGCACCTCAGCAGCGAAGTGCTGCGCGCGGTACAGGAAGGCGCCGCCGACCTCGGCGTCTGCAACACAGCCGATGGAGTGGGCGAATTGCAAACCCTGCCCTACCGGCAGGACCAGCTCGTGCTCATCGTGCCCACGGGCCATGCTTTGGCGGCCAACACCGGTGTGGCCTTTGAGGAAACCCTGGCCTTTGACCATGTGGGATTGCACTCCAACAGTTCCATCTATGTGGCCATGCGCCAGGCCGCCGCCGCGCTCGGGCAGAACATCAAGCTGCGCATCCAGGTCAGCGGGCTGGACGCCATGGGCCGCATGATCCTCAACGGGCTGGGCATTGGCGTCATGCCCTTGCGCGCTTTTACGCTGATGCACAGCGCGGGCGGCCTCACGGCCGTGGCACTGAGCGATGCCTGGACGACGCGCCGCATTGAGCTGGTGGCCCGCGATTTCTCGACCCTGCCGCGCACGGCACGGCTGCTGGTGGACCACCTCACCACCGCCAACCACACGACGCCCCCGCAGTCCGGGGCAACGGCCTAAAATTGATTTTCACAAGGAAGACTTGACCATGACGGCACGCACGCTCTACGACAAACTCTGGGACGACCACGTCGTCCACACCGAAGACGATGGCACGTCCATCCTCTACATCGATCGCCACCTGGTCCATGAGGTGACAAGTCCGCAAGCATTTGAAGGCCTGCGCGTGGCGGGCCGCAAGGTCTGGCGCGTCAGCTCCATCGTGGCCACTGCCGACCACAACACGCCCACCACCGGCTGGGAACGCGGCTACGACGGCATCACCGATCCGACCAGCAAAGAGCAGGTCATGACGCTGGATTCCAATATCAGCGAGTTCGGCTCTGCGGCCTACTTCCCCTTCCTGTCCCGACGCCAAGGCATCGTCCACGTCATCGGGCCCGAGAACGGCGCGACCCTGCCCGGCATGACGGTGGTCTGCGGTGATTCACACACATCCACCCACGGCGCATTTGGCGCACTGGCCCATGGCATCGGCACCAGCGAGGTCGAGCACGTGATGGCCACGCAAACCCTGTTGGCCAAGAAAGCCAAAAACATGCTGGTGAAGGTCGAGGGCGCGGTCGCCCACGGCATCACCGCCAAAGACATCGTGTTGGCCATCATTGGCAAGATCGGCACTGCGGGCGGCACGGGCTATACCATCGAGTTCGGCGGCTCCGCCATCCGCGCCCTCTCCATGGAAGGCCGCATGACGGTCTGCAATATGGCCATTGAAGCCGGCGCCCGTGCAGGCTTGGTGGCCGTGGACGAAAAGACCATCGACTACGTCAAGGGCCGCCCCCTGGCGCCCGGTGCCAACGCCACCAGCCCCGAAGCGGCTGCCGTGGAGTGGGACCAGGCGGTCGCCTTCTGGAAGACGCTGCACACTGACGCCGGTGCGCACTTCGACACCGTGGTCGAGCTGGACGCGACCCAGATCGTGCCGCAAGTGACCTGGGGCACATCGCCCGAAATGGTACTGGGCATTGATGCCCGCGTACCCGACCCGGACAAGGAAAAAGATGCCAACAAGCGCGGCGCCATCGAACGTGCATTGACCTATATGGGCCTGGAACCCGGCAAGGCCCTGGACGATTTGTTTGTCGACAAGGTTTTCATCGGCTCCTGCACCAACAGCCGCATCGAAGACATGCGCGAAGCGGCCAACGTGGTCAAGAAGCTAGGCCAAAAGGTTGCCAAAAACATCAAGCTGGCCCTGGTCGTACCCGGCTCCGGCCTGGTCAAGGAACAAGCCGAGCGCGAAGGCCTGCACGAGATTTTCAAGGCCGCCGGCTTTGAGTGGCGCGAACCCGGCTGCTCCATGTGCCTGGCCATGAATGCCGACAGGCTGGAGCCGGGCGAGCGCTGCGCCTCCACCAGCAACCGCAACTTCGAAGGCCGCCAGGGCGCCGGTGGTCGCACCCACCTGGTCAGCCCGGCCATGGCGGCGGCGGCGGCCATCCACGGCCATTTTGTCGATATCCGAAAATTCAGTTAACCCCACCCCACCGAGGACACCACCATGAAAACCATTGTTTCAGCAGTATGTGTATCCGCCCTGTTGCTACTGGCCGCCTGTAACACCGTCAAGGGTATGGGACAAGACGTCCAGAAGGTTGGCGAAAAAATCGAAGACGCTGCGGCCAAGAAAAAATGAACAAATTCACTATCCACAAGGGCCTGGTTGCGCCCATGGACCGCGAGAACGTGGACACGGATGCCATCATCCCCAAGCAGTTTCTCAAGTCCATCCGCAAAACCGGGTTCGGCGAAAACCTGTTTGATGAATGGCGTTACCTGGACGCGGGCTTTCCCGGCCAGGACCCGACCAGCCGCAAACCCAACCCCGACTTTGTGCTGAACCAGCCACGCTACAAGAGCGCATCCATCCTGCTGGCGCGCAAGAACTTTGGCTGCGGCTCGTCGCGCGAACATGCGCCCTGGGCGCTGGACCAGTATGGCTTTCGCGCCATCATTGCGCCCAGTTATGCCGACATCTTCTTCAACAACAGCTTCAAGAACGGCCTGCTGCCCATCGTGCTGAGCGAAGCGCTAGTCGACCAGCTGTTCAGCGAGGCCTTGGCCTTCCCCGGCTACCAGCTCACCATTGACCTGGAGCGCCAGGTCGTCGTCAAACCCCAGGGTGAAGAGATTCCGTTTGACGTGCAGGCTTTCCGCAAGTACTGCCTGCTCAACGGCTTTGATGACATTGGCCTGACGCTGCGCCATGCTGACAAGATCAAGGCGTTTGAAGCCGAACGCCTTGCAAAAAAACCCTGGCTAGCCCGCAGCATGACTGCCTGAGCCGCTCTCAAAATCAATAGCACATCAAGGATCCCATGAAAATTGCAGTCTTGCCGGGTGACGGCATTGGTACCGAAATCGTCGCCGAGGCCGTCAAGGTACTCAAGGTTCTGGACCTGAAACTGGAAATGGAAAGCGCCCTGGTCGGCGGTGCCGCCTACGAGGCGCATGGCCACCCACTGCCCGAATCCACGCTCAAGCTGGCCAAGGAAGCCGACGCCGTGCTGTTCGGCGCTGTGGGCGACTGGAAATACGACAAGCTGGACCGCCCCCTGCGCCCCGAACAGGCCATCCTGGGCCTGCGCAAAAACCTTGGCCTGTTCGCCAACTTCCGCCCTGCGATCTGTTACGAGCAACTGGTCGGTGCCTCCAGCCTCAAGCCCGAGTTGATCTCCGGTCTGGACATCCTGATCATCCGCGAACTGACCGGTGACATCTACTTCGGCCAACCGCGCGGCCGCCGCATCGCCACTGACGGTCACTTCCCCGGCGCAGAAGAAGCCTTCGACACCATGCGCTACAGCCGCCCGGAGATTGAGCGCATCGCCCACGTTGCCTTCCAAGCCGCGCGCAAGCGAAAGGCATCGGGAAGTGAAGGTCGCGTGACCAGCGTGGACAAGGCCAATGTGCTGGAAACCTTCCAGTTCTGGAAAGACGTGGTCTCCGAGGTCGGCCTGCAATACCCCGACATTGCGCTGGACCATATGTATGTGGACAACGCCGCCATGCAACTGGTCAAGGCGCCCAAGCGTTTTGACGTGGTGGTGACCGGCAATATGTTTGGAGACATCCTGTCGGACGAAGCCTCCATGCTGACCGGCTCCATTGGCATGCTGCCCTCGGCCAGCCTGAACAGTAGCAACCAGGGCCTGTACGAGCCCAGCCATGGCAGTGCGCCCGACATCGCCGGCAAAGGCATCGCCAACCCCTTGGCCACCATCTTGAGCGCGGCCATGATGCTGCGCTTCAGCCTGAACCAGGAGGCTTCCGCGCTGCGCCTCGAAGCTGCTGTGCAAAAGGTGCTGGCCCAGGGCCTGCGTACTGCCGACATCTACAGCGAAGGCACGACCCGTGTCAGCACCCGCGAGATGGGTGACGCGGTCGTCAAGGCGTTGTAAATATCTGGCTTACAATCGGCCCATGCAAATCAATCGCCCCGTTTCCCTGGTACTGCCCTTCTGCGGCGGTACAGGCGCGTGGGCTGGTGTGTCGTCGGCTCTGCCTTCGACCACCAAGACGACAACCATTAAAGGCTAAACAAGCCCGGTTCGTCGCGCCCCTACCCGGCCAGACGAGCCGGGCAGACCAAATTCTGTGTTTTGAATTTTTTCTGAAAGGGCAATGTCATGAAGGTAGGTAATCTCGTAGGCCTCGTCGGTTGGCGCGGCATGGTGGGTTCGGTTCTGATGGACCGTATGCAAACCGAAGGCGACTTCGATTTGATTGAACCCGTGTTCTTCTCCACGTCCAACTCCGGCGGCAAAGCCCCGGCCCAGGCCAAGAACGAAACCACGCTGCAAGACGCCTTCAACATTGACGCCCTGAAGCGCTGCGACATCATCATCAGCGCCCAAGGTGGTGACTACACGACCGAAGTCTTCCCCAAATTGCGCGCCGCCGGCTGGAATGGCCACTGGATCGACGCCGCGTCCACACTGCGCATGGACAAGGACGCCGTCATCATCCTGGACCCGGTCAACATGCCCGTCATTCAGAAGGCCCTGGCCAACGGCGGCAAGAACTGGATCGGCGGCAATTGCACCGTCAGCTGCATGCTGATGGGCGTAGGCGCGCTGTACAAGGCCGGTCTGGTGGAGTGGATGAGTACCCAGACCTACCAAGCAGCCAGCGGTGGCGGTGCCCAGCACATGCGCGAACTGCTGACCCAGTACGGCACTTTGAATGCCGAAGTCAAAGCGCTGCTGGACGATCCCAAGAGCGCCATCCTTGAAATCGACCGCAAGATCGTCGCCAAGCAGCGAGCACTAACTTCCGCAGAAACGGCCAACTTTGGCGTGCCACTGGGCGGCTCGCTGATTCCCTGGATCGACAAGGATCTGGGCAATGGCATGTCCAAGGAAGAATGGAAGGGCATGGCCGAGACCAACAAGATCATGGGCATGGGCGACGGCTTCAACACTCCGGCCATTCCAGTCGACGGTTTCTGCGTGCGTGTGGGCGCCATGCGCTGCCACAGCCAGGCTCTGACCTTCAAGCTGAACAAGGACGTTCCTGTTGCAGACCTGGAAGCGATGATGGCTGCCGACAACGAGTGGGTCAAGGTCGTCCCCAACACCCGTGAGGCGACTATCAAGGACCTGACCCCGGTGGCCGTGACTGGCACCATGACCATTCCGGTCGGACGCGTGCGCAAGCTGGCGATGGGCCCGCAGTACGTCGGCGCCTTCACGATTGGTGACCAATTGCTCTGGGGAGCCGCGGAGCCATTGCGCCGGATGCTACGCATTTTGCTGTCTGCTTAATTAATGACAACTCGGGAGCATCGGCTCAGATTACACTCCCGAGTCGTTGTCGCAAGGCAACAAAAAAGTACCAAGATCATCGACGGCTGGCACGGCTTTGAAAGTTAAGCGCTTTCTTAGCTTGTCAGCCTAAGACATTGATGTTATGGTACTTTTTACGTTTTGAGAGTCTGGCTTTTGGGCCGCAAATAAGCACAGTAATTGCGGCTCGCGAGCAGCACCGGAGGCATATAAATTGATAGCAAAGTCACATCGTTGGCAAAAAACCGCTGTAGCGGCTGCGGCCATTGCGCTACTCGGCCTTTCCACCCCTGGGGCTTGGGCGCTGTCGCTTGGCCGCATCACGGTTCAGTCAGCTTTGGGCGAACCCCTTCGTGCTGAAATCGAAGTTCCCGATATCAATGCCGAAGAGGCGTCCTCGTTAAAAGCCAGCGTGGCGTCCCCGGCTGCTTTCACCGCCGCCGGACTGGAGTACAACGCCGCAATGACCACATTGCAGGCCAGCCTGCAACGCCGCGCGGACGGCCGTGCCTATCTGCGACTGAGCAGTGACCGCCCGATCAATGACCCATTTGTGGACATGATCATTGAAGCCAGTTGGTCGTCGGGTCGCATTCTGCGCGACTACACCATGCTGTTTGATCCCCCGGTGACACGCCGTCAGGCACAGACCACCACGACATTGCCACAGACATCTTCGTCTGCTAGCCCCAACTTCGTGCGGCAATCGCCTCCAGCGGCGGAGCCGCCGCGCAGCACGTCGCCACTGCGCCCGACCGCGCCCACCGCCAGTCCCAAGCCTGCGGCCACTGCACCATCATCAGACGACGCGCGCCGTGTGGTCGTCAAGACGGGCGATACCGCCAGCAAGATTGCCGCCAACGCCAAACCGGCCGGTGTGTCTCTGGACCAGATGCTGGTTGCCCTGTTGCGTGCCAACCCTGACGCATTTGTTCGCAGCAACATCAACCGCATCCGCGCAGGCGCCGTCATGGAAGTGCCCAGTGCCGAGCAGGCTCTGGCACTGTCAGCAGCCGAAGCCACACAAACCGTTGTTGCACAGAGCAAGGACTTCAACGAATTCCGACGCAACCTGGCGACCAATGCTCCGGCAGCTGCAGTAACCGCTCCCACGCGCAAAACCAGCGGCGCCATTGATACCAAGGTCGAAGACAAGAAGACCGCCGCAGTTACACCAGACAAGTTGACGCTGTCCAAGGGATCGGTCCAGACCAAGACGGACGACGCCAAAATTGCCAAAGAGCGCGCCGAAAAAGAGGCAGCAGCCCGCGCAACAGAGCTTTCCAAGAACATCAGCGACCTGAAGAAACTTGGTGCCGCAAGCGCTGCCGCACCGTCCGCTGCCGCGGTGGCATCGCAGCCCAAGCCCGCGCTTGCACCATCGGTACCAGCCATTGCTGTTGCCGCACCGCCCCCAGTGCCCGTTGCGCCGCCTTCGACACCGGTCGCGCCCCCACCAGCGGCTGTCGTATCCGCACCGGCATCTGCTGCCGCCTCGGCTTCTGTGGCTGCTTCTGCACCGGTTTCCAGCCCAGTCGCCTCTGCCCCCGTCGTGCCCAAACCGGCAGTACCGGTTCCACAGCCCGTTGAAGAACCCGGTTTCGTTGACGAGCTGTTGAGCAACCCCTGGTTGCCCTACGGTGCCGGCGGCTTGCTCGCATTGTTGGGCGGGTTTGCATTCTGGCGTAATCGCCAGCGCAAAAACAGCCAGTCCCACATGGACAGCTCCTTCCTGGAAAGTCGCCTGCAGCCGGACTCATTCTTCGGCGCCAGCGGTGGCCAGCGGGTTGATACCAACAACGAGAATTCCGCTACCGGCTCATCCATGGTTTACTCCGCCAGCCAGCTGGATGCGGCGGATGACGTCGATCCTGTTGCCGAAGCGGATGTTTACCTCGCCTATGGCCGCGACCTGCAAGCCGAGGAGATCCTCCGCGAAGCGGTGCGCACCAACCCCGGCCGCCTGGCGATCCATACCAAGCTGCTGGAGATTTTCGCCAAACGCCGCGATGCCAAGAATTTTGAAGCCACGGCAACCCATGCCTTCCAGTTGACTGGCAACAACAGCCCAGACTGGACCCGCATCTGCGAAATGGGCATGGGCTTCGACCCCGGCAACCCCTTGTACCAGCCTGGCGGTGCCCCCACCAATGATGGCACGGCTACCCAGCCCATCGCGGCTGCCAGTTCCACATTTGGCAACAGCACCATTCCCCAGCCCGTGCGAGCAGATGCTGGCGATTCCGTGTCGGGTGTTGATCTGGACCTGGACCTGGACTTCTCGCTGGACGACGAACCCGCCAGTGTCATGGGTGGGCTGAGCCAGGACAATTTCAGCCAGGCAAAGGTCGAACAAACCGTCAAGATGCCCGCCGCGCCCGGTGCTGACGCCCATGCGCCCATGGACATGGATATGGATTTCGAGATGCCTGCCGACGAGCCCGCCCCGGCTCCGGTGTACGCTGCGGCCCCCGCTTATGAAGCACCGCCCAGCGCCCTGCCCGAGATTTCGCTGTCCATGGACCTGGATGACCATACGTCCGAACCACAGCCACTGCCTGAGTTCAATGCCACGGCGCCCGCGCCGGTTGCCGCTGCCGCGCCACCGGCTGACGCCAAAGACTCCGGCATGCTGGAGTTTGACCTGGGATCCCTTTCGCTGGACCTCGATGGCCCTGCCTCCGAGCAACCCACCGCGTCGGACAACCTCACCGAAGATCCGCTCGAAACCAAACTCGCGCTGGCCGATGAGTTTGTCTCCATCGGCGATGAAGACGGTGCCCGTGCGTTGATCGAAGAAGTGGTGGCAGAAGCCACCGGTGAGATGCGCGCCAAAGCGCAACGCGCCCTCGCCAACCTGAGCTAAGCCCGCCCTTGGGCGGCGCGCTCCTGATGCATACAACATTGCCGTGAGGGTCGCGCTAGGTATCAGCTACAACGGACAGGCCTACCAGGGCTGGCAAAGCCAGCTCTCGGGCCTGACCGTACAGGACAAGCTGGAAAAAGCCCTCAGCAAGTTTGCCGCCCAGCGTGTGTCCACGCTGTGTGCCGGCCGCACCGATTCAGGCGTGCACGGCATCATGCAGGTGGTGCACTTTGACACCCCGCTGGAACGCGACACCTACTCCTGGGTCCGTGGAACCAATGCCAACCTGCCACGCGACATTGCGGTGCAATGGGCCGTTGTTCCCCCTGAGGGATTCCATTGCCGGGCCTGCGCCACATCGCGCCGTTATGCCTATGTGCTGTACGAGTCCACGATACGCCCCAGCATTGACCAGGGTCGAGTGGGCTGGGCGTTTCGCTCGCTGGACCCCGATGCCATGCGCCAGGCGGCCGATATTCTGCTGGGTGAACACGACTTCACCTCCTTCCGCGCCTCCCAGTGCCAGGCCCTGAGCCCGATCAAGAACCTGGTGGAGATTGCCTTCAGCAAACGCGGCTCCTACTGGCGCATCGAGTTCGAGGCCAATGCCTTTCTGCACCACATGATCCGCAACATCATGGGCTGCCTGGTGCAAATCGGTCAGGGCAAAAAGCCCCCGGAGTGGATGGCCGAGGTACTGGCCGCGCGGGACCGCCGCGCTGCCGCCCCTACGTTTTCTCCCGACGGCCTGTATTTCCTGGGGCCACGGTATGACGCCAAGTGGGGCATCCCCGACCGCGCGCCTGCGTATGATGGGCTGCCATGACACTTCAGTACAGAACCCGAATCAAGATCTGTGGCCTGACCCGCGAAGACCAGGTGGACGCAGCCGTCGCCGCCGGTGCCGATGCGATTGGGTTTGTGCTGTACGCCAAGAGCCCACGTGCGGTCACCGTGCAGCGCGCGGCCGAGTTGGCCAAACGTCTGCCGCCCTTTGTCACACCGGTACTGCTGGTCGTGAATGCAAGTGCTACAGAAGTAATAGCAGCCTGTTCAATGATCGCGGGGGCTACCGTTCAATTTCATGGAGATGAAAGTCCAGAGTACTGCCACCTGGCCACCCTGGAGAGCAGGCGCCCCTGGGTACGCGCGGCGCGTATTCCACTGGACGAAACCGCTGCCCGCTTTGACCTCGTACAATTCGCCAACGATTACTCAAACGCACAAGCCATTCTGCTCGACGCCCATGTCGACGGATTCGGCGGAAGCGGCAAGGCATTCAATTGGTCACTTCTTCCTCCAAGCGTCAGCGCTCACCTCGTCTTGAGTGGTGGACTCACACCTGCAAACGTGGGCGATGGGATCGCGCTGGTTCGGCCGCGCTGTAAGACACTGGCCGTGGACGTGAGCTCCGGCGTAGAAGCCGTGGACGCTCAGGGCAAGCCCTTGAAGGGCATCAAAGACCCCATCCGGATTCAACAGTTTGTGGCCGCCGTGCGCGCAGCCGACAAACAATTCCTTCATTCATAGGCAGAACAGGCCACAACCAGCGTGCCGGTTCTGCCGTCCTGAAACCTTGCGGGACAGACCGCAGCACGCAGTGCAAGCTCTGTCCTCAACATTTTGGAAAGAACATGTACGCATACCAACAACCGGATCCGACCGGCCACTTCGGAAAATACGGCGGCAGCTTTGTCTCCGAGACACTGACGCACGCCATCAACGAGCTCAAAGACGCCTACGCCAAGTACCAGCACGAGCCGGCCTTTCTGGCCGAATTCCAGTCCGAGCTGGCCCACTTCGTTGGCCGCCCTTCCCCGGTTTACCACGCGGCCCGCATGAGCCGCGAAATGGGTGGCGCGCAGATCTTCCTGAAGCGCGAAGACCTGAACCACACCGGCGCCCACAAGATCAACAACACCATAGGCCAGGCCATGCTTGCCAAGCGCATGGGCAAACCGCGCGTGATTGCCGAAACCGGTGCCGGCCAGCACGGCGTGGCCACGGCCACCATCTGCGCCCGCTACGGACTGGAATGTGTGGTTTACATGGGCAGCGAAGACGTCAAACGCCAAAGCCCCAATGTCTACCGCATGAAGCTGCTGGGCGCCACTGTGGTACCCGTGGAAAGCGGTAGCAAGACGCTAAAGGACGCGCTGAACGAGGCCATGCGCGACTGGGTCGCCAATGTGGACAACACCTTCTACATCATCGGCACCGTGGCCGGCCCCCACCCCTACCCGATGATGGTGCGGGATTTCCAGAGCGTGATCGGCAATGAATGCCTGGTGCAGATGCCCGATATGCTGAAGGCCGCCGGCTGCAAGACCGAGCAGCCCGACGCCGTCATTGCCTGCGTGGGCGGTGGCAGCAATGCCATGGGCATCTTCCACCCCTACATCGCCCATGAGTCCACCCGCCTGATTGGCGTCGAAGCCGCAGGCGAAGGCGCAGACAGTGGCAAACACTCCATGTCCATACAGCGCGGCAGCCCCGGTGTGCTGCACGGCAACCGCACCTACGTGCTGCAGGACGACAACGGCCAGGTGACCGAGACGCACAGCATCAGCGCCGGTCTGGACTATCCCGGTGTTGGCCCCGAACATGCCTTCCTGGCCGACATCGGCCGCGCGGAATACGTGGGCATCACCGACAAGGAGGCGCTGGACGCTTTCCATTACCTGTGCCGCACCGAGGGCATCATTCCGGCACTCGAATCCAGCCACGCGGTGGCCTATGGCATGAAGCTGGCCAAGACGATGCGCCCTGATCAAAGCATCCTGGTCAATCTGTCAGGACGTGGTGACAAGGATATTGGCACGGTGGCGGATCTGAGCAATGGAGAATTCTTCTGCCGACCCAGTTGCACCGGCCAATCGGTTAAGGGAAATATAGCCCTAGCCCCCGTGTCTGCTGCCTTGGCTGCTATCAAGGTGGTAGCATGAGCCGCATCGATACGACCTTCGGCACGCTGAAAACCCAGGGCCGCAAGGCGCTGATCCCCTTCATCACCGCCGGTTACCCGTATGCCGACGTCACCCCCGAGCTGATGCACGCCATGGTGGCCGGTGGTGCCGACGTCATCGAGCTGGGTGTGCCCTTCTCCGACCCCAGCGCCGACGGCCCGGTGATACAGAAGGCGGGCGACAAGGCCCTGGCCTTTGGCATTGGCCTGGTGCAGATATTGGGCATGGTGCGTGAATTCCGCCAAACCAATACCACCACACCCATCGTGCTGATGGGCTACGCCAACCCGGTGGAACGTTACGACCAGAAACACGCCAAAGACGGTGTTTCCAGCCCCTTTGTCAAAGACGCCGCTGCAGCGGGCGTGGATGGCGTGTTGATCGTCGACTACCCGCCCGAGGAGTGCGAAGCCTTTGCGGCCGACCTGCGCGCCCACAACATGGACCTGATCTTCCTGCTGGCCCCCACCAGCACCGAGCAACGCATGCAGCAGGTGGCGCGCGTGGCCAGCGGGTATGTGTACTACGTGTCGCTAAAGGGCGTAACAGGCTCTGGCGCGCTGGACATTGGCGCCGTGGAAACCATGCTGCCGCGCATCCGCCAGCACATCCACGTGCCGGTGGGCGTGGGCTTTGGCATCCGCGACGCGGCCACCGCCAAAACCATCTCCAAAGTGGCGGATGCGGTGGTCATTGGCAGCAAGATCATCCAGTTGCTGGAGCATCAGCCCCGCGACCAGGTAGCCGCAACTGCCCAGAACTTTCTGCACGAAGTCCGGACCGCCCTGGACCAATAGGCCACCGGGCCGTGTGCGATGCCGGGGGGCCGCCGACGAATGCAGCGCGCTCCCCCTGTAGTCAGACTACATACTAGAATTGCCTCTCTAATTACGCTTTTTTGCGCCTGCAAGAGGCACAGAGACGCATCGCCCATTCATCCAATTTGCCAAAGGTACTTATTTTGAAAGAAAAGAAAATACGCCGGGTTGTTATTGCAGGTGGCGGGACTGCCGGCTGGATGGCCGCCGCAGCCATTTCGAAGTCTTTGGGTAAAGGGCTGGACATCACCCTCATCGAGTCTGACCAAATTGGCACGATTGGCGTGGGCGAGGCGACCATTCCCACCATGCTTGTCTTCCACCAATTGCTGGATATTGATGAGCAGGAGTTCATGCGGGCCACCAATGGCAGTATCAAACTGGGTATCAGCTTTGAGAACTGGCTGGAGCGCGGCAGCAAATACATCCACTCCTTTGGCAAGACGGGCAAAGAATACTGGGCGGCAGATTTCCAACATTTCTGGCTGAAATCCAAAACCATGGGCAACAAAGTACCGTATGGTGACTATTGCCTTGAATTGGAAGCCGCCAAGCAGGGCCGGTTTGCCATCTCCCAGGAGCCATGGGTCAACTATGCCTACCATATGGATGCCACGGCCTATGGCAAGTTCTTGCGCGGATTCAGCGAAAAGCTGGGCGTGAAGCGCGTAGAGGGCATGATCGAAAAAGTGAATCTGTACCCGGAATCCGGTGACATTGAATCCCTGCTGCTCAAATCAGGGCAAGTGATCAAAGGCGACTTGTTCATCGACTGCACCGGTTTCCGTGCGCTGCTGTCCGAGCAAGGCCTGCATACCGGTTTTGAAGATTGGAGCCATTGGCTGCCGTGTGACAGTGCCATGGCCACACAAGAAACGTCCGTAGCGCCCCCCATTCCGCTAACCCGTGCGATCGCACACGATTCTGGCTGGCAATGGAAGATTCCTCTGCAAAACCGTGTGGGCACCGGCCTCGTTTATTGTGGCCGTTACCAATCGGATGAAGACGCCAAGAAAACCTTGCTGGCCAATCTGGAAGGCGAACCGCTGTTTGACCCCAGGCCGATCAAATTCAAAACGGGGCGTCGCCTCAAGCCTTGGAATAGAAACTGCATCTCTATTGGTTTGTCGGCCAGCTTTATTGAGCCACTGGAGTCCACGACGATTTTCCTGATCAGCTCCAACCTGCTGCGTTTGATCCGGTTGTTCCCGACTATCAACCAATACGAAGAACTCCAGAATGAGTTCAACCGCCAATCCAAGGCAGAAATCGAATTGGTACGCGATTTTGTGGTGCTGCACTTCCATGCCACAAAGCGTACCGACACCCCGTTCTGGCGCCATTGCCATACGATGGCTATCCCGGACTCCCTGAGCAAAAAAATCGAATTGTTTCGCGAAACAGGCAGTGTCTTCATCCAACCGGGCGAGCTGTTCCGTATCGACTCGTGGACCCAGGTCATGATGGGGCAGGGCATCATGCCCAAGCGCTACCATCCGATTGCAGATATGGGCAATGAGCAGGAATTGACACGATTCCTGGCAGCACTCAGAGCCGAAGTCGAGCGCGACGCGAAAAAGCTGCCCATGCTGGGCGACTTTCTCAAAGCATACTGCCCGACCGAGATATAACCCCTGCGGCCACGCGGCATACGCCCCCCCAAAACGTCCCCCAGGCGATCCGGACCACTTTGGATTCATAATGGCACCCTTGCGAAACCGGGCGCGGCTGCCCAGCAGCCCCTCGGTTCCCACGTGAAGAAGGAACACCCATGAGCTGGCTTGAAAAACTGCTTCCCCCCAAAATTCAGCAAACCGACCCGGCAGACCGCCGCAGCGTCCCTGAAGGCCTGTGGGTCAAGTGCCCCAGTTGTGAATCGGTGCTGTACAAGACCGATCTGGAGCAAAACCAGAACGTCTGCCCCACCTGCAGCCACCACCACCGCATCGGTGCGCGGGCCCGGCTGAATGTGTTTCTGGACAACGAAGGCCGCTTCGAGATCGGTCAGGAAGTGCTGCCAGTGGACCCGCTGAAGTTCAAGGACAGCCGCAAATACCCCGACCGCCTGAAAGAAGCCCTGGAAAACACCGGAGAGACCGATGCCCTGGTGGTCATGGGCGGCGCCGTGCACGGCATCAGCCTGGTGGCAGCCTGTTTTGAGTTCGATTTCATGGGCGGCAGCATGGGCTCCGTCGTCGGCGAGCGTTTTGTGCGCGGTGTGGAAGCGGCCATCGAGCAAAAGGTGCCCTTCCTGTGCTTTACCGCCACCGGCGGCGCACGTATGCAGGAAGGCTTGTTGAGCCTGATGCAAATGGCCAAGACCAATGCGTCACTAACCCGTTTGGCCAAGAAGGGCCTGCCCTATATAAGCGTGTTGACCGACCCGACCATGGGTGGCGTAAGCGCCGGCTTTGCCTTCCTGGGCGATATCGTGATTGCCGAGCCGAAGGCCCTGATTGGGTTCGCTGGTCCGCGCGTCATTGAATCCACGGTGCGCGTGACGCTGCCAGAAGGCTTCCAGCGCTCGGAATTTTTGCAGACCAAGGGTGCAGTGGACCTGATCTGTGACCGGCGTGAGCTGCGCAAAACAGTGGCCAATTCTCTGGCCATGCTGCAACGCCAGCCGGCTGACGCGGTTATCTAACCAGCACCCGCATCTTGGAGGGGCTGCCTACAGTATTTGTGGGTTGCCCTGCCACAGTGCAAAGTTCAGCGCAGCCGCAAAACTGACCCAGGCCAGATAGGGCAGCAGCAATGCGCCCGCCAGCTTGTGGATGTGCCAAAACACCAGCGCCGTGGCGGCAATCAACAGCCACAACACCACAATTTCTGCAAAGGCCGCCGCGCCCAGGTGCCATTCAAAGAAGAGCCAGGTCCACAAAGCGTTGGCAGCGAGTTGGACCACAAACAGGCGCAGCGGGATCCTGGCCTTGGTCCAGCCCCGTTCGGTCCACACCATCCAGGCAGAGACCGCCATCATTGCGTACAGCAGTGTCCACACCGGGGCAAACAGCCAGGACGGCGGCGCCCAGGACGGGCGGTTGAGCTGGCTATAAAACTCCCCCGCATTGGCAGACGCCAGGCCACCAATGGCAGCGGCCGCAAAACACAGTACCAGCCATCCGGCAAGACCTAAAAATGGGTGGGTGGGGGCACGGCTGGTGGTGGATGTGGGCATGGGTGTTTCGCTCGGAATGTGCCCATTCTTCAAACTAGGGTGCGGCCTGTCTGTGTGCCAGAGCACGGCAGGCCGCAGCAGGCCCGGCTACAGCGCGACCAGCACCGCCGCCTGCACTGAACCCAGCACGATCGCCGCGATCTGCAACAACACCAGCAAGACCAATGGCGACAGGTCCAGCCCCCCCACCAGGGGTACCACCCGCCGTATGGGTATCAGGACCGGCATGACCAGACGCTCCAGAAAATCAGCGGCCACCGACTGGGTCTGCACCCACGACAAGATTGCATAAATGATGACCAGTCCGGTCATGCCCGAGATCGCCATACGCACCAGGCCAAACCCCGCCAACACCACCACCGACACCAGATTGGAGCCCATGCCGGTCAGCGCCCACAGAATGAGAAACTGCGCCAACTGGATCAGGAAGGCCCCCACCAGGCTCGCCAGATCCCAGCGCCCCACGGCCGGAATCACCCGGCGCAGCGGCAGCACCAGCCAGTCGGTCAGTGCAAAAATGAACTTGGCCAGCGGGTTACCCGAGCGCACCGACATGGGTATGCGCTGGTACTGCATGTACAGGCGCAGCAGGCAGGTTCCGGCGAGCAAACCGGCTGCCACTTCCAGCAACAAAGAGGAGATTTGGTAGAGCATGGTGTCCAATGAAAAGGGGCGTTTGCATCATAGCCCAGGCATTTATGCTATCGGCTTAGCCCTAGCCTTACCACCCTGATGCATACCGACAATCTCTTTCTGGCCATTGAACGTGGTGACCTCGCAGCACTTGGCGCCCTGGTCGCAACCGGCGCCGATGTGGATGAAGTGGATCTGGAACAGTACCAGGCCTCACCCCTTGCCCATGCCTGTGCCCGTGGCGACGATGCCGCTGTGCGTTACCTGCTGGCGGCAGGGGCAAACCCGGATGCTGCTGCCTATGCACCCCCCTTGGTGGCCGCTGCCATGTATGGCTTTGCAGACACCCTGGCTTTGCTGCTGACGGCCGGTGCGCAAGCGAATGCTGCGGACGAGAATGGAGCCAGCGCACTGTGGCACGCAGCGGCCCGGGGCTTTGCAGACATCGTGCAGACCCTGATCGCGGCTGGAGCCGACCCGTTTCAGGCCAACAACGATGGCGTGCCACCCACCCAGGCCGCGGCAGAGTCCGGTCACAGCAAACTGGCCGCGTATCTGGAGAACCCCGCGTCCAGCCCCACAACGCCCGCCCAATGGCGGGGGAGTAGCAAAAAATCCCGCGAAGTCGCAAGCGCCCGGTACGCCGCCCTGCAGCAACCTGAAGCCCCGGAGCCAGAAGAAATCTGGCAGTTCGACAAAGGCATGGCCCGCTCCCAATATGTCACCCAGGATTTCCCATCGCTCGCGGCCTCTGGCAAGCTGGCTCTGGCGCAGGCCATGCTGGATGCCGGTCTTGATCCGGATTGGACCCTGTTTGACGGCCACGCCACGGCACTGATGCAGGCCGCCCGCGCTGGCGAACTGGAGATGCTGGAGCTGCTGCTTGCGCGCGGCGCAAAAGTCACACAAACGACCGAAAAAGGCCTCACCGCCCTGCACATGGCCTTGTTCAAACCGTCGGCACGCCGCCACGCCCCGGTGGTAGAGCGCCTGCTGCGCGCAGGTGCCAATCCGGATGCTGCAGACGACACCGGCCAGCGCCCGCTGCAGATGGCATTGCGCCACGCCATACCGCCGCTTGTCGAGGCACTTCTCAAGGGCGGTGCCAACCCGCTTCTGCGGGACCCCGCAGGCCGTACCGTCGCCGACTGGGCACCGACATCCGGCAAACACGCAGCAACCATCCGCGCCCTGCTGGACGCAGCCAGTCGATAGAAGCGACGGCACTAGAATAGAGGGCTCTGGCCATTGCACATGGCCCCACCCGATTTCACTCTGCACACCCCCATGTCCGACAACCAAACGCCTCCGCCCCAAGACGAAAACCAGCTGATCCTGGAGCGCCGCGAAAAACTCAAGGCCATTCGCCAACAGCAGTTGGATGGCAAGGGTGTGGCCTTTCCCAATGACTACAAGCCCAGCCACAAGGCCGAGGCACTGTTTGCTGAATATGAGGCAAAAACCACCGAAGAGCTGGAAGCCCTGGGCGCTACCGCCAAGGTGGCCGGCCGCATGATGCTCAAGCGCGTCATGGGCAAGGCCAGCTTCTGCACGCTGCAGGACGCATCGTTTGGCACGACCGGCGGGCGCATCCAGATCTATGTCAAGGGTGAAGACGTGGGCGCCGAACTGTACGCCGCGTTCAAACATTGGGACCTGGGTGACATCGTCGCCGCCGAAGGCAAGGTCTTCAAGACCAAGACCGGCGAATTGTCCATCCACGCCACCAGCGTGCGCCTGCTGACCAAGAGCCTGCGCCCCATGCCCGACAAGTTCCACGGCATGGCTGACCAGGAAACCAAGTACCGCCAGCGCTATGTCGATCTGATGACCGATGTGGAGGCGCGCAAGCGTTTCATGGCGCGCAGCAAGGCTGTGACCGCATTGCGCGACTTCATGGTGGCCAACAATTTCCTGGAAGTCGAGACACCCATGCTGCACCCCATTCCCGGCGGTGCGAACGCCAAACCCTTCAAGACCCACCACAACGCGCTGGACCAGGAAATGTTCCTGCGCATCGCGCCCGAGCTGTACCTGAAGCGCCTGATCGTCGGCGGGTTCGATCGTGTGTTCGAGATCAACCGCAGCTACCGCAACGAAGGTATCAGCGTGCGCCACAACCCCGAGTTCACGATGATGGAGTTCTACGCAGCGTACTGGAACTACCAGGACCTGATGGACTACACCGAAGCACTGATCCGCGACGCGGCACAACGCGCCACCGGTTCGCTGCAACTCACCTACGCCGGCAAGCCGGTGGACCTGAGCAAGCCGTTTGAGCGCCTGACGATCGTCGAAGCCATTCAGAAATACACCGACGCGGGTGACAACGTTTTCGACGCGGTGTGGCTGACCAATGCCGTCAAGAAGCTGGGCCTGACCGAAGCCAAGAACCGCCTGGAAGGCCGCACGCTGGCCAGCCTGCAGGTGCTGTACTTTGAAGAGACCGTGGAAGAGAAGCTGTGGAACCCTACCTTCATCATGGAGCACCCCACCGAGATCTCGCCACTGGCCCGCGCCAATGACGACCGGCCTGAAGTGACCGAGCGTTTTGAGCTCTACATCACCGGCCGCGAATTCGGCAACGGCTTCAGCGAGCTGAACGACGCCGAAGACCAGGCCGCCCGCTTCCAGGCGCAAGTGACCGCCAAGGACAGCGGCGACGACGAGGCCATGCACTTTGACCATGACTTTGTGCGCGCGCTGGAATACGGCATGCCGCCCACCGGTGGCTGCGGCGTAGGTATCGACAGGCTGATGATGCTGTTGACCGACAGCGCCAGCATCCGCGACGTGATCCTGTTCCCGGCGCTGCGCCGAGAGGCTTAAGCCAAATCGGGCTGTAGCCCCCGCGAACGTTAATCACTGCACTATGAAAACTATAGCGCCTGTGCAGTGGAAGTTCTTGCAAGGTTATCCGCCCGACACGCTGGCCCAGGTGCAGCAGATGCTGGATGGGCAGCGCACCGGCAACTGGCTGCTGCAGAAATACCCGACGGCACACGGTGCGCGCACCGACCGTGCCTTGTACGACTACGTTCAGGCGCTGAAGACCGAACACCTGCGCGGCGCAGAGCCCGTGTCCAAGGTCGCGTTTGACAGCAAGCTGCAGATCGTCCAGCACGCGCTGGGCACCCACACCACCGTGTCACGCGTGCAGGGCAGCAAGCTCAAGGCCAAACGCGAGATCCGCATCGCATCGCTGTTCAAGGACACGCCCGAGCCTTTCCTGAAAATGATCGCTGTGCACGAACTGGCCCACCTGCGCGAGCGCAACCACGACAAGGCCTTCTACCAGCTCTGCACCTATATGGAACCGGCCTACCACCAGCTGGAATTTGAGGTGCGCCTGTATCTGACACACCTGGACACCGGCGCCGCCAGGCTATGGGATTCCCTCTAGAAGCGCCCCCATAAATAGCGGAGAATGGCCCGCACATGAACGCCAGCGCGCGCCACCGCTTCATCACCACCGTCACCGTCCTGTATGCCTTTTCGGCACTGGCGTGGCTTTTTCTGTCGGATGAGCTGCTGTCGGCCTTCCCCGGCTTCGCGTCAGCGCCTTGGTTGCCCAGCGTCAAAATCGTCAGTTTTGTGGTCGCATCGGCTGCGCTGCTGTTCTGGTGCCTGAGGGCGGTGCCGGACAACGCAGTGCCCCCCGGCAAAACCCTGATCGACGCGCTGATTGCCGGTGTGCTGGCGCAGAACAAGCGCTGGGTCCTCTACGCTTTTGCAGCAACCGTCACCGTCGGTGTGCTGCTACTGCGCCTGACCATGCCTACCCCGTTTGACGAGCGGCCCATGCTGATCATGTTCATGATCCCCATTGTGCTGAGCGCCACGCTGGGCGGTTTTGGCCCCGGCATGCTGGCAACCCTTCTGGCGGCACTGGCAACCCACCACGCCGTGCGCCCCCTGTTCACCAGCGGCCACCTGTCGCCCCGGCCCGATGTGGCGCAGTGGAGCCTGCTGGTTGCCAACGGCATTGCAGTCAGCCTGCTCAGCGAGATGCTGCGCATGGCCAAGGCCCGGGCCGAGGCCAAAAGCAGTTTGCTGCAGACCATTGTGTCGGGCACCTCGGACGCTGTCTTCGCCAAAGACTTGCGCGGGCGCTACGTGCTTGTCAACGAGGCGGCGGCACAGTTTGTTGGCCGGCCGGCAGAAGACATCCTCGGTCGTAACGACGCACATTTCTTGGCACCGGAAACCGCCCGCGCGCTGATGGAATCCGACCGCGCCATTGTGGCCAGCGGGCGCACCCAGCACCGGAACGAGCAACTGGCCCTGCTGGACGGCACCAACCTGGCCTTTGCGGTCACCAAGGGGCCCATCCTCACCCCCGCCGGCAAGGCTTTGGGCCTTTTTGGTATCTCCCGCGATGTCACTGCGGAAAAGCAAGCCGCCGCCGCCCTGCAGGAGCGCGAAAAACGCCTGGCACGGGTGATCGAAGGCTCGGACCAGGGTTATTGGGACTGGAACCTGCAAACCCAGGCCTTCAGCGTCAGTGCCCGTTGGGAGACCATGCTGGGCTACGCGCCAGGCGAGATGGCGGTCTCTGCCGACAACTGGCGCGACATCGTTCACCCCGAAGACCTGGCCGCAGTGCAGGCCGCGATCCAGCAGCACACGGATGGCGAGACGGCCTCCCTGGAAAGCGAGTTCCGCGCCCGCACCCGCAGCGGAGAGTGGCGCTGGATTCTGATGCGCGGCCGCATTGTGGAGCATTCGCCCGACGGTCAGCCGCTGATGATGTCTGGCACCCACACCGATGTGACCGAGCGCAAGGTGTTCGAGATCGCGCAGAACGAAGCCAGCACGGTGTTCACCAGCAGCTACGAGGGCATCATGGTGGTGAGCCCGCAGATGCGCATCACCAAGGTCAACCCGGCGTTCACCCGCATCACGGGCTACAGCGCGGAAGACATCTACGGCAAATCGCCCAAGGTCTTGTCCTCGGGCCGCCAGGACGTGGCGTTTTACCGCGCCATGTGGGATTCGATGGCACAACACGACTTCTGGCGCGGCGAGATCTGGAACCGGCGCAAGAACGGCGAGTTGTTTGCCGAGTTGCTGTCCATCTCCACCGTGCGCGATCCGCAGGGGGTTGTCCAATACTATGTCGGCGTGTTCTCGGACATCAGCCAGCTCAAGGCACACGAATCCGAGCTGGACCGCATCGCCCACTTCGACCCGTTGACCGGCACCCCCAACCGCCGCCTGCTGGGCGACCGACTGGAGCAGGCCATCTTGCGCTCCTCCCGCAGCGAGGGCATGCTGGCCGTGTGTTTTCTGGACCTGGATGGTTTCAAACACATCAACGACAGCCTGGGCCATGCCGCGGGCGATGCCCTGCTGGTCGCCATCAGCGCCAACCTGCAGCATGGGCTGCGGGCCGACGACACGCTGGCCCGCCTGGGTGGGGATGAGTTTGTCATCCTGCTGTCCAACATTGCCACGGCGCAGGAATGTGCGCAGATTCTGGAGCGCGTGCTGCAAGCCGCGCGGGCGCCCATCGCCATCGGTGACCAGAGCATCTGCATATCAGCCAGCATTGGCGTCACCCTCTACCCGGCGGACAAGTCCGACGCCGACACGCTGCTGCGCCACGCCGACCAGGCCATGTACCAGGCCAAGCAGTCCGGCCGCAACCGCTATGTGCTGTTCGACCCCGAGATCGACCGCAAGGCACAAATGCACCGCAAGACCCTGGACGTGCTGCGCCAGGCGCTGCAGGCCGACGAGTTTGTGCTGCACTACCAGCCCAAGGTCAATCTGCTCAATGGCGCACTGGTCGGTGTGGAGGCCCTGATACGCTGGCAGCACCCAGAACGGGGCCTACTGCCGCCCGGCGAGTTTCTGCCCTTCTTCGACGGCACCGACCTGGAAAAGCCCCTGGGCGAATGGGTCATTCACACCGCCTTGACCCAGGCACTGGCCTGGAGCCAGCAGGGCCTGGAGGTGCGGGTCAGCGCCAACATCAGCGCGGCCCATCTGTTGCACCCGGCGTTTTATGTGCGCCTGCAGGAACTGCTGCAACAGAACGGCCCGAAGGCGGCGCAATACCTGGAGCTGGAAGTGCTGGAGACAGCAGCCCTGTCCGACATGGAGCTGGCCGCCACGGTGCTACAGCGTTGTCGTTTGCTGGGGGTGAGCTTTGCGCTGGACGACTTTGGCACCGGCTACTCGTCGCTGACCTATCTGCGCAAACTGCCTGTGGACCTGCTGAAGATAGACCAGAGTTTTATCCGTGACATGCTGGTCGATGTGGACGACCTGGGCATTGTTGAAGGTGTGATCCGCCTGGCCGATGTGTTCAAACGCGACGTCATTGCAGAGGGTGTAGAAACCCTGGCGCATGGTGTTGCCCTGCTGCGCATGGGTTGCCACCTGGTGCAAGGTTATGGCATCGCCAAACCCATGCCAGCCCAGGAGTTGTTGCCCTGGCTCGGCCAATGGCACACCGATACGGCCTGGCAGGGCCTGCGCACCGAAGCACCGCGCCCTACACCCTAAGCGGAATCAGGGGCGGGTGAGCATCTGGACGATCTCGTCCTTGAGCTTCAGCCGCTTCTTCTTCTCGATTTCCAGCGCCTCGTCCGTCATCGCGGCGCCGGCACCGCCCGTTGTCTCGACCTTGGTGATCGCATGGTTCAGCAAGTCATAACTCTCAAACAGTTTGGCAAAGTGTGCATTGCCGGCCTTCAGACTTTGGATTTTGTCCTTGAACTGGGGAAACTCCGTAACGATGTCATGCTTGAGCAGGTTCATGCGGGTCCTTGGTTGGGTGAGGTACGCCCAGATTAACAGGTCTGGGCATATCCCTACATCACCATTTCATGTCGCCCTTGTTGACCTTGGCACCAATGTCCAGCGCCATGCCCATGCCCGCGTCGGGGTAGGCTTTTTGCAGGCTGGTGATCAGCTCGGCACTGGTCTTGGTGGCCGCCGCGTTCTTCTCAAAGGTCTGCAGATAGGTCTTGGTGTAGGTGATGGCGCTGGCATCCAGTTTGGTGCCGGTGTTCATGTGGCCAGGCACCACCACGGTCGGGTTCAGTGCAGCCATCTCGTCCAACTGCGCCACCCAGGCGCTGCGCTCGGCCACGGTCTGTGTGTCGGCCGTCCACACATGCAGGTTGCCAAACACCGCGATGTTGCCAACGATGGCTTTGATGGATGGAATCCAGGCATAGGGCCGGTGCGCCAGCAGGCCCTGGGTGCCGCGGATCTCGACCTTTTCTCCATCCACGGTCAGCGTGGTACCCACCAGTGCCTTGGGCAGCACCGGTGTCTTGGGCGCGTTGGCGCCCATCTTGGGGCCCCAGAATGCGACCTTGCCGGCCATCTTGGCGCTCAGCTTTTCCAGTACTGCGGGTGTAGCCACCACTTCGGCCTGGGGAAAGATTTCTTTCAGGGCCTCGGCACCAAAGTAATAGTCGGGGTCGGCCTGGCTGACAAAAATCGTCTTGAGTTGTTTGCCGCTGTCCAGCACATTGGCCGCTATGCGCAGGCCGTCCGCACGGGTGAAACCGGCGTCAATGACCAGGGCTTCTTTCTCGCCATAGACCAGTGTGGAGTTGACGTTGAAGCTGTTGCCATCGCCGTTGTAGACCTTGATTTGCAAAGGCTGGGCGGCTTGGGCGCCAGAAAAGGCGATGGCCAGCGTGGCGGCGATGACGGTGGTACGGAACATGGTGTTGAACTCCAAAACAGGGTTGTTGATAAGCAAGAGCCTGCAGTTTAGTTTCGCAAAGTGCGCAGATAAACCCCATAAAATGCCCATAACTGTTTCATAAATTGAGCAAACACAATGGACCGTCTGACCGCCATGCAGGTCTTTGCCGAGGTAGCCACCAGCGGCAGCTTCACCGCCACCGCCGACAAGCTGGACATGTCCCGCGCCATGGTCACGCGTTACGTGGCCGAGCTGGAGCAGTGGCTGGGCGCCCGGCTGTTGCAGCGCACCACCCGCAGCGTCACGCTCACCGATGCGGGCGAGACCTGCCTGCGGCGCAGCCAGCAAATGCTGTCGCTGATGGAAAACGTGGAAGAAGAAACCTCTGCCAGCTCCACCGGCGGCGCGTTGCGCGGCCAGTTGCGCCTGACCTGCTCCACGTCATTTGTCTATGCGCACCTAGCCGCCGTGCTGTCTGATTTTTTGGCCCTGCACCCGCAGTTGAAGATTGATCTGAACGTCAGCGAAGGCGCGCTGAACCTAGTGGACACCCGCATAGACCTGGCCATCCGCATCAGCGCCGAACCCGACCCCATGCTGATCGCCCGGCCGCTGGCGCAGTGTGATTCGCTGCTGGTTGCGTCGCCCGAATATCTGACCAGCCACGGCACGCCCAAGTTGCCGCAGGATCTGGCGCAGCACCGCTGCCTGAGCCATGCCAATTTCGGCAAGAGTGTGTGGCATTTGACGCGCGGCGAAGAGTCCGCCCAGGTCAGTGTGGCCAGCCACTTCAGCGCCAACGAGGCCACCGCGTTGCTGAAGGCCGCCATGGCCGGTGGTGGTATTGCGATGCTGCCGACCTACCTGGTCAACCCCTGCGTCGCTGCCGGTGCACTTCGCGTGGTGTTGCCGAAATGGAAAGTACCCGCGTTGACGATTTATGCGCTGTACCCGTCGCGGCGGAATCTGTCGCCGGCGGTGCGGGCGTTGTTGGATTATTTGGTGGGGCGGTTTGAGGTGGTGCCGTGGTGATGGCTGGCCGGGACTCTATAGATCATTCAACAAGTGCCCCAATAAGTTAGGCCCCCAAGCTTTTTGAAGCCTAGAATCAACCGAGGCAAATTGGGGTATTTTCTGGGGTTTCTACGCGCAGGTTTTGCGGCAGACATTCGTTAGCCGTCACAGGAGAGTTCATGCTGAATGTCGGAGAGCAGTTGGTCGCATCCTACTTGCGCTACATCCGTAAGTGCGACTTCATCCAGACCAATCTATACACGGTTGACACTCAAGGCGAGATAGACGTCGTTGGCATCAACCTGAAGGAAAAACGAGTCTACGTTTGCGAAGTAGCTGTGCACCTCACTACTGGACTTCAGTACGTGAAGGAGAAGAGACCCAACAACGTTCAGAAACTCACGGAGAAGTTCTCACGCGACATCGAATATGCGCAAAAGTATCTATCCGAATACGAGGCTCACTACATGCTCTGGAGTCCCATCGTGAAGGACAGTAAGGGCAGCCTCTTTACAACCAGCTTCTCCATCTTGCCAACATCACGGCGGCGATTAAAACCAAATACAAAGTGGACTTGGAATGTATCGTGAACGAGAAGTTTCTTGCTTGTCTAAAAGAGCTGCGGGGTTTTGCTGGTGGACAAACTTCTGAACTTCAATGCCCGTTGCTTCGTCTGTTGCAGGTCGAGGCCTACTTGGAAAAACATGTTGCGCGCGCGACAGCGAGCAAGTCGATGAAGATCGACGCCCAAATGCTATCGGCTGCTTCGAAGCCACAGCAATTAGAAGCTTGTCACCTCCAACCGTAGGCCGCTAACATGACCACCGACGACCTCGGCGACTGGCGGATTGAAGCAGTCACGCGAATAGCACAAGATGTCCCGCCTGCATTTCCCGGCGGCCCGTCTTTCAAAACGGGAGACCGTCTCTACCTGACAACACTCACTCGTACTTCCAAGAACGAGTTGATCGGCTTCACTACTCCTAACGCTTCGGCCTTAGCCATGAATGTCGCATTCTCCGCAGCTAGGCGAGCAGTTGAACTCAAAGCACAGTTTTCATTCAAGTCTGGGCCGAGTCCATTTGGAATTTCCAACTCAATTGTGTCGAATCAAGACGATCTACTCTTCTCGTTTTTTGAGAATAGTTTGATGTGTGTCACGTTCAGTTTTCAAGCTCTCGAATCTTTCTGCAACTATTCGATTAGTCGCACCTGGCGAAAACCTGTCGAGGTAAAGAAGGGGAAGAAAAAAGAAACTCTCCATCATGAGGCAGCGGAGCGAGCAGTATCTACAGAAGACAAACTGAAATCTATTGTTCCGAAAGTCTATAACGTTCCCACTCCTTCAGGGAAGGCGATTTGGGGGCGATTCATTCGACTCAAACGTGCCCGTGATGCAAGTATTCACATCAAGTACCACGACCAATATCCGCTAGGAAGCAAAATTGACCAAGAAAGCTTGTTCTTTCAGTTCTTGGACAACGACCCCTTGTTCTTCCCCGAGGCGGCCGCGGAAATGCTTGCTTACTTTTATTCAAAGCAGGAGCAGCCCAGGTGGTTGCAACAGTTGCCTCGCTGAGGCCTACCGGGCGTTCGAGCGACGTATGCTCAAGCATGCGCGCAACCCGCTCCGCCCTCACCCACCCCGTAACGGCTTCAACAAATCGCTCAAACCGTTGTGGTCAATCTCATGCATCAGTGCCAACAGCCTGCCAATTTCCCCTTTGGGAAACCCTGTGCGCGCAAACCAGTTCAAATAGTCGCCAGGCAGGTCGGCAATCAGGCGGCCCTGGTATTTGCCAAAAGGCATTGTGCGGGTCACCAGCAGGGATAGGTCTTCGGCTTGCATAGGGCGCAAGCATACCGCGTGGGACTCCTCGAATCGCTATTGTTTTGATAGCGAATCAGGTAACTGTTACGGGGGCTATGTGCCACAATGGCAACTAGCGTTTGCACCGCAGAGAACGAGTAGAAAAGGATTCCACCATGTCGCGTCCCCATGTTTGGGCCAGCAAGATCGTCACGCTGATTCAGGGTGGCAACACCCAGGCGGCGCTGGCGCAGATCAAAGTCGCCCCGTCCGTCACCGATGTAGAGCAGTTACGCACGCTGCTGACCAATGCCAAGCTGCTGGCCCGTTACCCGGTGCTGGACTCGGCCACAGAGGACCAGATCAATGCGCTCAAGGGCTCGCGCCTGCACCGCTCGCCGTGAGCGTGAACACCGCAAACTGACTGGAGAAGACCTTTGAAGATCCGCAACGCCTTGGCGCTTGGCGCAACCACTGCCCTGGCCCTGTTGCTGGGCGCTTGTGCCAGCAACACCGCCAACCTGCCACCCTTCCCGGCCGACGCCCTGCCCCCGCCCAATCTGCACGCAGACGCGGGCAAGGCAAGCATTGCCACGGTACGGGTGATCGTGCAGTTCAGCAACAGCAACGCGAACCAGACGGCAACCACACAGGGCTTTGGCGACGATACGTTTGTAACAACACTGCAGGTCCACGCCCAGGTGCCGATGCATTACATATCCGCGGTGTCTGCCGATACCCATGTCTACGGTCTGGAGCTGTACCCCAACCAAGACCCAGCCGTTGCCGTGCAGCGGCTGCGGGCCCTGCCGTCGGTGGCGCGGGTGGAGATGGACAACAACAAGGCCAAGGCCCATTGACGTAAAGGTAGCGATGTCCGCATTCCGATTCTTCGCAGCAACGCTGTCCTGCACTGTACTGGCCGGAGCATCGCTGTATGCGCGGGCTGGCACCGCGCCGCGCATGGAGGACCGCCTGATCGTCCGCTTCAAGGACGGTGGTGGTACGGTGGAAGGTGGCAAAAGCAGAGCCATGCAGGTGGCGTCGGCGCAGGAACGTGTGTTGGCTCTGAACACCTTTGCGGTATCCAGCAAGGCTGGGGCGGCGACGCTGTCTTACCTGAAGTCCGTCTCGGGCAATACCCATGTGGTCCGCACCAGCCAGCCCATGGACCCTGCCGCGCTGCGCGTGCTGGCGCAGACGCTGGCGCAAGACCCGCGGGTGGAGTATGCCGAGGTAGACGAACGCGTGTTCCCGCACTTCGTACCCAACGACACGTTTTACGCAGCCCAGCAGGGCAACCTGCAGTCGCCCTTTGTGCTGGCCGGTGGCGTCAACCTGCCCAATGCCTGGGGCCGCAGTGTGGCCGGTGTGCCGGTCAGTGGTGCGGGTGTCACCGTGGCGGTGCTCGACTCGGGCTACCGCCCGCATGCCGACCTGGTGGCCAATATTGCGGCCGGGTATGACTTCATCAGCCAGGACAGCTTCAACAACTTCACCACCGCCAACGACGGTGATGGCCGCGATGCCGACGCGCTGGACCCGGGCGACTGGAACCCACAGTCTGGCGAGTGTGACGTGTCCAATTCATCCTGGCACGGCACACACGTGGCCGGCATCATCGCCTCCGTCGGCAACAACAATACGGGCGTGATCGGCGTTGCCTACCGCGCCAAAATCCAGCCACTGCGGGTGCTGGGTGTGTGCGGCGGCTACACCGCAGATACAGCTGCAGCCCTGCAGTGGGCGGCGGGCCTGGCTGTGCCTGGTTTACCCAACAACACCAGTCCGGCCAAGGTCATCAACATGAGTTTCGGGCGCAGCGGCGCCTGTTCCCAAACCTACCAGAACGCCATCTCGGCGGCCATCGCCGCGGGCAGCAGTGTGGTTGTGTCCACCGGCAACGATGGGTCATCCACCACGATTACGCAGCCCAGCAATTGCCAGGGGGTGATAGCGGTCACCGCGCACACCAGCTCTGGCGCCAACACCGACTATGCCAACGTGGGTGCCGGCACCATCATCAGCGCGCCGGGCAACAACATCTACACGATCGGCAACACGGGCACCACCGTTCCTGGCGCGGACAACTACCGCTCGGGCTCAGGCACCAGTTATTCCGCACCGCAGGTGGCGGGTGTCATCGCGCTGCTGGTACAGCTCAAACCCGGCATCACACCGGCCGAAGTCAAAACCGTTTTGACCAGTTCCGCACGACCCTACGTCGCTGGCAGCTATTGCGCAGGCCGACCCGAGTGCGGCGCCGGTCTGGTGGATGCTTTCAAGGCGGTCTACACGCTGCTGCAGGCGCAAGGTGTTGCCAATGCCGCACCGTTGATGGCCGCAGTGCCACAGCAGTACGTGCTGCCCGGCGGCGCGCTGCAGTTCACCACCACGGCAAGTGATGCCGATGGTGACGAGGTGGCATTCATCGGCAGCGGGCTGCCCAGCGGCGCCACGTTCAACGCCGTCACCGGTGTCTTCAGCTGGCCCAAGGCACAACCCGCGGGAGACTACACCTTTGTGGTCCAGCCTACCGATGGCGCCACGCTGGGTGCCAGTGTTTCAATCAAGATTTCGGTGACGACCGTGGTTCCGCCAACGCCCGAGGTCCCGGTAGTGCCCGTACCCCCAGTCGTTACGCCCATTCCGCCGATCACCGTGACACCCATCCCCACAAGCAGTGGGGGCGGTGGTGCTTTGGGGTGGATGGACATGGCGGCAGGCCTGCTGCTACTGGCGGCCAGTGCCTGGGCCCGAAGGCCTGCACACGGCAGGGCTGCCAAGCACGCAGCCTAGCTAGCGACTTACTCGCGCACACCCTTGGCCAGCGCAGCCCATGCGCGCAGCGTCAACGGGTGCGTGGGGCCAGCGCCAGCGAAAGGGTGAGACGACAGCTTGACCACCACCATCTCTGCCGCAGGGTTGATGTGGACCATCTGACCGTGCACGCCCGATGCCTCAAAGGCGCCATCGGCGTTGTGCAAAATCCACCACTGGTTGTGGTAGCTGTAACCAGCGCGGAAAGCCATGCCCGAGGCCTTGAACTTCTCGCGGTCGCCGCCCCTCTTCAGGTCGTCGATAACGGCCTTGTCAAAGATTTTCTGGCCGTTGAACGTGCCGCCCAGGCGCAGCATTTCTCCAAAACGCGCCAGATCCCGCGCGGTCGCGTTCAGGCCCGCACCCTGCAGCGGTGTGCCGATGGAGTCCACCATCACATACGCGTCTTCCTCCGTGCCCAGCTTGCTCCAGACACGCTGGCTCAACACGTCGCTGAAATGCTGGCCGGTCACGCGTGACACGATCCAGCCCAGCACCTCGGAGTGCACGGTGCGGTAGACAAAACCGGCGCCGTGTTCACCCTCTTTCTTCAGCGTCTGCAGAAAGGCGTAGATGTTCTTCGGCCCTGCATAGTTGGGCGGCGCGGGCAGCATATTGCTGGAGAACAGGTAGGGAAAGACCTCGGTCGTCGGGTCGGTGTAGACCTCGCGGTAACGCACGGCGCCGGTCATGTCCATCACGTCGCGCACCTTCATGTCGCCCCAGGCGGTGTCGGCCAGTTCGGGCACATATTTAGTAACCAGCGCATCCAGGTCAATCTTGCCTTCATGGGCCAACTGTGCGGCCAGCAGGCCGGTGAAGGATTTGGTGATGGAGAACAGCAGGTGCGGCGTCTCGGGCTGCATCTGGTTCAGGTAACGCTCATAGACCACCTTGCCCTTGTGCAGCACAACAATGCCGTCGGTGTAGGTGTTTTTCAGCCAGCTGGCCACCGTGGTGGACTGGCCCTTGTCGTCTTCAAAGGTGAAGCTGTCCAGGTTTTTCGAGGCCTGGGGCAGTGCGGATACCGGGCCGCTTCCGCGGCGGATATTACGGGTGGGCACCACTTCACGCGTGTGTTGCAGCACCCAGCGCAGCTGCGGGTATTTCGTGCGGTTGCTCTGGTCCACGACCTGGTCGCCGGTGGGGGGAAAGCTGCGCATATAGCCCAGCGTGTCCAGCGACACGGCATCGGGTGGGGGCAGAGCGGGTGCTTGGGCGATTGCGGCCCCCTGCAGTGCACACACGGCCAGGGCGGCAAGAAACCGGGGGCCGAAAAGGCGAGAATGGCTGTTCAACAAAACTGTCTCCTTATTTATGGTTTTGACGCCCATTGCCGGGCAACATGCAAGTTATCAGCAAACCCGGATCCAAGTTTGATGAAAACATGATGACCAGTCCCGACCGCGCCACCGCCGCAGATGCGCCGAGCCCCCAAACGGTGGGCCTGGTTGCGCAGGGAGATGGTTTTGTCTACCTTCAGGGCCAGCCGTTGCGGTTGCCACCCAAGGAAGGTGCGGTCCTGCATCTGCTGCTGCGCGAATGGCCGCGGGTGGTGTCCAAGGACACATTTGCCCAGCAGGTCTGGCTGGGCCATTCCATGTCGGATGAAAGCCTGGCCCGGTGCGTGGCCCAGTTGCGCCAGTGTGTGCCGCTGCAACCCCTGCTGGCCATTCAGTCGGTTTACGGGCGCGGCTACCGTCTGGAGCTGTTGGCCAGTGCTGCACCACCAGTGGCTGCGCCCGCGTTGGCAGGTCACTCCCGGCTGCTGCAGGATGCCATGGCCGCGCCCCGGCATGTGGAAGTGCTGATGCATGCCCGCCAGTTGATACCGCAGCGTACGCCGCTTGCGCTGCAGCGCGCCCAGGCCCTGTTGCGCGATCTGCTGGAGCAGGCACCCGACTACCTGGGTGCCAAACTCGCCTATGCCGAATGCCTGACCGCCACCATGAGCAGCGGTCTGGGTGTGGACCGCGCGCGCCTGGCCGATGCCCTTACCCACCTGCAGCAGGTGCAACAGCTTGCCCCCCAGGCGCCCGGTTTGCTGGCAGAAATGGCGCACTTGCTGGATTGCACCTGGCACTTTGCCGCAGCGGCCGACATGCACGCCCAGGCCGCCCAGACATCGGCGCTGGATGCCAGTGCCCACTACTACCTAGGCTGGCACCTGCTAGCCACCGGGCAGGCCACGCAGGCAGTTGCAGCGCTGCGGCAGGCCCAGCAGCTCAATCCGTTCTCGGTGAATGTGGCGATCCTGCTGGCGCGGGCCCTGACCTTTGTGGGCGAACCCAATGCCGCGCTGGAGCAGGCGCGCCAAGCCCATACCGCCGCCCCGGAAAGCGTGCAGGCCAGCGTTTACTTTTTGGCCAGCCAGGCCTATCTGTGCCCTACGTCGGAATTGTTGACGCAGGCCAGAGCGGTCTTGCTGGGCCCGGCGACCTGGACCTATGCGGCATCCAGCCTGGCCTTTGTGCTGGCGCGTTGCGGTGCGGCTGACGAGGCACTGCAGTTGGTGCATACGGCAGACGCCCACACGCCCAACATGCGTGCCAATTTCATTTCAACCCTGTTGCTGCTGGGCCAGCCAGACCAGGCCATGCAGCGCGCATGGGACGCCGTGCACGAGGGCTGTGGCCCCCTGCCTACCCTGCTGCGCGCGCCCGAGAACCGAGCGCTGCGCCGGCATGCCGACTTTGAGCACCTGGTACGGATGATTCCCGGCTGGGTGGGCTGAACGCGCGCAGTGGTTATTGCCCCGTGACCGGGCTTGCGGACCGGCGTCTGCGCAAGGCATGTGCCAGACCCACCACCAGCAGGCCACCCAAGGCCCCGGCTTCATGGGCCGGGTAATAGGTCGCAAAACCCAACCAGCCGGCGGCCGAAGGGGAGGCGTCGAAATGCTGTACCAGCAGCTTGGCCGCCAGCCCCAGCAACACACAACAGGCCAGTATGTGCATACGCTGGCGTGTCATGGGCAACTGTGGGGGTGAAAACAGCAGTGCACAGGCGCTGCCCGCCAGCAAACCATGCAGCGCACCCGATGCACCCGCATACATCGCGCAGTTGGGGTCCAGCGCCAGCACTACCGCCACACCGGCGTAACCCCCCATCAGCGCCAGCACTTGCGCGCGCTCGCTGATCAGCCCCTGGAATACCCGCAGCAAGACCACCATGCCCAGCGCATTGGCGGCCGCGTGCAGCGTGCCCATGTGCACCCATTGCGCAGTGAACAATTGCCACCAGGCGCCCTCTGCATACTCGCTGCGCACAAACTGCCAATGTTGTGCGGCGCCTGGCAGCCATTGCAGGCCCAGCGTGACGGCGACAAAACCCAGCGACCACAGCCCTGCCCCGCCCAAAAGCCTGTGGCGCGCAGCCATGTCAGGCTATCCAGTCCAGCGCGTGCATATAGGCCGGCTGCACCATCAGCGCGTCCCACTCCACGGCCGGGGCGACCGGCAGCAGCGCACGGCGGCGCAACTCGCTGGCGTCACTCGCCTGCCACTGGCCTTTGACCTGGGCTTCGGTCAGCCCGGCCAGCACGCCATCAATACCCTTGCCACCACCTTCGCTGCTGGCCAGCGACTGGTTGCACAACAAGACCATGTCGCAACCCGCCGCCAGCGCTGCCAGCGCGGCCTGTGTGTAGCTGACCGGCTGGCCGTCGATGACACGGGCACCCGCCATGGACAAATCGTCGCTGAAGATGGCACCACCAAAACCCAGTTGGCCGCGCAGGATGTCGTTCAGCCAGGTGCTGGAGAACCCCGCTGGCCGCGCATCCACTTTTGGGTAAATCACATGGGCCGGCATCACGCTGCGGGTCACGGTGTTGAGCCAGCGGTAGGGTGCGGCGTCGTCGGCCAGGATGGTCTTGAGGCTGCGTTTGTCGATGGGCATGGCAGTGTGTGAATCGGCGGCCACAAAGCCGTGGCCGGGGAAATGTTTGCCGCAGTTGGCCATGCCGCTTTGCAACAGGCCCTGCATGACACTCTTGGCCAGCAGGCTGACCACCCGCGGGTCGCGGGCAAAGGCGCGGTCGCCGATGACGCTGCTATCGCCATAATCCAGGTCCAGCACCGGTGTAAAACTCAGGTCCACACCGCAGGCGCGTAACTCGGCACCCAGCACGTAGCCGCAGGCGGTGGCGGCGTTGGTGGCGTCCATCGGGCCGGCGTGCCCCTTGGCCTTGGGCGCCTGCATCCACATCTCACCCAAGGCGCGCATGGGCGGCAGGTGGGTGAAACCATCGGTCTTGAAGCGCTGCACCCGACCACCCTCGTGGTCCACACAGATCAGCAGATCCGCACGGATCCTTTTGATGTCCTGGCACAGTGCGGTGAGCTGGGCGCGGTCTTGCCAGTTGCGGGCAAACAAAATCAAGCCGCCGACCAGCGGGTGTTTCAGGCGCTGGCGGTCCGCCTTGGTCAGCGCATGGCCTGCAATATCGATGATGAGGGGGGCGTGGAAGGTCATGGTGTTTGCGCTGGGTGGCAGATTGCTAT
This sequence comes from Pseudomonadota bacterium, assembly GCA_040387325.1. Classification (GTDB taxonomy): domain Bacteria; phylum Pseudomonadota; class Gammaproteobacteria; order Burkholderiales; family Burkholderiaceae_C; genus Allorhodoferax. Next base: position 40,885 of record JAZKDY010000023.1, on the reverse strand, counting down.
TAATTCAGTAGCTATATGTTTATATTGTACGGGGGCTACAGGCCAATTTGGCTTAAAGTCTTTGGGTAAAACAGGTCTCTGCGACGGGTCAAACGACTTGCGGCACACTACGCAGACACATCCCACACACACACTTTGGCACCACTGTCTTCCATGCGTGACTTCCCTGCACTGACCACGCCCCGCCTGCACCTGCACAACGAACTGCCACCCCTTACAGGTACCACCACACCATGACACTACAACAGCTTCTGGGCGTAGAACTCCCCATCATCCAGGCCCCCATGGCGGGCATCCAAACCAGTGCCATGGCGATTGCCGTGTCCAATGCCGGCGGGCTGGGCTCCCTGCCCGCCGCCATGCTGACGCTGGACGTGTTGCGCAACGAGTTGGCCGCCATCCGCGCCCAAACCAGCAGACCTTTCAACGTCAACTTCTTCTGCCACACGCCGCCCGAGCCCGACACTCCACGGGAGGCCGCGTGGCGGACCCTGCTTGCACCCTACTACAGCGAACACGGCATAGACGCCAGCACCATTGCACCGGGCATAGGGCGCATGCCCTTCAACACCGAAGTGTGCGACGTGGTGGAGCCATTTGCGCCGCCTGTGGTCAGCTTCCATTTCGG
>JAZKDY010000023.1:0-40247 GCA_040387325.1 Pseudomonadota bacterium | reverse complement strand
GAATTGCTGGCGCGTGTGCGTCGCTGGGGGGCCAAGGTACTGTGCTCCGCCACCACGGTGGAAGAAGGCCTGTGGCTGCAGGAGCACGGTGTGGATGCCGTCATCGCCCAGGGACTGGAGGCCGGCGGCCACCGCGGGCACTTCCTCAGTGACGACCTGAGCCGGCAAATGGGAAGCTACGCCCTGCTGCCGCAACTGGTGCGCGCGCTGAAGGTGCCGGTGATTGCCGCGGGCGGCATCGCGGACGCCAAGGGTGTGGCCGCCGCACTGGCCATGGGCGCCGTGGCTGCACAGGTGGGCACCGCCTACATGTTGTGCCCCGAAGCCACCACCAGTGCCGTGCACCGCGCGGCGCTGCAAAGTGATGCGGCACGCCACACGGCGCTGACCAGCCTGTTCACCGGCCGCCCGGCGCGCGGCATCATGAACCGCGTGATGCACGAACTCGGTGCACTGAACCCGCAGGCGCCCCGCTTCCCGCTGGCTACCACGGCCATCACGCCCCTGCGCGCCAAAGCCGAGGCCTTGGGCAAGGGTGACTTCTCACCACTGTGGTCCGGGCAGAACGCCAGCGGCTGCAAGGCGGTTCCTGCTGCCCAGCTGACGCGGGAGCTTGCGGGCAGCCCCCCGGGCAACAGCTAAAGCCCTGCGCTACGGTATTGCTAGCTGCCAAGAGATGTCTGGCGGGCGCTACAGCCTGCCTGGACGGATTTCACATTTCTACCCAATTTGGGCTAAATATGCCATCATCTTGTAAGGGCTTGGCATAACAAAACCGAAACGCGAAAGACCATCATGCAATTCCTGAGCAACCTCAAAATTGGTGCGCGCCTGACCAGCGCTTTCGTAGTCCTGATGCTGATGCTGATCGGCATCGCAGCGGTAGGGCTGAGCGGCATTGGCAAGACATTCAACAGCGTGGAAGAGATGTACTCCACCAATGTCATTCCGATGCAGGAGCTTGGCACCGTGCAGTACCTGAGCATGCGCAACCGGGTACTGGCCATGGACATGATCATGAACCCTGAGCCCGCCAATGTGAGCAAGCGGGCGGCCGAACAAGCCAAAAACACCGAGCTGATTGACAAAGCCTACGCTGTCTACAAAGCGACAGAGTTGACAGCGCAGGACAAAGCCCTGGTTGCGGAGCTGGACCCCGCCCTGCAGGCCTACCGGCGCGACGCACTGGCCCCGACACGTGAAGCCAGCCTGGCCGGCAAGACCGAAGAAGCCGCAAATCTGTACAAAACCAAGATCAGCACCCTGGCACCCAAGGTGTTTGACACACTGGAAAAATTGATTGACCTGCAGGTCACCCTGGCCAAGGAAGGCTTCGACCAGTCGGCCAAGGTCAAATCCTCCGTCACCACCACCACTATCGTGGTATCGGTTGCAGCCGTCTTGATCGCGGTTTTTCTGGCCTTTGTGATCACCGCGTCCATCACCCAGCCTATCGGCAAAGCCTTGCAGTTTTCCAAGGCTGTGGCTGACGGTGATCTCACGGCCCGCCTCCACCATGAGGGCAAGGATGAAATTGGCTCCCTGCTGGAATCGCTTCAGGCCATGCAGGCCAGCCTGGTAAAGGTCGTGGGCAATGTGCGCCAGGGCTCGGAATCGGTGTCATCTGCCAGCTCGGAAATTGCACAGGGCAACCATGACCTGTCGGCCCGCACCGAGAGCCAGGCCAGTTCTCTGGAAGAAACAGCAGCCAGCATGGAAGAACTGAGCGCCACCGTCAAACAAAACGCCGACAACGCCCGGGAAGCCAACAAGCTGGCGCAGAGTGCATCCACAGTCGCCGTGCAGGGTGGTGAGGTGGTTGCCCAGGTGGTGGACACCATGAAGGGCATCAACGAATCCAGTCGCAAGATCAACGACATCATCAGCGTCATCGACGGCATTGCCTTCCAGACCAACATCCTGGCACTGAACGCAGCGGTAGAGGCCGCCCGCGCCGGCGAGCAAGGGCGAGGTTTTGCCGTGGTGGCATCCGAGGTGCGCTCGCTGGCCGGACGTTCGGCCGAAGCCGCCAAGGAAATCAAGAGCCTGATCAACGCCAGCGTGGACCGTGTGGAACAAGGCACCGCACTGGTGGACAAAGCCGGCGTCACGATGACCGAAGTGGTCACCTCCATCAAACGGGTGACCGACATCATGGGCGAAATCAGCGCTGCCAGCAACGAGCAGTCCGCCGGTGTGTCGCAGGTTGGCGAAGCCGTCATGCAGATGGACCAGGTCACGCAGCAGAACGCGGCACTGGTCGAACAAATGGCCGCTGCCGCCAGCAGCCTCAAGAGCCAGGCCCAGGAACTGGTGCAGGTGGTCGCAGCGTTCAAGATCGACGAGGGCAACTACAAGCCCAAGGCTGCTGCCACTTTCAGCGCACCCAAGCCCGCCGCGCCGTACAAGAGTTCGCCTGCGCCAAGCGCCAACGCCAAGGCCGCACCGGCAAAACCCGCCGCACCCAGGCCCGTTGCCAAACCCATGCACCAGCCCAAACTGGCTGCGGCGACACCCGCCAAGATCACGCCCAAGGGTGGGGATGACGATTGGGAAACGTTCTAAAAACCAGCCAGGGGGCATAGGTCCGGATACGGCCAGTCGGCTTGCGTACCATGCGTGTATTAGCCATACACGCCCTACGCCATGCCACACACCACCCCATTGAGCGGCCAGTTCAAGGCCCTGCACACCGCGCCCAACGCCCTCGTCATTCCCAACGCGTGGGACGCTGCCAGCGCAGCCCTGTTTGCGGACGCTGGCGCCAGCGCTGTTGCCACGTCCAGTGCGTCACTGGCGTGGTCGCTGGGTTATGCCGATGGTGGCAGCTTGCCGCGCACCGAGCTGCTGGCTGCCGTTCGGCGCATCCAGCGTGTCCTGCATATCCCCCTCACTGTTGACCTGGAAGACGGCTACAGCAACGACCCACAAGCCGTCGCGGCCTTGGTGGCAGAAGTGGCCGCCCTGGGTGTGGCCGGCATCAACCTGGAGGATGGTGCGCAACCACCCGGCCTGCTGGCAGACAAGATTGCCGCGTCGCGCCAGGCCCTGGGCAACACGCCCTTGTTCATCAATGCCAGAACCGATGTCTACCTGCGCGGCATGGCCAAGGGCGACGCCGCCGTTGCAATGGCAGTGGAGCGTGCCACGCTGTACCACGCCGCCGGGGCAGACGGTCTGTTTGTGCCGGGCATGTCCGGTGTTGACGACACGGCCCGCGTCGCCAGCCAGACCATGCTGCCTTTGAACCTGATGCTGCTACCCAGCATGCCCAACATCTCGGACCTGTTTGCTGTGGGGGCCCGCCGTTTCACGGCCGGTCCCGCCACCTTCCAAACCGCCTACGGCCACGCGCGGACGCTGGCGCTGGCCCTGCTGAAGGATCACCGCGCTGAGGGTCTGTTCGCCAACCCGGTGGGGTACGACGCGATGAATGCGCTGTTTACCGACTCGCCACCTGGTTGATATTGGCCACCCGCTCCTTGTCGAACACGGCAATGATGCGGGTGTGCTGGTAACGCTGGTGCTCTTTCATCTTCACGTCTTTGGGGCTGTTGAAGTCACCATTGCCAAACACCTTGTGGAACTCGTGCGGCACATTGACCAGGTATTTGTCCATGATGTCCAGCGGCACTTCAGAGCGCTTCTTGGCCAGGTCCGTGTTGACCTTTTGGTTGCCATAGGCCGACGCGCTGCCGATGGACAGCAGAATCACTTTGCGCCCCTTGCTCTCGCGTGCCAGAAAGTCAGCGAAGCGGACCAGGCGGTCATGCTCCAGGCTGCCACGTGCCAGGTTGGCAGACCCATTGGGGAAGAACACCGAGAGTTCGCCCGTACCCTGCGTTTTGGACATTTCCTCAATGATCTTGAGCGAATTTTGTGCGGTCTCCAACGACTTCTGGCTGGTAGTCTTGATCACATCCAGGTCAGCCTTCATGCCCTGGTTGGCCGTCTTGATGTCGGCAATGCCGCCCATCACTTCTGCGTGAGCACTGACGAATTGCCGCACCGCCACATTGGCGTCGGGTGAAGGTGCCTTCTGCGCAGTGCTGTCATTCACTGGCGCTTGTGATGTGGTGCCGCACGCCATGAGCATGGGTAGTGTGATCAGGGATGCGACTGCGATCTTTGTAAGCATGGGTGTTTCCTAAAAGTTGCAAGTTGAGGCTCTTTTTAAACCTGGGCGATTCTGACTTGGCCACGCGCCAAAAACGCTCCGATTTTGGTAAGGGGATGTTTCATTTGTATGGATGGTGGCTTTGCCTGTGCAATGTTCGATTGCGCACATACAAAGCCGCAAGCACCCGCCACGATGGGCAAATGACATACCAAGGTGCACGGTCTCGCCCCGCTGAAAGCGAGACAAAACGGTTCTTCTCAGTTTCAAAAATCCGGCTCGATGACCAAGGGTTTGCAACCCATGTTCTATGGAGCGAGGTCGACTCCCGCTCCAACCTGGACGTAGGCGACCAGGTGGTTGTACCGGTCGGCGAGGTGGTGGACGCTCTGCGCGACGGCGCACAGGTGCGCGTGGTGTTTGCACCACCGCACCCCCCACTGCCACACCAGACCCTGGAGGTCATAGGCCGCGCGGATGGCAGTGACACCGTGGCGCTGGTCAAGCGACCCGGGCTGGCCAGTGCGCCGCAGTCCAGCCTGCACGACATCGCCGCACTCGGTGACCACGCCCAGCCCAAGAAAGCCCTGTCCAGTTTTTCGTCACGCCGGCGCGCCCATGGCGTGTTCGCCGTCTCCAAGGTCGGGCTGGACGCGGATGGCCGGGTCACCCACGTGCAGTGGGGCCGGGTGGACACTGCTACCAACCTGTGGATGGGCGCAGAAGCCGTGGCACCGGTGGCAGACGCCGTGGCCGCGGTGCAGGCCGGCGACCAGGTGTTTGCGCTGTTTGCATCGACCGACGGCCACTTGCCGGGTCGCCAATTTACCTCGGTAGACTATGACGATGGCAGGCAAACCATCGTGCTGCAAGGTGCACCGAAAGCAGGGCACGAAATCCACGACATGGACCGCCTGACGGATACAGTGCCTTCGTAGCAACAACCCCCTCCCCGACCTGAGGCCCGTATGAAAGTTTGGAAGCAGTGGGCACTCAGGCTCAGCGTTGCCGCGACTGTGGTCTTGGGCTTGTGCGTGCTTGCCCTTGCCTGGTGGCTGCCCAGTGGCGAAGAACTTGCCCAGCGGCTCACCACCGTGGTCAACGACAAGCTTGGCATACCCGTCAGCATAGGCGCTGTGCACTGGTCACTGCTGCCCACACCGGCCATCACCATCCATGACTTGCGCACGCAGCAGGCACAACCGGTGGTCATAGGCTCGCTGCGCGCGTACCCCAAGCTGCACATGCTGCTGCAGCGCAAGCTGGTGCTGCGGCACATCGATGTAATGGACGCCACGATCCCGCGCAACTCCTTGCACGCGCTGAAAGGCAAACCCGGCGCGATGCCCGAGCAGCCCGAAGACGGCGTGTTGCTGGAGCACCTGGCGTTTCGCAACCTGACCTGGATCTCTTACAGCGGTATCGCCACCACCTTCGATGGAGAGATCGATTTCGACCCGCTCTGGCGGCCACGCCATGCGGCACTGCGCCGCCCCGGCCATACCCCGCCCTTCACCCTGACAGCCACGCGCGAAGCCGAGGCCGACCGCTGGCAGATACGGACCGTGGTCGGCGGTGGCACAGCACACGGCCACGTGGAACTAAAGACGGACAAGGACGATGCTGCCACCCTGCACCTGCGGGGGCAGTTGGCCCCCCGCGGCATTGAGGTTGCCAGCGCACTGGCCACCTTCAACCGGCGCTCGCCCGTAGCGGGCCAAGCCAGCGGACCGACCGAGCTGTGGGCAGAAGGCAAGTCCCTGGGCCAGTTGACGCGCTCGCTGCACACACAGACACGCTTCACGGTGAACCCGGCCACGGTGCTGCGCTTTGATCTGGACAAGGCCATCCGCACACGTGGCAAAGAACACGACGGGCAGACTGCATTGCAGGAGCTGACCGGCCAGCTGGACACACAAAACGGTGCCGAAGGTATGCGTGTGACCGTGACCGACATCCGCGCTCGCGCCGGCAAGTTCACCGCCACCGGCAAGGCCATGGTCTACCACGGCCAGATTGAAGCCAGCGGCAACCTGGACTTGGTGGAAGGCGCGCTGGGCGTGCCCATTACGCTCAGTGGTCCGGTGCAAAAACCCAAGGTGACGGTGCCACCCGGCTTCTACGCCGGGGCGGCCATTGGCACGGTGCTGCTGCCCGGCATCGGCACGGCAATTGGTGCGCGGATTGGCGGTGCTATGGGTGAGGTGTTCTCGGGGGATGGGAAGAAAACCGCTACCAAATAAATAGCGGTACCATCAATAACCGCGGGGGCTAGAGGCATATTTGACGTAAGCAGATTTGGCTCTGCGCCGCAGTGCTAGCGTGTGATCTTGCGAACGGAGCGACTCTGGGAGTCCGCTACATAGACACTCCCTGCGCCATCAACCGCAATCCCGGTGGGGTAGTCGAACACAGCGGTGGCACCAGGGCCGTCTACATGGCCTGTGCCGCCAGTGGGCGAACCCGCGATACGCGTCAGAGCGCCGCTGCTGCCATCGATCTTGAAAATCGCGCCACCCCAGTAATAGGTCATGGGTCGGATGTAGAAGCTCGCCACACTCGCAATGAAGTAGACCGTACCCGTGTTGTCCACGGCGATCGCCGAAGGAGCGGTAAAACCACCGCTGGCCAGCGTGGTCACCTGCCCTTGCGGTGATACCTTGCGGATGGCGTGGTTGGAACGATCCGCCACGTAGACATTGCCAGCGGGGTCTACCGCCAGTCCAGCCGGCCAATTGAAGCGCGCCGCTGGCCCCATGCCGTCCACGAAACCACTGGTTTCATCACCCGCCAGTGCCGTGACAAAGCCGTTGGGCGCAATCTTGATGACCCTCCCTCGCAAAAGCGTGTACAGCGTACCGGCAGTGTCGATTGCAACCACTGTGTTACCGAACGGCGAGAAGCTCGTTCGCACCCCGCCGCCAGATATTTTTTGCACCCCATCGCCAGATGTCAGTACATACAGGTTGTCCGCATTGTCCGCGGCAACGCCTTGCCAAAGGTTGCTGGTATCCGCCAAGGTGGTAACCACCCCAGAAGGCGTTATCTTGCGAATCGGGTACCCGACCACCCCGCTGTAGTAACCCCGGTCAACTACGTATACATTGCCTGCACTGTCCGCAGCGATATCGGTAGGTGCGCCAAACCGCGCAGCCGCCCCCACTCCGTCAACCAGGCCGGTCGTTGGCCCTTGGCCGGCGAGGGTGGTGACCCCACCTGCTTGCGTTACCGTGCGGATGGCACGATTTCCTGTGTCCACCACCTGCAGGGTGTCCCACTGGCCGACCACAATGCCCGATGGTCCTGCGAAACTTGCCAGAGAACCAGAACCGTCAACAAAGCCGGCGACACCACCATCGCCAAGTGCCCTCCCGCCGGCCAGCGTAGACATCACCCCCGCCGGGGTGATCTTGCGCACGGACTTGTTGTAGCCGTCGGCCACATAGATGTTGCCAGCCCTGTCGAGTGCCAGGGCCTCGATCGACCCAAACTGCGTCCCCGATCCTGGCCCGCCGATCACCGTCGTGACCACGCCGGACGGTGTCACCTTGCGTATCGCCCGGTTGCCTGTGTCCGCAACGTACACACTGCCAGCGCCATCCACCGTAAGTTGGCCGGGATAGCCGAAGCGCGCTGCAGCACCAGCACCGTCGGCAAAACCGGATTCCGCACTGCCAGCCAAGGTGCCAACGGTGCCGGACGGTGATATCTTGCGGATGCGGTGGTAGGAGAGTGTTCCGCTCTCCCCGTTCCAGCCATCGGACACATAGACGTTGCCCGCAGCGTCAACCGCCAGGCCCTGGGGATAACTGAACCGCGCCGCGCCGGCGGGACCATCGACATAGCCAATCTCACCACTGCTACTGCCTGTCAGCGTGCTCACCACGCCATTGGGGGCAATCTTCAGGACCCGGTGGTTGCGCATATCCGCTACATACAGGTTGTCGGATGTGTCGAACGCCAGACCCCTGGGGCTTCCGTCAATGCGCGCCAGTGTGGTGACAGCACCCCACGGTGTCACCCGGCGGATACTGTTACTGCCAATGTCGGAAACGTAGAAGTTCCCCTGACTGTCCTTGGCGATCGCATACGGACGGCCAAAACGCGCAGCAGGGCCAAGGCCGTCTACCAGGTTTTGTCCATCGTCCCCGGCAAAGGTGCTGACGGTGTAGGGCGTGGAATCCAGTGGCAGGAGACAGTCCACCGATACCGATGGCAAGGGTTCGGAAGCTGCTGTACCACTGCCGTTGAAGACAGTGCAGGTGAACCCCACCGGTTGGCTGCCGACACGGACACTGTAGGTGCCGTTTTGTGCGACCTGGGTGGCAAAGCTGAAGTTGATCGCGTTGGCGGGAATCTCCAGCGTCTCCGAGCCATTGACCAGGGTCAACCCTTTGGCATTGCCCAGGCTGTAGATGTTTCCGCCCAGCTTGAAGGTGGGCACAGGCGCTGGTGGCGGGGGCGGCGGTGTGGGTGTAGGCGCGGGTGCTGAGCCACCACCGCCACCACCACATGCTACGAGCAGAGCAAGAGTGCCCATAACAATGGCGGCACGCGAAGAAATTTTAAATAGTTGCATGATTTTTATGTCGAGGTCTGCTGCCACTGCTGGGCGCATGCCTCCTCCCTAACTTCGCTCCATCAGCGACAGCCGTAGTGTGCCATCACCGGCTATTCTGCCACCGCGAACTTGCGAACGGAGCGAGCGATGTGCTACAAAAACAATAGTGGTACACGCATATCCGACGGGGGCTATAGGCACATTTAACCAACACTCACTCCGGAATAACCGCCGTCACCTCAATCTCCACCTTGGCCCGGTCTTCCATCAGCGCCGACACCTGCACCGCCGTCATCGCCGCGTTGAAGCTGCCGATGATCTCCCGAAAGGCCAAACCAATCTCACGCCCCGCCGCCAGGTACTCGCGCTTGTCGGTCACATACCAGGTCATGCGCACGATGTGTTCGGGCTTGGCACCGGCTTCGTTCAGCACGGCCACCACGTTCAGCAAGGCCTGGCGCACCTGGCCGGCGAAATCGTCGGTGTGGAACTGGCACTGCGCGTCCCAACCGATCATGCCGGCCACATACACGGTCTGGCCGCGCGCCATGACGCCGTTTGCGTAGCCGCGGGGGCGGGCCCAGTCGGCGGGCTGCAGTACTTTGTTTGATGTTGGTGTTGTAGTCATGGTGAACTCGCTCGCTCTTTTCTGAATAGGCTTAGACGCCGATGTAGCGGTGCCACAGGCTGGGGTCTGCGCCCAGTTGTTGTGAGCTGCCCGCCCACACCACGCGGCCGCGCTCGATGATGGTGTGCTGGTCGGCCAGTTGCACCAGGCGCTGCACGTACTTGTCGATGACCAGAATGCTCTGGCCTTGGGCGCGCAGCGTGGCCAGGCAGCGCCAGATGTCTTCGCGTATCAGCGGGGCCAGGCCTTCGGTGGCTTCGTCCAGCACCAGCAGGTGGGGGTTGGTCATCAGCGCGCGGCCAATGGCCAGCATTTGCTGTTCACCACCCGACAGCTGGTTGCCCATGTTGCGCGCCCGCTCGGCCAGGCGGGGGAACAGCGCGTAGACGCGGTCCAGCGTCCAGGGGTTGCTGGATGCATTGCGGTTGCCGGCAAAGGCGCGCAGGTTCTCGGCCACGCTGAGCGTTGGGAAGATCATGCGGCCTTCGGGCACCACGGCCATGCCCATACGTGCGATGCGGTCGGCGCTGAGCCGCTCGATGCGCTCGCCCATAAAGCGCACCGTGCCGCTGTGGCTGGGCGTCAGGCCCAGCAGGGAACGCACGGTGGTGGTCTTGCCCATGCCATTGCGGCCCAGCAGTGTGGACACGCCCCCTTGCTCTATGCGCAGACTGATGCCAAACAACACCTGGCTGGGGCCGTAGGCGGTTTGCAGGTCATCGATTTCCAGCAGTGCGGTCATGTCGCAGCCTCCACTTCATCACCCAGGTAGGCTTTGCGCACCTCGGCGTTGTCGCGTATGGACTGTGCGTGGCCACTGGCAATGATCTTGCCAAACACCAGCACCGAGATGGTGTCAGCCAGGCGGAAGACGGCGTCCATGTCGTGCTCCACCAGCAGGATCGTGGTCTCGGCGCGCAGGCTTTGCAGCAGCGTGACCATGCGTTCAGATTCGTCTGGCCCCATGCCTGCCATGGGTTCGTCCAGCAGTAGCAACTGGGGTTTGGTGGCCAGCGCCAGGCCTACTTCCAGCTGGCGTTGCTCCCCATGGGACAGTGCGCCAGAAAGGCGGCCCAGCTGCGTGGCCAAGCCCACACGTTCGGCTACTGCAGCGGCTGCCGCATAACGTGCCTTCTCGGTACGCGCAGCGCGCCAGAATGCCATGCTGCTGCCGTCCACCGCTTGCACGGCCAACGCCAGGTTGTCCAGCACAGAGAGTTTCTTGAAGATGCTGGTGATCTGGTACGAGCGCACCAGGCCTTTCTGCGCACGCTGGTGCATGGCATGGCCTGCCAGGTCAGTGCCCGCAAAAATAATGTGACCGCTGTCCGACTGCAGCGCACCGGATATCTGGTGGATCAGCGTGGTCTTGCCAGCGCCATTGGGGCCAATCAGTGCGTGGATCTCACCCTGGCGCACATCCAGGCTGGCGTGGTCGGTGGCGGTGAGGCCACCAAAACGTTTGACCAGGTCTTGCACCTGCAGCAATAGCGTAGCGTTCATGCTGCTGCCCCTTTGCGGCGCAGCAGGCTGGTCAGCCCATTGGGGGCCAGCAGCACCACACCCAGCAGCACGGCGCCCAGGCCCAACTGCCAGTGGATGGTGTAGTGGCTCAGCAATTCTTCCAGCAACAGGAAGACGATGGCACCCAGCACGCCGCCATACAGATGGCCCACACCCCCCAGAATGACCATGATCATCAGCATGCCGGACTGGCTCCACTGCATCAGCGCCGGGCTGACAAAACTGCCCTGGTTGGCCAACAACGCACCGGCCAGACCCGCCAGCGCACCGGCCAGCGTAAAGGCGACCAGCTTGTAACGGAACACGGGGAAGCCGATGGCGGTCATGCGCACTTCGTTCTCGCGTATGGCCTGCAGCACATGGCCAAAACGGGCGTTCAACAGGCGGGTGATCAACACCAGGGCGACGACCAGCAGCGTTAGCGTGACGTAATAGAAATGTGTGTCTTCACCCAGGTTGATACCCAGGCCCATGCTGGAGCGCCCGGCCAGCGACATGCCGTCTTCGCCACCATAGGCCTTGAGCGACACCACCAGGTAATACAGCATTTGTGCAAAGGCCAGCGTGATCATGATGAAGTACACGCCCTGCGTACGCAGGCTGATCCAGCCGATCAGCAATGCCGCAAAGGCACTGACCAGCATGGCGATGGGCCAGGCGGCCCAGGCCGACACCATGCCGCCTTGCATCAAGATAGCCACCGTGTAGGCGCCCACGCCCACAAAAGCTGCATGGCCAAAACTGACCAGGCCACCAAAGCCCAGTATCAGGTTCAAGCTGGTGGCGGCCAGGGCAAAAATCAGAATGCGGGTTGCCAGGCCCACGTAGAAGGTATCACCTGCCAGAGATGCCGACACGGGCAGCGCTGCCAGCAAAGCCAACACAGGCAAGGACCAGCGCAGTTGCAACGAATGGTCCAGCAAGCTGGTCACAGAAGAATCCTGGGTCTGCATGTAGGGGGCTTAGCCGTGGGTAGGGAACAGGCCCCGGGGTTTGAAGAAAAGCACAGCGGCCATCAGCACATAAATCAGGATGGACGCTACGGCCGGGCCGGCGTTGGACGCAGCCTCGGGACCCACCAGATAGCCGAGCGATGGCGGAATCAGCGTGCGGCCAGCCGTGTCCACCACGCCAACCAGCAGCGCACCCAGCAAAGCACCGCGTATGGAGCCAATGCCACCAATGACAATGACCACAAAGGCCAGGATCAGGATGCTCTCACCCATGCCCACCTGCACGGCCAAGAGTGGCCCCAGCATGCCGCCGGCCACGGCGCACAGCGCTGCACCCACGCCAAACACGGCCGTGAACAGCGTCTTCACATTCGTACCCATGGCCATGGCCATCTCGCGGTTGGCCGCGCCCGCGCGCACCTGCATGCCGACACGGGTGTGGGCGATCAGCACGTAAAGCAGGCCCGCCACCAGCAAGCCCACCCCAATGATGAACAGGCGGTAGGCCGGGTAATAGAAACCGGTCACCAGTTCCACCGGGCCGGACAAGGCCGCCGGTGGATTCAACGACAAGGATTGCGAGCCCCAAATCATGCGTACACCTTCATTGCACATCAGCAAGATGGCAAACGTGCCCAGCACCTGCGACACGTGGTCGCGCTGGTACAGGCGGCGCAGCACCGTCATCTCCAGCAGCATGCCGAAGATGGTGGCGCCGACGATGCCAAAGCCAAGCCCCAGCCAGAACGAACCCGTGGCCTGTGCAATGGTCGCGATCAGATACGCGCCCACCATGTACAACGAGCCGTGGGCCAGGTTGATCATGTCCATGATGCCGAACACCAGGGTGAGCCCAGCGGCCAGCAGAAACAGCATCAAGCCGAACTGCAGGCCGTTGAGCATTTGCTCCAGGATCAGAATGGTGTTCATAACGCGTCAACCGGCCTTGCTACTCAGGATGGCATCTTGCAGCTGCCGACATACGCGTCGGGCTGGTTCTTGAACACCGTGCCCAGCGTGCGGTTGGTGACCTTGCCCTGGGCGTTTTTAGTAACGACGCGCAGGTAGTAGTCCTGGATGGGGAAGTGGTTGGTATTGAACTTGAAGGCACCGCGCACCGAATCAAACTTGGCGGCTTCCAGTGCCTTGCGCACGGCGGCCTTGTCATCCAGCTTGCCCTTGCTGTCGCGCACCGCAGCGTCAATCAGCTTGGCTGCGTCGTAGCCCTGTGCGGCATAGAGCGAAGGGGTACGGTTGTATTCCTTTTCAAACGCGGCTACGAATGTCTTGTTGGCCGCGTTGTCCAGGTCATGCGCCCACTGCGAGCTGTTGAACATGCCCAGCATGGGTTCACCCACCGCTTTGATGACGTCTTCATCGGCCGAGAAGCCGGGGCCAAACAGTGTCATGTCCTTGGACAGACCGGCGCCGACAAACTGCTTGATGAAGTTGATGCCCATGCCGCCGGGCAAAAAGATGTAAACCGCATCGGGCTTGGTGGCACGCAGTTGCGAGATCTCTGCGCCGTAGTCCAGCTGGTTGAGCTGGGTAAAGCTCTCAGACGCAACGGCACCCTTGTAAAACCGTTTAAAACCGGCCAGTGCGTCCTTGCCTGCGGGGTAGTTGGGGGCGATAAGCGCCACACGTTTGAAACCCTTGTCCGTCACAGTCTTGCCGACGGCTTCGTGCAGGTTGTCGTTTTGCCAGGATGCGCTGAAGAAGTAGGGGTTGCACTGCTCACCCGCGTATTGCGAGGGGCCGGCATTGGCGCTGATATAGAAGGTCTTGGACTGGAAGGTGGGTGCGCCCACAGCCAGCATCACATTGGAAAACACGATGCCAGTCAGGAAGTCGACCTTGTCACGCTTGATCAGGCGGTCTGCCGTCTGGCGGCCCACATCCGGGCTGGCCTGGTCGTCGGCGATCACCACTTCGGCCGCACGCCCGCCCAGCTTGCCACCGCCCAGCTTGACCGCCAGCTGGAATCCATCACGAATGTCCACACCCAGGCCGGCGCCGGGGCCAGACAGCGTGCTGAGCAAGCCCACTTTGACGGGCTCGGACGTCTGCGCGGCGGCTGACAAGGCAGTGACGGCAGCGGCAGTTGCGACCAGGGTTCGCAGGAAGGAAGAGGAGCGAGGTGTACTACGGTTCACAGTGATTCCTTTGGTTAGGCAGACAAACGGGTTGGGAACTTATCAGGCCAGATCACGCAGCCTGAAGCGCTGCAATTTTCCGGTCTGGGTGCGGGGAAGCATACTGACAAAAGTGATGGCCCGCGGGTACTTGTAGGGCGCAATGGTGTTCTTCACAAAATCCTGCAGCGTTTTGACCATGGTCTCATCACCTGCATGGCCGGCACGCAAGGTCACGAAGGCTTTGACAATCTGGCCACGTTCGTCGTCTGGGCAACCGATCACGGCGCATTCGGCCACGGCCGGGTGCAACAACAAGGCGTCTTCGACCTCCGGGCCGGCAATGTTGTAGCCGCTGGAGACGATCATGTCATCGGTGCGGGCCTGGTAGATGAAGTAACCGTCGGCATCCATCTTGTAGGCGTCACCAGTCAGGTTCCAGCCATTGCGCACGTATTGGGTTTGCCGCGCGTCGGCCAGATAGCGGCAGCCGGTGGGGCCACGCACGGCCAGCTTGCCAACCGTGCCAACCGGCACGGGCTTCCCATCATCGTCCACCACCTGCGCCTGGTAGCCAGGCACCACCTGGCCAGTGGCCCCGGGGTGGGCATGCTCTTCGTCTGCCGAGATAAAGATGTGCAGCAGTTCCGTGGCGCCAATGCCGTCTATCAGTTCGATGCCGGTGGCTTCGCGCCACAAGGTGCGGGTCGACACCGGCAAGGCCTCACCGGCTGACACACAGTGGCGCAAGCTGCCATTGCGCAAGGCCTCACCCTGGGGCGCCAATGCGCGGTAAGACGTGGGCGCAGTGAACAACACCGTGGCACTAAAGGCCTGAACAGCGTCCAGCAGTTGCGGTGGGCCAGCCTTTTCCAGCAGCACGGTGGATGCACCTACCGACATGGGAAACAGCACCAGACCTCCCAGTCCAAAGGTAAAGGCCAGCGGTGGGCTGCCAATAAAAACATCGTCTGCAAGGGGTTTCAGCGTGTGGCGTGGCCAGCAGGCGCAGATGGCCATCACATCGCGGTGGAAGTGCATGGTGGCTTTGGGGATGCCAGTGGTGCCTGAGGTGAAGGCGATGATGCAGGTGTCGTCGGCCGCGGTATCGGCATTGGCAAACACGGGGCTGTGGCGCGCCATGGCCGCGTCCAGGCCGTCCGCGCTTTCGTCATTGAAGTAGCGCACGGTCTGGAGCGTGGAAGACTGCTGGGCCGCGCCCTGCACTTCAGCAGCCAGATGGAAATCACACAAGGCATGGCGGATCTGCGCCTTGTCGATGACGGGTTTCAATTCCTTGGCGCGCAGCAAGGGCATGGTGGCCACGGCAATGGCGCCGACCTTGATGACGGCAAACCAGCAGGCCACCATCATTGCGTTGTTGGGGGCGTGCAAAAGCACGCGGTTGCCGGGTACCACCCCCATATCCTGCACCAGCACATTGGCTATGCGATTGGCCTTGTCCTGCAGGTCGGCATAGGTCCAGTTCAGGCCGCCGGGTGCGCGTATGCAAATTCGGTTGCCGTTGCCCTCTGCAATGTGCCGGTCCAGCAGCTCGGTGGCGCAATTCAGCTGCGCAGGAAACTGCAGCTCCGGCAGGTCGAAGATGAACTGCGGTTGTTGTTCGACGGGCGGCAGGTTGTCGCGCGCGAAGGTGTCGATGTGGGCACTGGACATGGCGGATTTACTGATTTTTTGCGGGACAGACCGAAGCGAAGCGAAGCTCTGTCCTCAACTGTTTAGAGGGCGGCTTCCCGCAACAAGTCTTTGGCAATGATCAACTGCTGCACTTCGGTCGCACCTTCGTAGATGCGCAGCGAACGAATCTCGCGGTACAGGCGTTCAACGATATGGCCGCTGACCACACCCATGCCGCCCCATATCTGGACCGCAGCATCAATGACCTGCTGCGCACCTTCGGTGGCCACCATCTTGGCCATGGCCGCTTCACGCGTCACATTGCGGCCCTGGTCACGCTGCCACGCAGCGCGGTAAGTCAGCAAGGCGCTGCTGTCCACCGTGGTGGCCATTTGGGCCAGCTTGGCCTGGGTCAGCTGAAAGTCAGCCAGGGTCTGGTTGAACATCTTGCGGGTGGTTGCGCGGTTGAGCGCTTCATCCAGTGCGCGGCGGGCAAAGCCCAGAGAGGCGGCAGCCACCGATGTGCGGAACACATCCAGCGTGCGCATGGCGATCTTGAAGCCCTCGCCCGCGGCGCCAACGCGCTGGATCAGCGGCACCCTGCATTCGGTAAAGCGCAGCGTGGCCAAGGGGTGCGGGGCAATCACATCAATACGCTCGGCGATTTCAAAGCCCGGTGTGTCGGCATCCACAATAAAAGCGCTGATGCCTCGGGCACCGGGTGCTTCACCGCTGCGGGCAAATACCACATAAAAATCGGCAATGCCGCCATTCGATATCCAGGTCTTGGTACCGTTCAGTACGGCGTGGTCGCCGTCGATGCGTGCGCTGCACTGCAGGGCCGCCACATCGGAGCCGGCATCGGGTTCGCTCAGCGCGAAGGCGGCAATGGCCTCGCCGCTGGCAACGCGTGTCAGGTACAAATGCTTTTGTTCTTCAGTGCCGGCCAGACTGATGGCGCCGGAACCCAGGCCTTGCATCGCAAATGCGAAGTCGGCCAAACCAGAGTGGCGTGCCAGCGTCTCGCGGATCAGGCAGATGGAGCGGGTGTCTATGCTGTCGCCAATACCGCCGTAAGCGGTACCACCCACGGCGAATTTCAGCCAACCTGCGGCGCCCAGCTTGCGCACCAGGGCTTTGCATTCAGCGTCCACATCGTGGCCGTGTTCCTGCGAGATGTGCTCGGTGGCCCAAGCCTCCAGCGTGCGGGCCAGATCGGCGTGCTGGGGTGCAAAAAAGGGCCAATCCAGGTATGCGGTGTCGCTCATATCGTATTTCTCTTAGTTGCCTTGAAAGACCGGCTTTTGCTTGACAACAAAGGCCGCATAGGCGCGGTGGTAGTCCTGCGTCAGCATACAAATGGCCTGGGCCTGGGCTTCGGCCTCAATCGCCTGGTCTATAGACATGGACCACTCCTGGTGCAGCATGGTCTTGGTCATGCCGTTGGCAAAGGTGGGGCCGGCGACCAGATCACTGGCCAAGGCATGCGCTGCCGCAGCCAGTTCTTCGGGCGCGCACAGGCGGTTGAAGAAACCACTGCGCTCCGCCTCGACGCCACCAATGGAGCGGCCGGTGTACAGCCATTCGCTGGCTCGCCCCTGGCCGATGATGCGCGGCAACATGGCGCAGGCACCCATGTCGCAACCCGCCAGGCCGACGCGATTGAACAGGAACGCGGTCTTGCTGCGCTCAGTGCCCAGGCGCATGTCGGATGCCATGGAGATGATGGCGCCGGCACCGGCACACACACCGTCCACCGCGGCGATGATGGGTTGCGGGCAGGCACGCATGGCCTTGACCAGATCACCGGTCATGCGTGTGAACATCAACAGCTCGGGCGCCTTCAACTGGATCAGCGGGCCGATGATTTCGTGCACGTCACCACCCGAGCAGAAGTTGTTTCCCGCGCCGGTGACGACGACCGCATGCACGTCGGTTGCGTACTTCAACTGGCCAAACAGGTCGCGCAACTCCACATACGAATCAAAGGTCAGCGGGTTCTTGCGGTCCGGTCGGTTCAGCGTGATGGTGGCCACGCCAGCCTCCAGCATCCACAAGAAATGCAGCGGCTGATAGCCTGCCAGGGGTTTGTGGTTGCCGGCTTGCAGTGCGAGGTCCAGCGTGGGTGTTTGGGCTTCGTTATTGGTGCTCATTTGATGTCCTTGGTGGGGTTTTCCTGTTGGCGCACCAGTTGCACCCGCAGGGTGCCGAGCTGGTTGTAGAGTTGTTGCACGGTGTTGGCTGGCAGCCCGGCAAACAGCTCCAGAATCCATTGCTCGTGTTCTTCGGCCATGGCCTCGAAGGTGTCGCGGCCCTTGGCGGTCAGGCACACGATCCAGGCGCGGCGGTCTTGCGGGTTGTTGATGCGCGAGACCAGACCTTCGCGCTCCAGCTCATCGGTCACGCCGGTCACGTTCCCGCCGGTCACCATCAAAAAGCGGGACAGCTCGCTCATCTTCAGCCCCTCGGGCTGGCGGTAGAGCTGGGCCATGTAGTCGAAACGGGGCAGCGAGATGTCGAAGCGGGTGCGCAGGCGTTTGCGGATTTCGTCTTCTATCTGCGTAGTGCAGGCCAGCATGCGCAACCAGAGTTTGAGCGCCGCATGGTCACCACCGTTGGAGCGCGCCTCGTGGCCCAACTCGTCGGCATCGTTCAACAGTGTGCGACTGTGGTCAGTCTTGCTCATTGCATCACCTCTCCGCCACACACGGCAATGGACTGGCCGGTGACGGCACTGGCAGCGGGACCGCACAACCAGGCCACGGTGTCGGCCACTTCATCGGCCTGCACCAAACGGCCCTGCGGGTTGCCGGCCGTGAAATCCGCGCGGGCTTGCTCCTCGGTGCGACCGGTCTTGGCCATCACATTCGCGATGCTGGTACGCACAATGTCGGTCTCGGTGTAACCCGGGCACACCGCGTTGACAGTCAAACCTTTTTTGGCAAATTCCAGGGCCAGTGCGCGGGTCAGCCCCACCACGCCATGTTTGGCGGCGCAGTAGGCAGCCACATAGGCATAACCAGCCAGGCCTGCGGTGCTGGCGATGTTGACCACGCGGCCCCACTTGGCGGCCAACATGTCCGGTACGGCGGCCTGTGTGCACAGCATCGTGCCGGTCAGATTGACGGCCAGCATCTGGTTCCACAGTGCGGCATCGGTCTTCAGGAACGGTGCACTGCTGGCCTGGCCGGCGTTGTTGATGAGGATGGCGATAGGCCCAAAGCGCTGGCGGGCGCTGGCGAATGCGGCTTGCACCTGCTCCGCGTCCGCCACATCGGCGCTAACGGCATGCATCTGCTGCGGCTGCTCGGCTGCAAGGGCTTGCATCGTTTCCAGCTTGCGGCCCAGCAAGGTAACGTGCGCGCCCTGCGCAACCAGCAAGCGGGCGATGGCCGCCCCTATGCCCTGCCCTCCGCCGGTAACCACCGCGTGGCGATTCTGCAAAGTGTTTGTCAGGTTCATGGTGTTCAGGCTTCAGCTGCGCGTGCGGGCGATTGGGCAGCCGCTACCGCTTGGGCTTTCTCGCGCTGGAAATTGGCTTCCATCTGTGTCTTGCCAGAGACGTATTGCTTGGGCCACGCAAGTGCCGTGTAACCAATTTTGGCCGCCTCGGTCAACGTCCAAGAGGGGTTGGCCAAATGTGGTCGGGCCACGGCGCACAGGTCTGCTCGTCCGGCCGAGATGATGCTGTTGACGTGGTCCGCCTCGCTGATGGCACCCACGGCTATGGTGGCGATGCCAGCCTCTTGGCGGATGCGGTCGGCAAACGGGGTCTGGAACATGCGGCCATATACCGGCTTTTCTTTCTTGCTGACCTGGCCGGATGAGCAGTCGATCAGGTCGGCACCCGCAGCCTTGAAGGCCTTGGCAATCTCCACTGCATCGCTGGGCGTGATGCCGCCCTCCACCCAGTCGTGTGCAGAAATACGTACCGACATGGGCCGGTCTGCGGGCCACGCCAAGCGGACGGCGGCAAACACTTCCAGCGGATAACGCAAGCGATTTTCCAGGCTGCCACCATAAGCGTCATCACGCTGGTTGGTGAGCGGGGATATAAAACTGGACAACAGATAACCGTGGGCGCAGTGCAGCTCCAGCCAATCCACGCCGATATCTGCTGCTGCTTGTGTGCTGGCCACAAACTGGGCTGTCACCTCGTCCATATCGGCACGGGTCATGGTGCGTGCGGTCTGGCTCACGCCTTCCAAGTACTGTTGGGCCGAGGCCGACACAATGGGCCAGTTACCTGTCGGCAGTGGTTGGTCTATGCCCTCCCACGCCACGCGGGTGGACGCCTTGGCGCCCGCGTGGCCCAACTGCATGGCAAACTTGCAGTCGCTATTCACATGCACCCAGTCCACGATGCGCTTCCACGCAGCCGTGTGCGCGGGTGCATACAGGCCAGGGCAACCGGGGGTGATGCGGCCTTCGGCACTGACGCAGGTCATCTCGGCAAACACCATGGCGGCGCCACCCATGGCGCGGGCGCCCAGGTGCACCAGGTGGTAATCACCGGCGACGCCATCCACGGCGGAGTATTGGGCCATGGGGGACACGATGACGCGGTTCTTCAAGGTCAGGCCGCGCACGGTGTAGGGTGTAAACATGGGTGGTGGTGCGGCCTGGCCCGGTGCGAGTTGCATGCCGGCACGTTGGGCAAACCAGGCCTCAAAATCGCCCAGCCATTTGGCATCGCGCAGGCGCAGATTCTCATGGCTGATGCGCTGGCTGCGGGTCAGCATGGAGTACATGAACTGCGGGCCATCCAACTGGTCACAGTAACGGTCACCACACGCCTCAAACCACTCCATCGCATTCCAGGCCGCGTTTTGCAGGCGCAGCACATCCACGTGGCGCAGCGCCTGGTAGCGCGCCAGCACGGCGGGTATGTGCTCTGCGCTGTCGCCTTGGTCGCGGAACTGACGGGCCAGTTCTATCGCGTCTTCAATCGCCAGCTTGGTACCCGAGCCAATAGCAAAGTGCGCGGTGTGCACCGCATCGCCCATCAGCACCACATGGCTGCGGCCATTGAAAAACGACCACTGCTCGCATTTGACACGCTGGAAATTCAGCCACGCCGAGCCGCGCAGGTGGCGCGCATTGGTCATCAGCTTGGCACCTTGCAGGTTCTTCGCAAAGACCTTCTCGCAAAATGCGATGGATTCCTCCTGGTCCGCCAAGTCCAGGCGGTGTGCCTGCCAAACAGCCTCGGGGCACTCCACGATAAAGGTGGTGGTGCTTTCGTCAAACTTATAGATGTGCGCCTGAAACCAGCCGTGCTCGGTCTTCTCGAACAGGAAGGTAAAGGCGTCGTATAACTTGTGGGTACCGAGCCAGATAAAGCGGTTAGGCCTCACCGCTATGTCGGGCTTGAAGATGTCTTCGTGCTGGTTGCGGATGCGGGAGTTGATGCCGTCGCTGGCGACGATCAGGTCAGCGTCGGGGTACTGCGTGTCGGACTCGGCATCGACTTCGAACTCCAGTTTGACGCCCAGCGCCTCACAACGGCGCTGCAGGATATTGAGCAACTTCTTGCGGCCAATGCCGACAAAACCGTGGCCGCCCGAGCGAATGACCTCGCCCTTGAAACCCAGCTCGATATCGTCCCAGTGGTTGAAGGCCTGTTCGATCTCGGCCGCGCTGGCCGGGTCGCAGACGCGCATGTTGTCCATGGTCGCATCGGAGAACACGACGCCCCAGCCAAAGGTGTCATAGGGCTTGTTGCGCTCCACCACCGTGATGTCGTGTGACGGGTTGGCCTGCTTCATCAGCAGTGCGAAATACAGCCCGGCGGGGCCGCCGCCTATGCACACGATATTCATTGCAACTCCAAAGAGCCTTGCGACTCGGGGTAGGATTTGCAATTAGTTTAGACTTAAACCTTTAGATGTCAAGCAATTGAGGGAAAACCACTAGCGCCGTGTACGCCCTGCGGTATCTGTGCTACTCGTACACTGGCTTGCCTGCACCGTCACGCACAACCTGCCACAACGCCGTGACGGCCTTTGTCGTGCTGTCGGCCAATGGCACGTAGTTGGACTCAGTTGCCGATTTACCGCCTTCCTTGAGAGCCCAACTGAAAAACTTGAGAATTTCTCGGGCCTGCTCCGGCTTGTCCTGCACCTTGCGGATCACCGCAAACGTAGCCCCGGTAATGGGCCACGCTCCCTGGCTGCGCTCCTCCGTGAGAATGTCCGAGAAACCCGAGTTCTCCCAGTTGCTGCTGACAGCGGCCGCCAGACTTTGGGGGTTGGGTGCAACAAACACACCACTCTGGTTTTTGAGCTGTGTGTAGTTCAATGCGTTGTTCAGCGCAAAACCATAGTCCACAAAACCAATCGCCCCCGGCAGTCGCTGCACAAACTTACTGACGCCATCGTCACCCTTGCCACCCAGGCCCACCGTCCAGGGCACGGTGACACCACGGCCCAGGCGGGTCTTCCACTCAGGGCTGACTTTGGACAAATAATCCGTGAAAAGCAGGGTGGAGCCTGAGCTGTCAGAGCGGCGCACCACTGCAATGGCGAGATTGGGCAATGTAATGCCAGGGTTGAGTTGGGTGATGGCGCTGTCGTCCCACGCAACGATCTTCCCGAGGTAGATATCGGCCAGGACAGGTCCGGTGAGCTTGAGTTCGCCCGGCTTGGTGTTCGGCAGGTTGACGATGGGCACCACCCCGCCCAGCATGGTGGGGAACTGCAACAGTCCATTTTTCTCCAGCATGGCCCCAGACAAGGGGCTGTCGGTAGTACCGAAATCAACGGACTTTCCCGTGATTTGTGCAACCCCACTTCCGGAGCCTATGGACTGGTACACCACCTTGGTTCCGGATGACTGCTTATAGGACTTCGCCCACTTGGCATACACCGGTGCGGGCAGGGATGCGCCGGCGCCTAGTACTTCAGCGGCCTGCGCGATGGGCGCCATGAGCGACAAAGCCGCTGCCATGCAAAGTGTGAACGGAATATTCAATGGCATAAGTCCCCCGAAATTAAAACTACCGCACACTACCCACGGCGGCCGTACTGGATAGGGTCTGCGCGCGCTCCCAGGCATGGGCCTTGTCCACATATTGCTCAAACTCCCGGCCCCGCTCCAGCAGCAATGCCTTGACATGCGGGGTCAGGGATTCTTCGAGTCCAAACTCATCCACTGGCATGCGATCGCCTTGCACCTGCTTCAACAGGCGTTTGATCTCTGCCGCGGCGTGGGCGGGTGATTGCAGGAGCACCAGCTTGGACGATCGATTGGGGTTGCTGGGCACATGGCATTGCAGGCATTGGCTTTCGCGCAATGACAGTGCCAACGCACGGTAGGAAGTCTCCAAGCCTTGCTTGTGGGGATTGGTATCCGCAAACAGGCCATCAAACAAGGTCGCTGCGGGTTGTGTCTTGCCCTGTGCGTCCGTCCACAGCCATTTGCCATCAAACGATGGTGGTGCGGTGGGTACGACAGGTTGCACAGGTTCCCCCTCGCCGAACTGGGTGAACTGGACCGCGCGCGCTTTCCGGGACTTGGGATCTATCCAGAACAACATGGCCTTTGCATTCTGGTACGTATTCCATTTGTTGGACTCGTGCCAGAAGGGATAAGGAAACTGGCCGGGCTGCAGCCGGTTGCGAAAACCCACACCCAGCCTGGCCAGGTACAAGCCGTTTTGCTCGGAGTAGCTGACGGAGTAAGAACCGTCAAACATGAAGAGAGGCATATACATGCCGGCCAGCGCATCGGGGGCCAGTTGCGTGAGTGCCGCGTCCTTCAGCAGAACGTTGGGATCTTTTTGTCGGCCCCAGAGTGTGAAAGAACTCAGCGTGTTGTGGACCTGCCCACTGGTGAACATACCCTTGCGACACGCATCAAAGGCCGTCTGACTGGCTGCGTCTGCCTTGGGACAAAGCGTCGACAAGTGGGCCGCTATCTGCCCCACATCGCGCTCAATGTCCGCATCCGCCACGCGGACCACAGTCGCGCCAGCAGGCAACATAAACAAGCATGCGACGAAGGTCAGGATCTTGCTGAAATCGGATGTTGCAGTAAACATGGGAAGTCCTTTATGAGCCGTTTCGGTATTGGTCATACACCTGGTCAAAAATGCCGCCGTCCTGAAAATGGACACGGTCTATGGTTTGCCAGTCCTTGTAGAGATCCCCCACCTTGAACAACTTGAGCGGCGTGAACTGCTTCTCAAACTGGCTGGCAACGGCGGGGTCGGACGGACGGTAGAAATGGCTGGCGGCTATGGACTGCCCCTCAGCGCTATAGAGGTACTGCAAGTAGGCCTCGGCAACCTTCCTGGAACCCCGTTGGTCCACCACTTTGTCGATCACCGCAACGGGTGGCTCGGCCACCACCGAAATGGATGGCACCACAATCTGGAAAAGGTCAGGGAACTGGGCCACGATCTGGAAGGCCTCGTTCTCCCAGGACACCATGACGTCGCCCTGCTTGCGACCGACGAAGGTGTTGGAAGCGCCCCGCGCGGTGTACTCCAGAACCTTGTTGTTGTTGTACAGCCGCTTCAGGTAGTCACGCGCGCTGGCCTCGCTGCCACCCGGCTTCTTGAGCGCGTAACCCCAGGCTGCCAGATGGCTCCAGCGTGCCCCCCCGGAGGATTTGGGGTTGGACATGACCACCTGCACGCCCCAGCGCACCAGATCGGGCCAATCCTTGATCGCCTTGGGATTGCCCTTGTGCACCAGGAACACGATGGTGGAGTAATACGGTGTGGAACTCTGTGGCAGGCGCTGCTTCCAGTTCTCGGGCACCAGGCGGTTGCTGGCAATCTCGTCCACATCCAGTGGAACCGACAAGGTCACCACATCAGCGGCCAGTCCGCTGTTGACCAGACTGGCCTGGGTGCTGGAGTTGGCATGGGACTGATTGATCTGCACCGCTTCGCCCGTCTTGGCTTTCCAGTACCGCGCAAATGCCGGGTTATAGGCCGCAAACATTTCCTTGGTCGCGGTATAGGACGCATTGGTCAGAACCGTGTCGGCCCAACTGGGTGTCATGGCTTGGAACATGAGCACCGCAAGCGCGATACGCAGAACAGAAGAGAAGGCTTTCATGGACAGGACTCCCCCGGTCATTGCAGGCTCACCACCAGCGACGCAGGATGCTTGCGCCACCGGAACGGAATCACATAGGCCTTGGTGTTGCGCGGCATGTGGATGGCTTGAGCAGCACCCCGCACGATCACCGGCACCGAGATCATGAAATCCGCACCGAAGTGCAGACGGGCATTGCCAGCAATCGTGTTGGCAATCTCGCCCGCAAGGTCGCACAGGTTCTGATCCGATACATCGGTCTCCCCGACGTGCAGCAGCAGGGCCCGCAACAGGTCCGGACCCGCGGTGATGTAGACACAACCCTGGCGCACACCAGAGATGCCAATAACACCGGTGAAGTCGAGCATGGGCAAGTCGGTCACGTCGCCCAGGTAGGGGCTGCCGGTGTCGGGGCCCTTGCCGGTCTCGCTCTCAAAGTACTTCTGAACGATGCCTACAAAGATGCGTAGCTGGTCTTCATCCATGTCATGCCCCTGATAAGAGTTCGTCCATCGCTTCGGTCAGGTCGTCATCCGAAAAGGGTTTGCACAGGAAACCCTGCGCGCCTTCCTTCAACGCCTGGATGGCTGTGGCTTTGTCGGCCAATGCAGAGACCACCAGAATCTTGATGTCCGGTTTGATTTTTTTGAGCTTGCGGATGCACTCCAGACCGTCCATGCGTGGCATGGTCAGGTCCATGGTGACGATGTCAGGCTTCTCCGGCAGGAAACGTTCCACTGCCTCTTCACCATTTGCTGCGGTGGCCACCACCCGCATGTTGTGCCGCGTCAGGGCGCGCGAGATCTTTCCGCGGATGACGTTGGAGTCGTCGATAATCATGAGTTTGAGTTCCATCAGCTGTGTGCCTCCGCCTGAAGTGCCAGTGTTGCCAAGTTGGATGAGGCAAACAGGTGCGACGGAATCTGCACCCTGAAGTGGCAGTACTTTCCGGGCGCCGTTCCGATATGGATACGCCCCCGCACACGGGCCACCAGGTCTCTGACCACGTCCAGCCCCACCCCACGCCCGGCATCCTCATCAATGGATTCGTGCGTGGAGAATCCCGGTTTAAAAATGAGTTCGGTCAGCTGGCGTACGTCCGCCACCTTGGCCTTCTCAGCGTTCAGGGCTCCGATGCGCACAGCGGCCTCGCGCAGCTTCTCGACGTTGATGCCCGCACCGTCGTCACGAAAACTCAACTCCAATGCGCCATCGCCCGCTTCCGACAGGTAGACCGCAATGGCCCCCTGCTCTTCCTTGCCCTGGTGTGCCCGCTCTTGTGGTGTCTCCAGGCCATGGGTAACCGCGTTGCGGATGAACTGGGTGACGATGGTGTCTATGGTCTCGCGCATGACCTTGGTAATTTTTTCCAGCTCCACCCCCTGGTACGTCAAATCGACCTTCTTGCCCTTGCGGCTGGCGATCTGCTGCGTCAGGTTGCGCCACTGGGCAACAAAGGGCGAGTTTTGCCGCACGGGGTCGTGCTGTGGTTTGGGCGGTTCCACATTCACAACACCACGCACCTGGGCAATGCGCGCCATTGCCTCCTGAATAGCGTGTAGCTCGGCATAGATGGAACGCACCCGCACAATCACGGGCAACAGGTCTTCGTTGTGCAGCTGCGGCTTGTTGCGCAGGCCCTGCAACAGGTCTTCAAAGCTGTGCAACGATGTGGCAATGGCCTGCAGGTTGAGTGCTGCGGCGTCTCCCTTGATGCGGTGTGCAATGCGGAAGAAGTGGTCAATGTCTGCAGTGGCGACTCCCGATGCGGAACCCGCTTTCAGCGCCTCATTGATGCGGTTGAGACCGGCAACCGAGCCTTCCAGGAAATCCCGCATCTGGCTGGGATCGGCCTGCAGGATGTAGACCATCATGGCCATCTGGTCCTGCACTTGGCGTTCGCTGTTGATCAGCTCACGCTCCAGCTTGACGCGGCGTGTAATGTCGGATGCCGTGACCAGCAGGTGGGTGATCTTGCCCTTGTCCACCACCCGGTTGAAGCGGAAATTCAGGTAGCGGGTCTCCACCGTTCCGTTCTCGCGGGTCGTGTTGATCTCCAGCGCATCCAGCGGGTTGAGGCTGGCCACCAGTTTTTCCTTGACGTCGAAACGCAGCAGCAGTTCTACGTATTCCTTGGTGGTGTCCAGCGTCTTCTGCGACACCATGGGTTTGAGCAGCGCCAGGAAATCGCCACCCGGCTTGACCGTCGTACCCAGGACCTGGCTCAAGGCATTGGAGGTCTGGCTGCCGATCTGGAAGTTGTTGTCCAGCAGGAACAGTCCCTCCTGCATGGTGCGCAGAATATTCTCGGTTTCGACCTGCATGCGCTCGACTTCGCTGTCGCTGGCACGCAGGCGGCCCAGGAACACATACACAATGAGCGCAAAGTTCAAAAAGGCCAGCGCAATACCGCCGGTCTGGATTTTGCGCAAGGTCGCAGCCTTTTCCGCAGAGAGAGACTCCATGCGCGAGGTCAGCAGGTTCGATGTCTCCAGCAGATTCAGGTTGTCTGGCACCAGCACTTGCAACAGGGCACCGAAGTCGTCCGCAGTTGGGTTCTCCTTTTTGCGCAGCGCCTGTACCTGTTGGTTGATGGGTGCCCACAATTCATCCAGCAGCTTGAAGAATGCCGCCGCCTGCACGTCGTCCTGCGGCGTCAACGCAACCCGCGCACCACTCTCCAATTGCATGCCGCCTTCGCGAAAGGCTGCCAGGGCGGCATTCAACGCATCGACTGTGGAGTACAGATCTTTCAGCTCCGAAAAGCTGGTCGCACCGTTGCTGTCGATAACGCCCTGTGTGCCACCTTGCTCCAGCAGCAAAACGGTTTTGACCAATTGCTGTACCTGGGTGCGCTGTTGACCGGCCAGATTCAAGGAGACCGCGTCAGTGGCAATCTGGCGCGAGATCACAAAGGTCAGCACCATCACGGCGCCGAAGATCACCAGAAACAACCCGGTGAGCAGAATAACCAAGCGGTACTTGCCAAGGTTCAGCATAGCGACAGCTCTCTGACAGCCGCCGGTGCGCCTTGCATCTCACAGCTGATGGAACAGGCAAAGACGGGATTCCCGTCCACGATCATTGGTGGCGCCAGTCGGTGGGCACGAAAACCGGCAATACGCAGCAGGCGTTCCACACCCAGCGGAGAAACCGTAATAAAGCGCTTTGCACCATGGCGCGCCGCACATTCCAGGCTGGCCTGCAACAGTCCCACTGCGATAGGTGATGAAAATTGGGCCAGAGCCGAGCTGCCCTGCACGCTGAAGTCCATTGCGGCAAACCGTGACAGTTCCCATACGTCTGGCGAATGGGGCGGCGCGACGCCATGCAGCAGTTGGGGGAATACTTCGCCCAACAGATAGGGGCGCGTGGTGGGCAACAGCCGCGCGGTGCCAACCACCTCGTTGTCGCCGTTGTGGGCCACCACGTACACCGTGTCATCGCGGTCAAACTGGTCGTACTCCAGTGCGTTCTCACACCGCAGCTGCCAGCCGAGTTTCTCTACGAAGACCTTATGGCGGTAGCGTGCAACGCCAGCCATGATCTCCAACGACAGATCTGCGGGTGTCCCGGTCACGATATTCACGTTGTCTCCTTCTACACAAGAGGAGATTCATTGAAACGTGCCTATCTGTACCGAGTAACTACCAGAAATGGTAGGTTCTGAGAAAAAGAGTAATCAAGCGTAACGGGCGGCCACGATGCCGGGCAGGATTTCCCGCCAGGCCAGTGCATCAACGACGGTTCCCAGGATTTCGAGGTTGCCGTGCCATGTGGTGTCGGCGCCGGTGTCCTGCGTCAACATCAGGTTGCTGCGCGGCAGGCCCACCCGTACCCATCGCACACCCGCGGCCATCGTCTGCAAGCGCCAATCCCAGCCAATGGATATCGTGGGATCCCGGGTGCTGATCCACTCGGTATAACCAGAAAGCGATGTCTGCCTGCCACAAGCTGCGGGCAACACATGGGTATCCGGGTCCACCCCCGATACCAGATGCTCCAACGGGGTCGACAGCAATTGGTCGACGGTCAAGCGTATCAGTCCATCGGGCGACAGGTGCATACAACAAAAGCCGCTAGTTCAGCAACCCAAGCATGGCGGCCCGCACAACCGCGGCCGTCCGGTTTGCGGTTCGCAGTTTCACAACGGAGTTTTTGATGTGGAAGTTCACCGTGTTTTCAGAGATCGACAGCAGGTCCGCAATCTCGCAGGACGATTTGCCGTCGGCTGTCCACTTCAGGACTTCGATCTCCCGGCAGGTCAAATCTGGGGGTGACTCCTTCACCAGCTCGGACACAAACAGGCGCGACAGCGCAAGGTGAGAGATGTTGACCAGCCAGCGCATCTTCACTTCCTGGGTGGCCAACTCCGCAGCGGACAAATGGTCAGTGGACCGCGCCAGCGACAACATGCCACCCACGCCAACGGCATCCAGACTGGACTGCGCCCAGCCAACACGCAGGCCAAAGGATTGGCTCTCATCCCACAAATCAGGTGTCGCGGCAAACACGCGCTGGTTCCAGACCAGCGGCAACTGGGAATGGCGCCCGTGGGCTACGGTGGGGTCGATTGCAAGATAACCCTGGCTGGCGTACCGCGCCTGCCAGGCCAGCGGATAGTTGCTCAGCATTATCGTCCGGGGGTTGGAAATAGGCGTTGGCAAACGCAGCCCGTAGGCACAAAACTCGAAGCCCAAAGCCTGCGAGGCCTGGGTGATTTTTCCAAAAACCTCGTTCACGGTGTGACCCATGTCGGTCATGCCCAGCAAGTCGCCCTGCCAAGTGTTCATAGGTGCTCCTTCCATTATCCGGTAAAACAGATTACACCGTTTATAAGAAATGACTCGTAACAAATGGATACAGCAAGGACCCGGACTTGTATGCAGAGGCCATGCATGGAGGCCCGGCCGCTACGGTGTAAAAATGCTGGGCATGTCTGACGCACTAGCACTCGCATCCTTACTGGCGCAACGGCGCGAAACCGGCGCGGACCGCGCTGCCATTGACGCGGCGATCTTTGCACGCTTCGGCCGACTGCATGCGGTGATGTTTACTGACCTTGTCGGTTTCTCCCGCGTGGTGGAGGCCTTTGGCATCGTGCATTTTTTGCAATTGATCCAGGAGTCCGAGACGCTGTTCCAGCCGCTGATCCACCAGAACGGTGGCACCTGCATCAAACACGAAGGGGACTCACTTTTGGTCGTTTTCGACACGCCACAGCAGGCCTTGGCGACTGCCCGGGCGATGGTGCAGGCAACGGCGAGGGTCAATCCTGGTCGGGCCGCAGAGGACCGCATTGAAGTCTGCATTGGCCTGGGTTACGGCACCGTGTTGCGTATCGGTGACAACGAGGTGTGGGGTGCGGAGGTGAATGCCGCATCCAGGCTGGGCGAAGACATGGCCAAGGGCGGCGAAGTGCTGGCGACCGACACGATGCGCCAGGCACTTTCCAACGAACTGTTTGTGGAGTGCGGCGTGTTGTTTGGCAACCGAACCGTGTACCAGCTGTCGCAGGACCAAACGCACTAAGAGAAATATGCCAAGAGCCCCCGTCGCCAATCAATAGTTTGCTATTAATTAAATAGCACCCCGAGCCCGGAGCAACCGGCGCACAAGCACGCCGTGCAGCACCAGCCAGAGCCAGGGGTCCAACACCGCATCCCAAACATTGCCCGTGGGCAGCCGCAGAGCCGCAAACAGGAGCAGGCTGACAAAAACCATTACCACGCTGCGGCCGCCAAAACACATGTTCAATGGCCCCACCAGCCATGGCAACACGCAGAGAAGCAGCAAGAAACCCAATGCCGCAGGGCTAAACCCCCAGGCATACACCTGGATGGGCAGCCGGGCAAAAGTGTCCAGCAACAGAACCCAGCCCATCAGCACACCCACACATGCAATTAAAAGGGTCGACCGGTTGGCCTGTGGCGCCAGAGCAGAAGCCGGACTGGGTGGCAACAACCGCTGGTACAACAAGGCACCGCACCACAACACAGCCACCATGCTGGGCGCCTGAAATGCCAGGCCCAACCAGTAAGCGGGAGCATACGGCCCCGGCACCCAGGCCCACAGTGCCAGCACAAGCGCCACAGCCCTTGGCCAGCCGGCACGGTGCGCCAACCGGTCTGGCTGCCAACGCCCCGCCAGTGTGGCCCCCAAACAGGCCAACACCACGCTCCAGCCCACATGCAACCAGATCTGCTGACCGATAGCGGATGGCAAAGCCGGCGCATCGGTCGCCAGGGCCTGCGCCAGCCAGCCGCTCAGTGCCGCGTTCATGGTTTGCCCCCTGCTGCTGTGGCAGCGACTGGCGCCAGGCGTTGCCACGCAATGCGCTGGCGGTCCACGGTGTAGCTGATCCACAGACCACCTTCGGCCCACACCAGGGCGGGGTAGGAGAACTCGTCGTCAAATCCCCCCCGCTCCAGCGTCTTGACCAGGCTCCAGTGGCGGCCATCGTGGGAGGCACTCAGGTCCAGCGTGCCGCGCGATGCAATAGACGAGTTGTGGGCCAGTAACATCTCTGCGGGCGCCGCGCCTATTGCGGCCACCGCCGCGTCCGGGTTGTCCAACGCCAGGTCTGGCAGGTCCGCCCACTGCTGGCCACCATCCAGAGTTTGGGCCACGCCAATCTTGCCATCGGGGCGCCCATCGCGCATGAAGGCCAACCACTGCTGGGGCGACTGTGCGACCACACTGGGCTGCAACATATAAGGCCGCTGCGACATACGCACCATGCCCAGATACCCACCGTCACTACCAAAGCGCAGGGCCATGGGGTACTTGACGCCCAGCTCAAAATGCACAGGCAATACCATTCCCCCGTCCTGCAGGGGCAACGGCGCATTGCGCACCAGAAAGCTGGTGTTCCACAACCACGAGAGTGGCAGTACCCGCACCGGCTCAAATGCCAGCTCCGACAATCCATTGCCTGCACTGCTCTGGCGCACGTGCAGAATGCGCGACGCCGCCCAGCCACCCCAACCCGTCGCCACGACAAAGAGGTTGACCCGGCCCGTGCCATCCATCCACGCGACCGGATTGCCCAGGCGTCGCAGGCCATGGCCCAGCTGATCACCCATCACGAAGCGATTGACGACAAAACGTGCCGGGGTCCACTGCTGTGTTGCACGCATGAATTGCGATGCGGCTATCTGCACATTGGGCCCGCTCTCGCGATCTCCCGAAAACCAGAACACGGTCAGTGCCGCCGCATGGGTGGAGGGCATGGGCAGCATGCTGCTGGCATGGGCTGCTGCCATGCCAGGCGGCATGGGGATCTCTCCCTTGGCGGCTACCTGTAACTGCACCGCTGCTGCTGTGGGCGTTGGAAATGCAGCCTGTGCCGTTGGTGGTGGTACTGGCCGTTGCCACAGGTCCAGCGCCAGCACAGCGCCAACAGCAACCAGCGCGCACAGCAGACGCCCGAAGACAGAACGGACCAACAGCAGCGGTATCACTGTCTGGCGCTCGCAGTGCCCAGGCCCGCAGCATGTTGTGACCCCAGCGCAGAACGCCCCGTCTGGGCGTTGATCTGCTGGATTAATGCCCGGTGGCTGGGAAGATCGACCAACGCCCGGTCGCCGAAACGCTTGATCTTGGCAAAGAGCCGGTTGGCTTCTTCGACCTGGGGAAAGTCGTCGCGGCCGGCGCTCAGGTCCGTCTTGAACCCCATTCCATACAGGATGTACTGGTAATTGAAGAACGCAAACGTCTCGGTGTCGAGCACAAAATCGAACCGCCCTGGCGGCCTGAGTTTCCATTGCTCCAGAAACTCGGCGAGCCGGTCGGGGATGGAAGCAGCTTGGGTGTTGTCACGCCAGAAGGGCTCCTGGCGCTGGCTCAGGCAGTAGTGCAGCTTCAGGAAGTTAACAATGTTTTCAAACCGCGTGGTCATCAGTTCGTTGAAGCGGCGCGCAGGTGCTTGCATGGGGCCACTGTGCGGAAGCATTTCGGCGATCATGCCCGCCGCCGCTTCGATCAGCACAAGGCCCGTGGATTCCAGCGGCTCCAGAAAGCCCGCCGACAGCCCGACGGCCACACAATTCTTGACCCACTGCTGTTTGCGGTAGCCTGCCGCAAACGGTATGCAACGCGGAACCATGTCTTCGTGCCCCGGCCCAATGTAGGCACGCAGAATGTCGGCCGCGCGGTCGTCACTGATATGGTCACTGGAATAGACACACCCTATGCCGCGCGAGCCGTTGAGCCCGATCTCCCAGGTCCAGCCCGCCTCGTGTGCTGCGGCTATCGTGCAGCTTTCCATGTTGGCTTCTTGCGGGCCTGGTTCATCGGTGGAGAGTTTGCAGGTCAGGGCCCTGTCGGCAAAGAGCTGTTGGCGCACCGATGTAAACGTGGTGCCCATGGCCTGCCCGATCAGCTCGGCCCGAAACCCCGTGCAGTCAATGTACAGGTCTGCCTTGAAGTTGCCGTGCTGGAGCGTCTCGATGTGGTCGATGGCGCCCGTCGCGTCGAGTTTGACGCCGCTGAGCGTGGCCTCCACGTGCTGCACCCCAAGCTCGCGGCCGCGCTCGGCCAACAGCTTTGCAAACTTGATCGCATCGAAGTGGTAGGCATAGTTCAGGGGAGCCGCATACGCCGCGTCACTGGACCGTTTGGGCGCGCGCCGGGCACCCACCACACGGTCCTGGATCGTCACCGCCTGCGCAAACGGTGGTCGGGTCGCCTCATCCTGCAGCAGCCAATAGGGGACAAGGCTCGTACCTTCGGTGTAGAAAGGCGCCTCAAAGGGATGGATGAACTGGTGACGCTGCTCCGCGGTCGGTGCGCTGGCCCAGTCCATGAAGCGGATGCCCTGCTTGAAAGTGGCCGAGGTTTCCCGGATGAAGCGCATCTCGTCAATGCCCAGAAACTGCAGGGTGCTGCGGATGGTGGGGAAGGTGCCTTCGCCCACACCGATGACCCCAATGTCAGGGGATTCCAGCAGGGTCACCTCCAGGTGGCTGCGCTCGGATAGCCCCAGAAACTTGGCCAGGTAGGCGGCCGAGAGCCAGCCCGCCGTGCCACCGCCAACGATCAGGATGCGTCGTTTGTTTGTCAACTTCTAGGCCCTTACATAGAGATTCTTCAGCCACAGGTGGCCGGTCTGGGTCCCCTGACCCCAATCTTCCTCCTCATCCGAGGGCAGCACGTGGTGGCCCGAGGGGTTGAGCAGTTTCACGCGTCCCACCCGGAAGGAAGCAACCCGGCGCGTCACAAAGGTTAACCCATGCTCCAGCGCGGTCGCGGCAAGCAGACCGTCGCGCGTATTGGCATAAGGCAGCTGGGCCCGGCGGCGAACAATAGGGGCATCGATGGGCAACACGCGCCCCTCAAAAGCGGGCATCACGTGGTTGTCGATCCATTCGCGCACCACCAGGCCAGCAGCCCTGTCTTTTTTGCCGAGCCGGGCGGCAGCGCTTTCGATCTCCAGCAGGTTCAGCGCCGATATGAACAACTTCTGGCGCGCAATGCCAGCCGCCCAGGCCGCCAGCCCTGGATCGGCTTGTGGCGTCTTGGCCTTGCGCAACTCCAGCACCACACCGGTATCGAGCAGGTACATATCAGTCGATCGCCTCACGGTGGTCCCAAGCGCCGTCTGATGCGTCGTTGGCATCCAGCTCGACAACATCCGGCATGGCCAGCATCTCCAGAATGCTCTCCCCCTCCCCCGTGAAACGGCGGAAATCTTCGATGCTCATCAGTACATGGGTGGGCTGGCCGCGGTCGGTGATCAGGACCGGTTCGGTGCGGGCCTCGCGCTTGGCGAAGCTGACATCACGGTTGAACTCGCGGCTGGAGAGGAACTTCATGGTTACCTGAATTGTAATAGACGTACCTACATTTTTCAAACCATTTTGTAGGTACGTAGTATCAATGCGGTCAGACCCCATAGACAAGCCTGTAGAGCAAATACACAATCCGCCCGAACGAGTCGCTGCACCGCGGCTGGTTGGAGACAACGTTGTCCAAATGGACTGCAAATGCGCAGACCCAAGGCATCGGCAAACACAAATAGTTGCATTCACAACAGGAAGCACCATGAATTTCGACAACATCAACCTTTGGGGCCTGATTGGCGACGTATTCGCCAAACACGGGCCGGCGGTACCCGCACTGGCGGAAACCTTTTCCCCCGCGGACTTCAGCGTCCGCTTCTTTCTGCAACTGGCGGTGATCATGCTGGCCTGCCGCGTGGTCGGCTGGTTTGGCCGCAAGTTCCTGGGCCAGCCGCAGGTGGTGGGAGAGATGATTGCGGGCGTGGTCCTCGGGCCATCGCTGTTGGGCCTGTTCTTCCCCGACCTGCAGGCCGCCATCTTCCCCAAGGAGATGAAAA
This sequence comes from Pseudomonadota bacterium, assembly GCA_040387325.1. Lineage (GTDB taxonomy): Bacteria > Pseudomonadota > Gammaproteobacteria > Burkholderiales > Burkholderiaceae_C > Allorhodoferax. The sequence continues at coordinate 5,305 of JAZKDY010000023.1, read as the reverse complement.
ACGTGCTGTACACCGGCGCCCAGCTGGGCGTGGGCCTGTACATGTTTCTGGTTGGCACAACCCTGCGGCTGGACCACTTCGCTACCAAGGGCAAAAGCGCCATGGGCGTGTCAATGGCCGGTATTGCCGCGCCCTTCTTCATGGCATGGTTGATCACACCGCTGCTGGTCGACGTTCCGGGCCTGTTCGCGCCGGGCATTTCGCTGACCAATGCCACACTGTTCATGGGCGCCTGCATTGCGCTGACCGCCTTCCCCATGCTGGCCCGCATCATCAACGAGCGCGGCCTGGCCAACACCTCGCTCGGCACACTGGCACTGACCGCTGGCGCCTTTGACGACGCGGTTTCCTGGTGCGTGTTGGCGCTGGTGCTGGCCGCCTTTGGCGCAGGCGCTGGCGTGGCGGTGCTGGCGATTGGTGGAGGCCTTCTGTGGACGGCTTTTGTATTGATGTTTGGCCGCAAGCTGCTGGCGCCACTGGGCGCCATGGTCGAGCGCGAAGGCGAGATGAGCCACACCGTGCTGGGCATCACGCTGATTGCTTTTTGCGTGTCGGCCTTCGTCATGGACGCCGTTGGCATCCACGCGATCTTTGGCGGCTTCATTCTGGGCGCCGTCATGCCGCGCGGCATGTTCGCAACCGAACTCAAAAAGAAGGTGGAACCCCTGGCCGTGATCCTGCTGCTGCCCATGTTTTTCACCTACTCCGGCCTCAACACGCGCCTGGACATGATCAATTCCACAGAGCTGCTGCTGATCGCGGCGGGCGTTCTGGTGGCCTCCGTTCTGGCCAAGTTCGGAGCCTGTTACCTGGCCGCACGGCTGTCGGGTGAGGACAACCGCACCGCGTTGGGCATCGGCGCCCTGATGAACTCCCGCGGCCTGATGGAATTGATCATCATCAACATCGGTTTGCAAAAGGGCATCATCGGGCCAGCGCTGTTCTCCATCCTGGTGCTGATGGCCGTGGTCACCACCATGATGGCCAGCCCCGTGTTTGAGTTGGTGTATGGCCGCAAAGCGCGTGAGTCGGGCGAACTGGATGCCATCCCTGGCGGCCCCGTCAGCAACCCGGCCTGACACATGCCACGCGCAAAACAAAAGACCTATACGCCCGGCCCGGAATTCCTCGCGGCCTGGCCGCAAGGCGCTTCCGGCAACCGGCTGAACGGGCAAGGTGAAACCAGCTTTCGCAGGGCCTCACCGATGTTCTGGCATCCGCCGACACAGCACCCGTTTGGACCGGTCCAGCAGATTGCCAGCGCCTCCTGCCGCCGCACCGAGGAAGCCCGCGAGTCCTTTGCCTCGGCCTACAACTATCCCGAACTGGAAACGCCCCATGCCAGCCCTGTGTCCCGCACAGCGGTACAGTGGACCGACATGGCCCGGGAGTTTGCCTTGGCCAACGAAGCCGACCTGTTCGGCACCACCACGCTGAAGGAACAGTACCTCGTCGAAGGTTATGCCATCGAGGGCCAGCCCAACGTCATCATGATGGGCTTCAGCCACAACTACGACAATCTGAAACAGGCACCAGGGTCCGCTACCAATGGTGCGTCGGCGGCGGAAGTGGGCCGGCAGTATGCACGGTGCACCCGTGCCTCCTACGCTTTGGCGAACTGGATACGCCGCCAGGGCTTCAACGCAAAGCCCTTCCCCGGTCCGCGCGCCGATGCCCTGCTGCTGATCCCCGCTGCCATTGATGCGGGTCTGGGCGAACTGGGCAAACACGGCTCCCTGATCAACCGCACCTACGGCTCGAATTTGCGCCTGGCGGGTGTGACGACCGACATGCCGATCAGCGTCGCCCAGCGGGACAACTTTGGCGCCGACGATTTCTGCCTCAACTGCCGGATCTGCGAAGACGCCTGTCCGCCGGATGCCATCACTGAAAACAAACAGTGGGTGCGCGGCGAAGAGCGCTGGTACGTAGATTTTGACAAATGCATCCCCTTTTTTGCCGAGAACGCCGGCTGCGCCGTCTGCATCGCGGTCTGCCCATGGGCCCGGCCCGGCGTTGCGGACAACCTGGTTGCGAAGATGACCCGCCGCCGTGAGACCCACGCAGCTGCAGAAACCACAACCCGGGCCAACGAAAATGAATAAGCCTCTGCACGAAACCCGGAAGGGATCTGCACTCCTGGTCTTTACGCTGTGTTTTCTGGCAGGGCTGTGCGAAGGTTATGACCTGCTGGTCGCCGGCATTGCTGCACCAAAATTTGCCCCGGTGTTCGGGCTTGACCCGGCCCAGCTGGGGGGCGTATTCAGTGCCAGCACCTTGGGCCTTTTTGTCGGTGCCATCGTTGGTGGACGCCTCGCGGACCACATCGGTCGTCGCGCCGTCACGATAGGCTCCCTGGTGCTGCTGGGTGTGTTCAGCATCGCCACAACCTGGGCCGGAGATACCGCAAGCCTGTTGGCCCTGCGCTTTCTCACCGGTTTGGGTCTGGGGGGCACCTTGCCCAATATCCTGGCTCTGACCAATGAGTTTGGCAATCCCAAAAATGCCAGCATGCGCGTGACCATGCTGGGCTCGGCCATGCCCTTCGGTGGCGGCATCGTCGCCGCCCTGAGCGCCGCCCGACCGGACCTCGACTGGCAAACGGTCTTCCATATCGGTGGCTATGCACCCCTGGCCGTGGCCGTTCTGATGTTTTTCGCCTTGCCGGAATCCCCTGCATTCCGCGCTGCAAAAGCGGGCGGTGCCCAGTCCAACATAACTGTCACGTTGGCCGGCGACAACCGCCTGGGGCCTTCGCTGCTGATCTGGAGCAGTGCGTTTTTTACCGCTCTGGCCCTGTACATGCTGATCAACTGGCTGCCGTCGTTGTTAGTCAGCAAGGGTTTCACCAAGCCCGATGCATCCAAGGCCATCATGCTGCTGACACTGGGCGGCGCGGCCAGCGGGTTTGTATTTGGTGCGCTGTCGCGGTTGAAGGCGCGTGCGCTGCTGTACATCGGCACATGGATCGGCATGGCGATCAGCGTCGTTGGCATGGCGAGCAGCGGGAATGATGTCCGCCAGGCGTTCGCCGCCAGCTTCGGCATCGGCTTCTTCATCAGCGGTGGCCAGTTCCTGCTCTACGCGCTGGCGACTGAAATTTATCCCCCACGGGTGCGGGGTACCGGTGTGGGTTTCATGGTCGGTATCGGACGGTTGGGTGCTGTTGCTGGCCCCCTCCTGGCAGGTGTACTGTTGATGGCCGGGCGCGATACCTCGACGGTCATGCTGGCCGTGGTTCCGCTCATCTTCGTCGCGCTCGCCGCTGCCCTGCCCCTGCTGCGCAACAGAGCGGAGGCAGCGCCGGGTGCTACCTCTGACAGGCCCTTGCCGGCGAATTAGTGCGGTGCCGCAAGCGGTGCAACCGCTTGCCAACGCTTGAGTAGCAGCGGCGTGATGACGGTCGTGACCAATCCCACGATCAACAGTGCAGAGAAAATTTCGGCGTCCACCAGACCGGCGCGGAACGCGATGCTGGCTACGACCAGCTCCATCACGCCGCGGGCATTCATGATGATGCCAACACCCCAGGACTCATGCCGGGTCATCCGTTGCGAAATGCCAACCAGATAACCGCTCAGGAGTTTGGACACCACGGCTGCAACCACGAGCGACACCACAAAGCCGGGTCGTGCCAACGACTGCAGGTGGAACTGCAACCCCTGGTACGCGAGAAAAAGCGGACCGAACAGGCTGGCAGTCAACACCTCACTGGTGTCTTCCAGACGTTCAAAGGAATGCTCGCCGATCAGCTCGGGGGTGATCATCATCGCCGCAAAAAAAGCACCGATTGCAAAGTGGAAACCGAGCAACTCGCTGACCGTGCCCAAACCGAAAACGAACAGCACGGCAAAAGACAGGCTGACGGTGGACGCGCTGACTGGGCTCGCACCTGCGCTGCTGCGCCGCCGCATGACCCGCTGGCATACCCACTGCGCGGCAACGATGATGGCAACCAGACCCACGAGTTTGCCGAACGCGAATGCCGCAGAAACGCCGACGCTCTGCGCGCGGCCGCTGGTTGCCAGTTCAATGAGCACGCCCAAAATCATGAACACCAGAATGTCAGACAACAACGAACCGGAGATGGACACATGTGCAATGCGGGTCTTCAGCAGGTTGAAGCTGTTCAGGATCTGCAGCGCCACCGGCAAAGCGGTTACGGCAATACACAGGGACACAACAACCATCGGCGCTGGCGCTACCGAAAAGGCGGCGGCAACACCTGCGCCCGCCGCTGCGGGGAGTAAAAATCCGACCAGCATGGCCAGCACGCCACGGCCCCGGAAGGTGTCGAACACTTGCTGCAGCCGCATCTCCAGACCGGCACTCAGCACCACAAACAACACCGCGATGTCGGCCACCGCGCCGAGCGTAGGCGTAGGCAAAAGCCAGCCGAGCAGGGAAGGCCCGATCAGGATGCCCGCAACCATGTGGCCCGCCAATGCCGGCTGTTTCAGGCGCAGGCTGAGATTGCCCAACAGATGTGCAGCGACAAGCAGGATAAAGAGGCTGGTAACCAGGTGCATGATCGGGGGTTAGGGTTATGTTGTGAACCGGAACACTCCTGATTTTATAGCGGTATCGCCATATTTCACGGGGGCTATGGCCGATTTTTGCTTAAGCGGATTGGCGTGGAAGGCGCTGCGGCCCGGCCACAGAACACTGGCGGGTTGTACGCCCTTTGCGTAGCGGTGAAAATCCGTCGCATGACTACCCCCACCTCCTCACCCGCCGTCCTCAACGTGCAGCCACTGGGCTTTCCGTGGCAGACCCTGGACCCATTTCTGTTTTGCGTGCACCACAACGACGCCTACCCGCAGGGCAATGCCGCCATGGGGCCGGTGGCGTCCTTGGCGGGGCGCAATATCGGCCAGGACTTCGCCGGCAAGGATGGCTGGAGCATGTACCACGGCGACACCGTCCCCGGTTTTCCTTCGCACCCACACCGCGGTTTTGAGACCGTCACCATCACACGCCAGGGCCTGATAGACCACAGCGACTCGCTGGGCGCCACCGCTCGTTTTGGTGGCGGTGATGTGCAATGGCTTACGGCCGGCAAAGGCATCGTGCACTGTGAGATGTTTCCACTGGTGCACACCGACCAGCCCAACCCGGCCGAGCTGTTCCAGATCTGGTTGAACCTTCCTGCCAGGAGCAAGATGGTGGCTCCGCACTTCACGATGTTCTGGCACGAAGACATTGCCCATGTCCATGCCGTGGATGCCAACGGCAAGGCCACCGATGTGGCCTGTATGGCCGGCAGCCTGGGCGATGCCCGGGGCATGCCGCCGCCGCCGGATTC
>JAZKDY010000022.1:0-7623 GCA_040387325.1 Pseudomonadota bacterium | reverse complement strand
AGCACGGCAGCGACCGCATCCTGATGGCCATGAAGCGCGGCTACACCGCCATGGAATACAAGAGCACGGTGCGCAAGATACGCGCCATCCGCCCCGACATGGCCATGAGCTCGGACTTCATCGTCGGTTTCCCCGGCGAGACCGAGGACGATTTCAACAAGATGATGAAGCTGATCGACGACATCGGTTTTGACAACAGCTTCAGCTTCATCTTCAGCCCGCGCCCGGGCACGCCGGCCGCCAACCTGCACGACGACACGCCGCATGACGTGAAGCTGCGCCGCCTGCAGCACCTGCAAGCCGCCATCAATACCAACATCACACGCATCTCGGAGAGCCGTTTGAACACGGTGCAGCGCATCCTGGTGGAAGGCGCCAGCAAACGCGACGGTGGTGAACTGATGGGCCGTACCGAGTGCAACCGGGTTGTGAACTTTGCCGGCCAGCCGCGCCTGGTCGGGCAGCTGGTGGATGTGCGCATCACCGAAACACGCAGCTACACCCTGCGGGGTGAAGTCATCCTGAGCGAAGCAGTTACCGCCTAGCCCCCCTCCCACTGGGGCTGCCCAGGTGAGCGACCGTGGCCTGTCGCCGCTTGGCAGGCGGCTGGTCCACCCATTTCCCGCACAGGGTTTTCACCAGTTTCGGCCGACACCACACTCAGTAAGATAGCGCTATCTTTGGTGGATTTCTTCAGAAGAATCCGGGATTACGCCGTATACAAAGCGAACATCTCCTGGTTACTTCTGATGCTGCCACCAAAAATACTTTGGATAGCGGTATCTGATAAAGATTCACACCGCCCACGCGTATTCACCAGCTGGTATTTCTGTTCGACCCATTTCAAAAAAGAGGAGAGTCTCATGCATGCCTTTCGCCGTACCGTGATCGCCTTCACCGCCGCAGCCGCCCTCGGCGCTCCATTTTTCAGTTTTGGACAGGACATCAAACCACGGGTTATCCGCTTTGGGTATGGACTCAATGAACAGTCCAATATGGGGCGGGCCAGCAAGCTTTTTGCAGAGACGGTGGAAAAATCGTCGGGCGGAAAGATGAAAGTGCGCGCCATTGGCGCTGGAGCCCTGGGGCCTGACGTTCAAATGCAGCAGTCACTGATCGGTGGTGCCCAGGAAATGATGGTCGGTTCAACCGCCACCCTGGTCGGCATTACGAAGGAAATGGCTCTGTGGGATACCCCCTTCCTGTTCAACACGTCCCAGGAAGCCGACGCCATTCTCGACGGCCCGATCGGCGGAAAAATCATGGCCAAACTGCAGGAGAAGGGACTGGTGGGTCTGGTCTATTGGGAAAACGGGTTTCGCAATCTCACCAACAACAAGCGCGCCATCACAAAGATGGAAGACCTGGAAGGCATCAAGGTGCGGGTGATGCAGAACAATGTTTATCTGGAGAGCTTCCGGACCCTGGGAGCCAACGCTTTGCCCATGCCATTTTCCGAGTTGTTCAGTGCACTGGAGACCAAGGCGGTGGATGGACAGGAAAACCCGGTCAACACCATCTTGTCCAGCAAGTTTTTTGAGGTTCAAAAGTACCTGTCGCTGACCAACCACGTGTACAGCCCATGGATCATCCTGGCGAGCAAAAAATGGTGGGACGGCCTTTCCAAGGATGAGCAAAAAGTGCTGATGGATGCAGCCATTGCCAGCCGCAACTTCGAGCGCAAGGACTCGCGCGACGAAGCCGGGCTCGCGCTGGCTGAACTCAAGTCCAAGGGCATGCAGGTCAATGCACTGAGTGCTGCAGAAACTGCGCGCATGCGCGACAAGCTGACGCGCGTCAATGCGGGCATCAGCGTCAATGTCGGTATGGATCTGTGGAACGAAACCCAGACGGCGCTGGAAAAGCTGCGCACGGCACGTTAACACCAAGCAACCGGCATGATCAACCATCTCCCGACTGACTGGCACGATGCAACCCTGGTGGGGCGCCTGCAGTTACCCCAGGGCCCGACACCCGTCGTGCTGACCGGGGGCCGCGTACTGGACGTCAGCACCCTGGCCCCCACCGTAGCGGACCTTCTGAACCAATGGACCGGCGAACCCGTGGCAGGGCGCGACGTGGGTGCAATAGAAGACTTGCAACTGGCCTGCGCATTTGACTCCGGCGATTCGGTCATCCGGCTGCTGCCACCGGTGGACCTGCAATGCATCAAGGCCAGCGGTGTGACGTTTGCGGTGTCCGCACTGGAGCGCGTGATCGAAGAACGGGCCCGGGGCAACCCGGCTGCGGCAGAGGGTATCCGCAGCAGCCTCGGGGACCGTGTGGGGACGGACATCCGCTCGGTCAAACCCGGTTCGCTAGAGGCGCAACGTCTAAAGGCGGCGCTCATTGGCGACGGTCTGTGGTCGCAATACCTGGAAGTGGCCATCGGCCCGCATGCGGAGATATTTACCAAGGCACCCGTCATGTCGTCGGTGGGCTGGGGCGACTGGATTGGTGTGCGCAGCGATTCGCACTGGAACAACCCGGAGCCCGAGGTGGTGCTGGCCTGCAATGCGCGCGGAGAGGCGGTAGGTGCAACACTGGGCAACGACGTGAATCTGCGCGATATTGAAGGCTTGAGCGCGCTGCTGCTGGGCAAGGCCAAGGACAACAACGCGTCCTGCGCCATCGGCCCTTTCATCCGCATGTTCGACGCGGGTTTTGGCATGGACGATGTCCGCACTGCGGTGGTGGGACTGGCTGTCGAAGGGGCAGATGGCTTTCACATGCAGGGAGAAAGCTCGATGGCACACATCAGCCGTGACCCGCTGGAGCTGGTTCGCCAGGCCACCAGCGACCACCAGTACCCCGACGGCATGGTGCTGTTTTTGGGCACGATGTTTGCGCCCACCCAGGACCGGGGTGCACCCGGCAATGGCTTCACCCACCAGGTGGGTGATACGGTGCGTGTGTCCTCCCCGCGCCTGGGCACCCTGCTCAACCGCGTGACGACCTGCGACGCCGCGCCTGCCTGGACGTTTGGCCTGTCGGGCCTGATGCGCAATCTGGCAACCCGCGGGCTGCTGTAACGACATGAGCTCTTTTGAAACCGCTTCGCATGCTGGCGAAAACCCGGAGTTCGCGGGCCTGGTCATAAACGAAGCCAACAACCCCTACCGCACCTGCATCCAGGGCCTGGCCAATGAGCCCATCACGGTGCTGGCGCTGCTGCGGCGCGCGGAGAACCTGCTGGGCGGCGAGCCAGGCTTTGCGAGGCTGGTAAACCTGTCGCTCAAGGAGATCGTGGCGCGGCTGGCGGCCAACCGGCCGCGTGTATGCATCATCCAGGGCTCGCCAGACCACCCGGCGCATTTGTACGATCTGGAGCACGCCTTGCGCGCTGCGGCCAGGGTGTGGCAAAACGGGGGCGTACCTTTTACCTTTGGCTTGCCGGTGATCTGCGATGGCACGGCGCAAAGCAATATCGGGCAGAGCTATTCGTTGGCATCGCGCAACCACACCGCGATGACGGTGAACATCAATTTTGAAGGCCACAGCTACCACGCCGCCTATGTGATTGCCGGTTGCGACAAGACCCCCACCGGCATCCTGGCCGGCCTGGCCGCTGCCGACCGTGCACGCCGCCACCCGGCGCGTGGAAATGCCCCCGTATGGGCGGTGTTTGTACCGGCCCATGTGCTGCGGGGCGGAGAGATTCCCCCCACTGCGCGGCAGGCATTGCGTGACCTGCAAGCGCGTGCAGCGGCGGCGGGTGACGTTCACCTGGCGCACGACATTGAGGAAAACTGCCGCTACATCCTCCAATGCTCATCCGACGAGGCGTTCCTCAGTCTGTTCAACCGTGCAGTAGAGCAAAACCTGATCACCCGCGAACAGGCGCATGCACTGCTGGATGAATTGGCCGCTGCAACCTGTGACGAGAAGGGTGGCATTTGCGCATTCAACGGCACCGGCAATTCCTCCCGCACGCTGGTGGCGGCGCTGGGCTTCGTGCCGGTCGGCTCCGAGCTTTTGACGGACGAGGCACCCACCGACGTGGTGTTCGCCAATGTAGACACCTTGTTCCGCAGTTTCAACAAGCGCGCCTTGTCAGTGTGCGATCTGCTGGAACGCAATTTTGCGAATGCCATCCGCATCCACTGCGCCACAGGCAGCTCCACCAACCTGCTGCTGCATATGCCGGCCGTCATGCGGCATGCGGGCTTCGATGTATCGCTGGCGGACTTTGAGGCCGTGCGCTACGCCAGTGCCATTCCCGACATCTTTGCCCACAGCCTGACCGAAGGCCGCGACACCTTTGCACTGGCCTTGCAAGCCAAGGCGGGCCTGCACCATGGCATCGACAGCCTGGTGCGCATTCTGTCCGACCTGCAGGTCCCCATGGACCTGGATGCCCCCACCGTCATGGGTGATACCTGGGGCGAACGTATCGCGCGGCTGGCGACCCCGGTCTCGCCCAAGCTGGCACCTGAGCGATCCATCATCCGGGTGGTTCCCGTGCGGGACATTTCCGGTTGTGATGTTTTGCGTGGCAACTTCTTCGAGTCCTGCGCGGTAAAGGTTGCAGGCATGAGCAGCGAGCACATCAGCCGTTTCGAGAGCCGCGTGTTCATGGTGCGCTACTACGAAAACGAGGCCGACTGTATGGCCGAAATGCAGTCAGCCGACCTGCTGCCCCGGCTGGCGGCGATGGTCAACGAACACCCGGATGTGGTGTGCGCCTTGGCCACGCTGTACTCAACCACGCAGGCGGCAGACGCCATGCAATGGATCGAAGAAGGTGCGCTGTCATTTGCATTCGTCATCGCAGGGCAAGGGCCGCAGGCCTTTGGCATGCCCGAGATGTTTGCGCCCAGCCAGTCGCTGCGCCACCACGGTGTGCTGGAGCGTTACTCCATTTTGATGACGGATGGGCGGTATTCCGGTGTGACCAAGGGCCCGTGTGTGGGCCATGTAACACCTGAAGCATGGGAGGGTGGGGGCATAGGTCTGTTGCAACACGGAGACCTGTTGTGGCTGCAGCTGGCGCAGCGCAGAATTGACTGGATTGACCCTGTGGCCCTTTGTGCGGGCCATCTGCGGGCCATCTCACACACGCCCAACGAAGCCAGGGAAATGCTGGTTGCGCAGCGCAAGGCTCGCATGCAGGACAGGCGCGATCAGATTGCAGCCTGCAACCTGATGGACGACGTCAGTACGGCCGAGTACGGCGCCGTACCAGGACCAGTGCAACGCCGCGCGACCCTGCCATGGAGCGTTGGGTGCGCGCGTTAGGCGCTGTCCCGCACCGCCAACTGAAAACCCAGATCAACACAGGGTTCCAGCACTGGTTTGCCTTGCATCAGTGCAATCAGCATGTCGGCGGCGCGCCGCCCCATTTCCTCACGCGGGGTAGCCACGGTGGTCAAACGGGGCACCGTATGGCGCGATTCATCGACGTCGTTGAACCCGACAATCTTGATGTCCTGGGGAACTCGCACGCCCATGCGCAGCGCTTCCAGCAAACCACCGTGGGCCAGGTTGTCGTTGCAAAAAAAGATGGCATCCGCGCCGGGGTGCTGTTCGCGTATCTGGCGAAACATCTGCGTTCCCAGTCCCAACGAGGTTGGCGAAGGGCTGAGGAACTCCAGTGCAGCGTCATAACATCCCGCGTCCCGCATGGCACGGCGGTACCCTTCTGCACGCTGCATGGCACGGGTATCGAGCTGGGCAGCCGCATACACAATGCGTCGCGCGCCTTTCTCCAGCAGATACCGCGTCATGGCATAACCACTCTCACGCTGCGAAAAACCGACGCTGTAGACCCCTGGCGCAGAACTGACTTCCATGACATGCACACAGGGAATGCCACCAAGCTGCAGCAGACGGCGCGTGCTCTCGTTGCGGTCAAAGCCGGTGACGATGACACCGCTGGGGTTGTGCATGAGGTAGCTGCGCAGGAGACGCTCCTCGTCATCGTGGTTGTAATGGGTGTCCCCCAGGAGGATATGAAAACCCTGTGCGCGCAGGGCTGCGTTGAGCGACTCCAGCAAGGCAGCAAATACCGTGTTCGTGAAAGAGGGCACCAGAACCACCACCGAGCGGCTGCGCGAGGATGCCAGCGCCTGCGCTGCGGGGTCGGGGGCATAGTGCAGTTGCAGCGCGGCTTCGTGCACCCTTTGGGCCAGCACAGGGTCGACACTGCTGACATCGCGCAGCGCCCTGGATGCGGTAATGGGGCTTACACCGGCACTGCGCGCAACGTCATTGAGCGTTACCCGGCCTGTGGCTCGGCCCCTTTTACTTTTCTCATTCATGGCCACCAGTATCTCACCGCATGGCGAAACCCAGGTCGATGGCACTATCATTACCCGTCTCAAAATTTGGCATACATTCAGGAGCGTTCATGAAGGCTTTGTTACTGGGCACCATCGTTGCAACCCTTCTGCCATTGGCGTCCAACGCCTATGAACCCAAGGCCGTTACTCCAGTGCCAACCGCCGCGACAGAGTGGTGGAACGAAGCTTACCCCCTGCCCTTTGATGCCAAATTGCTCACCCGCAAGCAAAGTGAGATCAGTGTCAAAGGCAAGTTGTTTGTCGACGACCAAGGCAAGACTTTTGTCTTCCGCGGCGTCAATATCAGTGATCCCGACAAACTGGCCACCCAAGGCAAATGGGACAAATCACATTTCCAGGCCGCAAAGGACTTTGGTTCCAACGTCATCCGCCTTCCTGTTCACCCTACCGCATGGCGCTCGCGTGGCACTTCCGAGTACCTGAAACTCCTGGACCAGGCAGTGGTGTGGGCCAATGAACTGGACATCTATCTGATCGTCGATTGGCACTCCATGGGGAACATCACCAAAGAGCTGTACTTTCACCCCATGTACCGCACCAGCAAGCAGGAAACCATGGATTTCTGGCGCACGATTGCCGCCCGGTACGCAGGTGTTCCAACGATTGCTGTGTATGAGCTGTTCAACGAGCCCACCAACCACAATGATCGATTGGGCACCGTGGACTGGATGGAGTGGAAAGCGTTCAACGAAGAGTTGATCACCGTGATATATGCACACGACCGCAATATCATTCCCCTGGTGGCTGGGTTCAATTGGGCCTACGATTTGTCACACGTTGCCAAGCACCCCATCGCACGACCGGGGGTCGCCTACGCCATCCATCCTTACCCGCAAAAGGAAAAGGCTGGCAACATGCTTGCGCAGTGGGAGAAGAATTGGGGGCACCTTGCAAACAAATACCCCTTGATTGCCTCCGAGCTGGGATGGATGCGGGAAGGGGAAAAAGGTGCGCACATTCCCGTCATCAACAATGACGGCAGCTACGGTCCGCTGGTACGCGACTATTTCGCGAAGAAGGGCATCTCGTTCACCGTGTGGTGTTTTGACCCCGACTGGCCTCCGCAAATGATCTCGGACTGGAGCTATACGCCCACCGAGCAAGGCAAGTTTTTCCGCCAGGTGATGCTGGAGGCCCGGGGGCGTTAGCCCGCGGCGTCAAAACCTCAGAACGGCATCTTGGGCATGCCTTTCATGCCCCCCAGGCGCTTCATCATCTTCATCATGCCGCCGCCCGAGAATTTCTTCATCATGGTTTGCATCTGCTCAAACTCCTTGAGCATGCGGTTGACTTCCTGAACATGCACACCGGCGCCGGCAGC
>JAZKDY010000021.1:0-73573 GCA_040387325.1 Pseudomonadota bacterium | reverse complement strand
TGAATGCTGCGCTCTAACCAACTGAGCTATACGACCGGAGCCCAGAATTATAGACCAAAAACTATTGGTGGGTAAAGTTGGCCGCGCGCTTGTTCACAAAAGCGTCCATGCCTTCCTTCTGGTCGGCGGTGGCAAACAGCGCATGGAACAGGCGGCGTTCGAACACGATGCCGTCGGCCAACGTGCCTTCAAAGGCACGGTTGACGGACTCTTTGGCCGCCATCGTGGCGACTTGTGAGAACGCGCAGATCTGCAGCGCGGCGCCCAGGGCTTCTTCCTGCAGCTTGTCCAGCGGCACGACGCGGCTGACCAGGCCGGCGCGCTCGGCCTCGGTGGCGTCCATCATGCGGCCGGTCAGGGCCAGGTCCATGGCCTTGGCCTTGCCCACGGCGCGGGGCAGGCGTTGTGTGCCGCCGGCGCCGGGGATGATGCCCAGCTTGATCTCGGGCTGGCCGAATTTGGCGTTGTCGGCGGCGATGATGAAGTCACACATCATGGCCAGCTCACAGCCACCGCCGAGCGCAAAACCGCTGACGGCCGCAATCACTGGCTTGCGGATGCTGCGGATGGTTTCCCAGTTGCGGGTGATGAAGTCGCCCTTGTAGGCGTCGGCAAAACTGAACTTGGCCATGGCGGTGATGTCGGCGCCAGCAGCAAAGGCCTTTTCGCTGCCGGTGATGACCATGCAGCCAATGGATCCATCAGCGTCAAAGGCCTTGAGCGCGTGGCCCAGTTCGTCCATCAGCTGGTCGTTCAGCGCATTGAGCTGTTTGGGGCGGTTCAGCGTGATGATGCCGACTTTTTCGCCCTCGACGCGGGTGGTGATGCATTCGTAGTTCATGGTGTGCAGGCCTTGTTCAAAGGGGTTTATTGCGAGGAATTCTGGATGGCAGTTTGCGGGCCGAGCCAGGCGTCGACCAGGGCGGCGTCGCGCACGGCCAGCCGCACGGAGTGGCTGGCCTTGGGAAGGCTCAGGGTCAGGCTTTGCAGGCGTTTGTCACGCGAGACGATGGCCGTCACCTTCTTGGCATTGCCGGCACACAGAATGAAGTCGTCCAGCGACTGCAGGCGCCACGCGCCATGGGCATCACTGCCTGCGGGCTGCACGGCAATCCATTCGTCGCCGCTGGCAAAGCCGGCTTTTTCGGCCACACCGCCGCGCAGCACCTGCTGGATGAACAGGCCGCCGCTTTCCTTGACACGCAGACCCAGTTGCTGGGCCACCTGGTCCGGTTCCTGGTGGATCTGTATGCCGTGGCGCTCCAGCAGGGTGGTCACCGGCAGTTCGGCCGTGCTGTGCACCCAGCGGGTGATGTCGGGCGCGAACGAGCGGCCGCCCAAGGCGGACAGTACGGCCAGTAAATCCTGTTCGGACATGGGGCCGCCCTGGCAGCGGGCCCACAGCGCACGCATCACGGCGTCCAGCGTGGTCTTGCCTTCGGCGCGCAGCGTCAGGTCCAGGCACAGGCCGACCAGCGAGCCCTTGGTGTAGTAGCTGATGGTGGCGTTGGCGGTGTTTTCGTCCTGGCGGTAGTACTTGATCCAGGCGTCAAAACTGGCCTGGGCCACACTTTGCACCTTGCGCCCCGGCGCCTGGGCCACACCGTTGATGGTTTTCGTCAACAGCTTGAGGTAGGTCGCGTTGTCGATCAGCGCGGCGCGGCGCAGCAGCAGGTCGTCGTAATAGCTGGTGAAGCCTTCGAAGAACCACAACAGCTCGGTGTAGTTCTCCTGGGTGTAATCGTAGGTGGCCAGTTCGGCCGGGCGCAGGCGCTTGACGTTCCAGGTGTGGAAATACTCGTGGCTGATCAGCCCCAGCAAGGTGGTGTATCCCTCGGGCTGTTTGTGGGTGGTGGGGGCCAACGTGGTGCGGGGCAGGCGGGGCAGGTCGGCCCGTTTGCAGATCAGCGCGGTGGAGTTCTTATGCTCCAGGCCACCGTAGCCGTCGGCCACGGCATTCAGCATGAAGACATAGTCCTTGAACGGAATTGGGCTGGAGCCCTCGTCCTGCTTGCGTGTATTGCTATTGTTTTTGATAGCGTCGCCATGCCAGAAGCGGATTTCTGCTTCGCAGATGGCCTGGGTGTCGGCCAGCAGCTTGGCGCCGTCAAAGCTGGGCGGTGCGCCGGCAACCACAAAGCGGTGCGGTATGCCACCGGCGGTGAAGCTGCCGCTCCAGAACGGCCCCATCTCAAAGGGGCAATCCACCAGCGTGTCGTAATTGGGGCTGGTGTAGGTTCCAAAGCCTTGCTTGTTGATCTTTTGGGCTGTAGCCCCCGTCGCTACTGACCATTGCGCTATCGATTCCGTAGCAACCAGTTCCAGCACATGGGGCTGATCCTGTTGGCCGTCGACTTGCAGACACAGGCTGGTGCCGTTGAAGAATCCACGCGTGGCATCCAGCCAGGCGGTGCGCACCGAATTATCGAAGGCATACACCTCGTAACGCACCACCAGCGGCTGGCCCGGCGCACAGTCGACCACCCAGGTGGCCTTGTCGATCTGCTCGGTAGCCAGTGTTTTTTTGCCCTGCTGGCAGCTGATGTTTTGCAGGTTCTTGGCGAATTCGCGCACCAGGTAGCTGCCGGGTATCCACACCGGCAGGCGCAGCACCTGTCGGGCGGCGGGCGCGGAGATGGTGAGTTCAATGCCAAACAGGTGGGCCTGCAGGTTGGCCACTTCCACGCGGTAGTGGATGGCGGGTGTCGCGGGGGAGCGGGACTTGGCGGGTTTGGATGGGGTGCGTGTGGTTGCCATGGATGTTCGGATCAGCCCTTGGCAGCGGCCAACATTTTTTCGATGCTTGGGGCGTCTACAGCGCCGGGTACACGTGTGTCGTCCACGAAGAACAGGGTGGGCGTGCCGGTGATCTTGTATTTGCGGCCAAATTCAGCATTACGCGTCAAGGCGCCGGCGTCACAACTGGCTGCAGGGACCGACTGGTCGCGCACCATGAAATCCAGCCAGGCTTTGCCCTGGTCTTTGGCGCACCAGACGGCCTTGGACTTGTCGACCGAGTCGGCACCCAGGATGGGGTACAAAAACATGTAGACGGTGACGTTGTCCACCTTTTGCAAATCGCGTTCGAACCGTTTGCAGTAGCCGCAGTTGGGGTCTTCAAATACCGCCACCTTGCGTTTGCCGTTGCCGCGCACGATGGTGAAAGCATCCTTGAACGGCAGCTCGTCAAACTTGACGGCGATGAGTTTGTTGATGCGCTCTTCGGTCAGATCGCGTTTGGCCTTCGTGTCAAAGAGGCTGCCCTGTATGACGTGATTGGCCTGCGCATCGGTGTAGATGATTTCCGTGCCGTTGAAACGCAGCTCGTAGATACCGGGGATGGCGGTTTTGCTGACCTCGTCCACGACCCTGATCTGGGGCAGGCGCTCGGCGATGTTTTTGCGGATTTGTGCCTCTTGTGCCAGTGCGGCACCACAGGCCAGGACCACCGAGGCAGCCAGCAGGGATTTCAGTAGGTTTTTCATATAGTCAGTCAGCTCTTGTCGGTTGTGGGCTTGCCGGTGGCGCCCATGGCGCGCCGCGCAACCCATTGTTTGATCGGTCCACTTGCTTCAAATCGGTTCATGCCCCAGTTGCGCAAAGCCTGCACGGCGGGATGGCGGGTGGTAAACAACTGCTGCAGCACATCGTTGGCCTGCCCCATCACCGCAAATTCGGCCTTGCGCGCCCGTTCGTACTGGCGCAGCAGTTTTGCATCACCCACACTGCGCCAATACGCCCGTCCGGTGACCACGGCCACCAGCTCGGCTACATCGGCCAAGCCCATATTCAATCCCTGTCCGGCCAGCGGGTGCACGGTGTGGGCCGCATCACCGGCCAACACCCATGCGCCCTGCGCCGAGAGTCCGCTCCAGCGGCGGGCCAAGGCCTGTTGCAGCGGCCACACCTTGCGTGCACTGGTCAGTGTGCAGGCACCCAGCGCGCCGTGGCTGGCCAATTCCAGCTCCCGGCAAAAATCTTCCTCGGTGGCAGCCTGCAGGGCCTGCGCACGCTCCGCACTGACTGACCAGACAACGGCGCACAAGTTCCCGTCCGCACCGCCCAGGGGCAAAAAAGCCAGGATTTCGCCGTGGTTGAACCACTGGCGAGCCACTTGGGCATGCGGCTGCGCACACTGCACACGGGCGGCCAGAGCCCATTGGTCGTAAGGGGTGACATCCCACTCGACCCCCCATTCCTGGCGGGACTGGCTGGCCTTGCCTTCGCAGACCACGGTCAGGGCTGCGGGCTGGGGGGCGTCAAAAACTTCAATCAGGGGCTGGAAGCGCACCGCATCGGCCAACCGGGATTCGAGTGCGGGCACGTCCACGATCCAGTTCAGGGCTTCGGCCCGGGTCTGGCTGGCGTCAAACGCCACTTGCCCACCGTCGTCGCTGTGTACCTGCATGGACAGCACCGGTGTAGCGTGCGGTGCGTCCGGCCAGCAGCGCACGGCTTCGAGCAACTGGCGTGAGGGCAGGCTCAGGGCGTAGGCGCGCACATCGGCAGCCTGGGCCTCGGTGGCCTGGTGGGCCAAGGCTGCACCGGGCGCCACCAGCGCCACGCGCAATTGTTTGCCCGCCAGATGCAGGGCCAGTGTGCGGCCCACAATGCCCGCGCCCCGGATGCAGATATCAAACGGTCTTGTCATGGGGGGGATTGTAGAAGCCACCCCAAAACCCTCAGGCTGCTTCGGCCGGGGTTTCCAGGGCAGAGGCTTGGGTGGGGACGGCTTCCAGGAAGCGGATCGGGCGGCGGGTGTTGGGCTTCATGTCGCCCAGCAGACCGCGCAGGTCTTCCAGCACCCGCTCGGGCGGCACCGGGTTTTCGTGCAACAGGACACAGGCCGCATGGAAGTGCAGGGTGACCTCGGGCACCAGCCCGGGTAGCGGGATCAGGCCCGAGCCTATGAGCTTGACCATGCGCTCGGTCAGGGCCTGGCGGGTGGTGACCCCTTCCATCAGCAGGCCAAACTGCGCGGTACCCACGCGACCCGCCGGGTCCACATCGCGCAGGATGCGCTGCACCTTGACGACCGCCCGCAGCAGGCACTGCTCGGCGGTCGTGTCGCTGTAGGCCTGGCGGATGTGTTCGTGGTTGGTGACCTGCACCATGACCAGGGCCAACGGTTCGCGGTGGTCTATGGCGCGCTGCACGGCGCCCTCCAGGTGGGTCTGGAAGACTTCAGGCGTCAGCAGACCGGTCAGCGCATCCTGCGTGGGCAGGTGGTTGGCGCGCACCACCAGCTCCTTGCGGTCATGGGTGAGCTGGCTGAGTGCGTACAGCAGGACAGGGATGGTGATGGCCACACCCATGGAGGTCACATAACGCATTTGCCACAGCAAGGGCACCAGCCCAACCGTCTCGCCCAGCATGTAGGTCAGCGCGAAGAACTGGGGCAGCAGGGCCAGCATCAGCCAGCGGCCCACCATGGAGCCGTTGTGCCAGCTCAAAAACGTGGCGCCCAGTCCGACCAGTGTGGCGAAGATCATGACCATGGCGCAAACCTGGTCTGCCACAAAGCGGTCCATCACCGCAAAGACCAGTACCGAGGCAATCGTGCCCCAGCCCACACTGGACAAAAAGCGGTCGTAGCGGTGAAAGTGCACATGCAGCACAAACACATTGCGCACAAACAGCAGTGTGCTGCCCACCGCCACCACGGGGAAGAAGCTGGAGGCAAAGTTGCCGATCTCGGGCATGGCGCCCCACAGGAAAGCGTTGAGCACGCCGGTGATCTGCGCAATGGTGACGGTGATCAACAGGCCAAACAGCGCGGCCCAGCCGTCTATGGGCTGGCGGTGCTCCAGATAACGCAGCAGCGAGAGTGCAGCCAGGCTCAGCAACACACCCAGCATCAGCCCCAGACCCAGCAGTTCCAGCTGGCGCTGGTTCTCACGGTCCTGCAAGGTGGCCAGCCTGATCGGAACGGCCAGCTGTTTGAAGTTGCGTATCTGCAGGTAGACGTCCCTGGGGTTGTTGTCCGGCAGATGGAGTTCAAAATCCGGGTACAGGCCCCGTTTGTGCCAGTCGACCTGGGCCAGGCTGTCGCCCGCATGCCGTGGGGTCCAGCGACCCGCGCTGTCGGTCTGGTACAGCGTCGCCGCATCCAGATAGGGGATAGGCAGGTTCAGGGTCCATTGCGCCTTGGAGCCCTGTGCACGTTTGACGCGCAGCTTGATCCACAAGGTGTCGAACTTGTTCAGTGTGTAGCGGGTCAATGCCGGTTCAGTGGTGAACTTTGCACCCCCGCCGGCGACCATCTCTACCGTGGCGAGTGAGCCCTCGTCTATCCAGCTGCTGACATCCGTGCTGACCTGGATGGCCGGCATCCGGTCCTCCAGAACGAGGGTTTCCCCCACCGCTGCAGGGCTGCCGGATGCCGTATCGGCGGCCTGGCTGGACACGGCCAACAGGCAGCAAACGGTCACCAACAGTCGCACGAGCAGGGATGGCATACACTTGTCTCCCCCGTTTTTAGAGGTTTTTATGAGTCTGAAGTGTGGCATTGTAGGCCTACCCAACGTAGGTAAATCCACGTTGTTCAACGCCCTGACCAAGGCCGGCATCGCCGCGGAAAACTACCCGTTTTGCACGATTGAACCCAATGTGGGCATCGTCGAAGTGCCCGATCCGCGCATGGCGCAACTGGCCGATATCGTCCAGCCCGAGCGCATCGTGCCCGCTGTTGTCGAGTTCGTCGACATTGCAGGCCTGGTGGCGGGTGCCAGCACGGGCGAAGGCCTGGGCAACAAGTTTCTGGCCCACATCCGCGAGACCGACGCCACCATCAATGTGGTGCGCTGCTTTGAAGACGACAACGTCATCCACGTGGCCGGCAAGGTGGACCCGATCTCTGACATCGAAGTCATCCAGACCGAGCTGTGCCTGGCCGACCTGGCCGCCGCAGAAAAAGCCCTGCACCGCGTGACCAAGACCGCACGTTCGGGTGACAAGGAATCCATCAAGCTGGTTGCCATCCTGGAAAAATGCCAGGCCGCGCTGAACCTGGCCAAACCGGTGCGCACATTGGAATTCACCAAAGAAGAACTGCCGCTGCTGCAACAGTTTTTCTTCATCACCGCCAAGCCGGCGATGTTTGTGGCCAATGTGGCCGAAGACGGGTTCACGAACAACCCCATGCTGGACCGCCTGACGGCATACGCCACCGCGCAAAACGCGCCCGTTGTTGCCATCAGCGCCAAGATGGAAGCCGAGATGTCGGAGATGAGTGACGAAGACCGCCAGATGTTCCTGGAAGAGCTGGGCCAGACCGAACCCGGCCTGAACCGCCTGATCCGCTCCGCCTACAAACTCCTGGGTCTGCAAACCTATTTCACCGCCGGTGTGAAGGAAGTGCGCGCCTGGACCATCCATGTGGGTGACACCGGCCCACAGGCGGCGGGTGTGATCCACACCGACTTTGAGAAGGGCTACATCCGCGCCCAGACCATTGCTTTTGATGACTACATTGCCTTCAAGGGTGAGCAGGGCGCCAAGGACGCGGGCAAGATGCGCGCCGAAGGCAAGGAATACGTCGTCAAGGATGGCGACGTGATGAACTTCCTGTTCAGCTCCTGACCACAACGGCTTAGGCCAAATATGGTCACAGCCCCCGTCGGATATGGCCTATTCGCTATATAAACAATAGCAAATCAGAACAGGGAAAAAGCACCGATGGCCGCGGCCGTCATGGTCACGTAGCGGGCAAACTTGCCAATCGCCATGTAGACCAGGCAGGGCCAGAACGGCAGCTTGAGCCAGCCCGCCACGGCGCACAGCGGGTCACCCACCAAGGGCAGCCAGGCCAGCAGGCAGGCCTTGGGCCCAAGTTTTTGCAACCAGTCCAGCGCACGGGTGTGGTGGGTTGAGTGTTGGTATTTGTCGACGACCTTGTGGGCGCCGTAACCAATCCACCAGTCCAACGCGCCGCCCAACGTGTTGCCGACGGTAGCGACCAACACCACGGGCCAGAACATCTCGGGGCGCAGGTGGATAACGCCATACACCACGGGTTCGGAGCCTAGCGGGATCAGCGTGGCCGAGATGAACGACACCACAAACACCGTTGTCAGGCTGTACTCGGGCAGCGACAACAATGTAAGCAATTGTTCTATCCAGATCGGCATGCCGCGAGTGTAGGGTGTCTGTCCGTCGCGTCCCTGTTCGTTGCCGTACAAAGTGCCAAGGGGCGCCGCCAGAAACATTTACACAAGAATTTCAATTGCTGAAATTTTGAGCAGCTAGAATGGCGTCCGGCCCGCAACCTGGTTGCCCCGGCCACACCCCAAACTCCAGAAAATACCTCACATGCACATCGGCCAATTCGCTCTGGCGAATCCCCTGTTTGTTGCACCCATGGCGGGTGTGACGGACCGGCCGTTCCGCCAGTTGTGCAAGCGCCTGGGGGCGGGGTATGCGGTCAGTGAAATGGTTACGTCGCGCCGCGACCTGTGGGACACGCTGAAGACCTCGCGCCGCGCCAACCACGCGGGTGAGCCCGGTCCCATCGCGGTGCAGATCGCCGGCACCGAGGCACAGATGATGGCCGACGCCGCCGTCTACAACATCGAACGCGGCGCCCAGATCATCGACATCAATATGGGCTGCCCGGCCAAAAAGGTCTGCAACAAATGGGCCGGTTCGGCGCTGATGCAGGACGAGGCGCTGGCACTGTCTATCGTTGAAGCCGTGGTCGCCGCCTGCGCCCCCCACCAGGTTCCGGTCACGCTGAAGATGCGTACCGGCTGGTGCCAGTCCCACAAGAATGCTGTCGTGTTGGCCCGCGCCTTTGAGAATGCGGGCGTGCAGATGCTGGCCGTGCATGGCCGCACACGTGAGCAGGGTTACAAGGGTGATGCCGAGTACGAAACGGTGGCCGCGGTCAAGGCCGCCGTCAAGATCCCCGTGGTGGCCAATGGCGACATCACGACACCCGAGAAGGCCCAGGCCGTGCTGCAGGCCACCGGCGCCGATGCCATCATGATCGGCCGCGCGGCCCAGGGCCGGCCCTGGATCTTCCGCGAGATCAACCACTTTTTGACAACCGGCACACATCTTGCGCAGCCCCTGATCAGCGAGGTCAAGGGCCTGCTGGTGGAGCACCTGCACGACCACTACAGTCTGTATGGTGAGTTCATTGGTGTGCGTTCGGCACGCAAACACATTGGCTGGTATGTGCGTGAACTGCCCGGTGGCGAGGCCTTTCGCGCACAGATGAATACGCTGGACAACAGCGGCGCACAGGTGACGGCCGTAGCAGATTTTTTGGACAACTTGAACGAATACACGGACCGCATCCCACAAAAGTGGATGACGGCCGGAATTGAAGGAAGAGACATCACCATGGAAACTGCACCATGAGCAAGAAGCTCATTGAAGATTGCGTGCGCACCAGCCTGGAAGGCTACTTCAAGGACCTGCGCGGCACCGAGCCCGGCGGCATGCACGACATGCTGGTGCGGGCGGTTGAAAAACCCCTGCTCGAAGTGGTCATGGCCCAGGCCGACCACAACCAGTCCAAGGCCGCGCAATGGCTGGGCCTGAACCGCAACACCCTGCGTAAGAAGCTGCTGGAACACCGGCTGATCGACTGACACAACACTTGCCTCCGCGCGGCAAGACGCTGCCAGGCCTCCCCCGATTTTTAACTCTGGCACGCTTCCCACACCATGAACGCACCCCAAACCGCGCTGATTTCCGTTTCCGATAAAACCGGCATCGTTGAACTCGCCCAGGCGCTGCACGCGCAAGGCATCAAACTGCTGTCCACCGGCGGCACCGCCAAGCTGCTGTCCGACAAGGGCCTGCCGGTGACCGAAGTGGCCGAGATGACGGGCTTTCCGGAAATGCTGGACGGCCGCGTCAAGACCCTGCACCCCCGCGTGCACGGCGGCCTGCTGGCGCGCCGCGATGTGCCCGCGCACATGGCCGCGCTGGCCGAACACCAGATCAACACCATCGACGTGCTGGTCGTGAACCTGTACCCGTTTGAAGCCACCGTGGCCAAGGCCGGTTGCACGCTGGAAGACGCGATCGAGAACATCGACATCGGCGGCCCGGCCATGGTGCGCAGCGCGGCCAAGAACTGGAAAGACGTGGCCGTGCTGACCGACGCGTCGCAATACGGGACCGTCATCGCTGAGCTGAAGGCCGCTGGCAAAGTCAGCGACAAGACAAAGCTGGGCCTGTCGATTGCAGCCTTCAACCGCATCAGCCAGTACGACGGCGCGATCAGCGATTACCTGTCGGCCATCCAGATTGGTGAGTCCGTGCCCGCCGGTGACGCAGCCCCCAAGCTGGACCTGTTTGCCGGCCAGTCCAACGGCCGCTTCATCAAGGTGCAGGACCTGCGTTACGGCGAAAACAGCCACCAGCAGGCCGCGCTGTACCGCGATCTGCACCCCGCGCCGGGTTCGCTGGTGACAGCCACGCAGTTGCAAGGCAAGGAGCTGAGCTACAACAATATCGCCGATGCCGACGCGGCCTGGGAATGCGTGAAGAGTTTCACCAACACACCGGCTTGTGTCATCGTCAAACACGCCAACCCCTGCGGCGTGGCCGTGGGTGCCAACGCGCTGGAGGCCTACAGCAAAGCCTTCCAGACCGACCCCACCTCGGCCTTCGGCGGCATCATCGCGCTGAACTGCGAACTGGACGAGGCCGCGGCCCAACAAATCTCCAAGCAGTTTGTCGAGGTGCTGATGGCCCCCAGCTTCACCGCCGCGGCGCTCGAAGTCTTCAAGACCAAGGTGAATGTGCGCATCCTGCAGATCGACCTGCCCAAGGGCGGCACAAGCGATTGGGACAACGGCCGCAACGCCATCGACATGAAGCGCATTGGCTCCGGCATCCTGCTGCAAACGGCTGATAACCACGAACTGGCCCTGAGCGACCTGAAGGTCGTCACCACCAAACAACCCACCGCCGAAGAGCTGAACGACCTGCTGTTCGCGTGGAAGGTGGCCAAATACGTCAAGTCCAACGCCATCGTCTTCTGCAAGGGCGGCATGACCATGGGTGTGGGCGCCGGCCAGATGAGCCGCCTGGATTCCGCACGCATTGCGTCCATCAAGGCCGGTCACGCCAATCTGTCTTTGGCCGGCACGGTGGTTGCCAGCGACGCCTTCTTCCCCTTCCGCGACGGCCTGGATGTGGTGGTGGACCACGGTGCCAGCTGCATCATCCAGCCCGGCGGTTCCATGCGCGACCAGGAAGTCATAGACGCCGCCAATGAGCGCGGTGTGTCTATGGTGTTCAGCGGCGTGCGCCACTTCCGCCACTGAGCGGGCAGCGCCAGCCTCCAGCGCCCACACGTTTTAGCGAAATGGGGCTCTAGCCCCCGTCGAATATAGCGGTACCGCTATGGGTTTTATAGTGGCTTGTCCGGCCGCGTGGCGGCTGGATTTGCCGCGCTGCCACGGCGTGGTGTTAGCATCGCCATTTTTAACCTGCATTCGTTCCACAACAGAGAGGTGTAAACATGGCTGCTCCCGATATCGGTACCTGCGTTTCTGCTGGCATCAACGGTCTGAAGAAAGACCCGGTCACACACATCGTGACCTCTCTGCTGATTGGCATCGTGGGCGGCGCGACAGCCGGTTTGCTGACCGGCCCGATGATGGTGGGTTATATGCGCATGATCAAGCGCGAAGACGAGGGCCAAAAGGCCGAGATCGCGGATGTGTTCAAGGGCTTTGACGATTTTGTGCCCGCCCTCTTGGCTGTGCTGGTGTCCAGCATTATCGTCGGCATCGGTTTCATGCTGTGTTTCATCCCCGGCCTGCTGATCATGGCCCTGGTGCCGGTCGCAACCTATCTGGTCGCCGTGGGCGAGAAGGATGGCATCAAGGCCATCTCGCGCGCCTGGGACGCGGTCAAGGCCAACCTGCTGAGCGCGTTTTTCTGCGGCCTGGTTCTGGCTATCGTCGGTTCCCTGGGCGCCCTGCTGTGCGGTATCGGCATCATTCTCACGCTGCCCATTGCCTTCATCGGCAGCTACCACATGGCCAAACAAATGACCGACGGTGGTGCCGCACCTGTGGCCATCACTCTTGGCTAATACTGCCAACGCCGGCGAACTGCTCAGCCCGCCGGAGCGCCAGTGGCGTTCCGCGCTGACACTGGGCTGGCCGCTGGCCTTGTTGGGTGCGCCGCTGGCACTGTCCGTGGACGGCCTGTCACTGTGTGGTTTTCGTCACGTTACAGGGTTGCCTTGTCCGTTGTGTGGTGGCACACGGGCTTGTGCTGCGTTGGCAGATGGCAATTTTTTGGCAGCCTGGCAGCTTAACCCCGGATTGATGGTGCTCTTGGCACTCGCGGCCGCGCATTCGGTGCAGCTGGGTGTTGAGGCCTGGACCGGGCGGCGCGTGCAGCGTTGGCGGATTGGGGCCGGTGCTTGGCGCGCCGGGCTTGCTGTGCTTCTACTGGGCTGGACTCTACGTCTGCTGGGGTTTATCTAGCCACACCGCCCGCCGCGCACGGGTCCCCCGCGAACCCGCTTTCAGCCAATCGCTACAAGCGAAACAAGCGCCTAGCCCCCGTCAATGCTGACGAGGATGCTCTCAAAGTTGTAGCAACTTAAAAACCGCTTCAGCAGCGGCCACGGTCTCCGCCAGATCCACATCCGTATGCGCCGCACTCACAAACCCGGCCTCATACAGCGCCGGCGCAAAGTACACACCGCGCTCCAGCATGCCGTGGAATAGCGTGTTGAAGCGTTTGTTGTCCGTGGTCATGACTTTGGCGTAGTTCTGCGGCAGCGTATCAAACAGGAAGAAGCCAAACATGCCGCCTTCGCTGTCCACGCTGAAGGGCACCCCCGCCTTGTCGGCCGCGCCCTTCAACCCTGCCATCAGCTTCTGCGTCTTGGCGCCCAGCGCCTCGTAGAAGCCAGGCTTGCGGATTTCGCGCAGCGTGGCCAGACCGCAGGCGGTGGCGACCGGGTTGCCGGATAACGTGCCGGCCTGGTAGACCGGGCCTAGCGGCGCCAGCATCTCCATGACGGCGCGTTTGCCGCCAAAGGCCGCCAGCGGCATGCCGCCGCCAATCACCTTGCCCAGCACCGTGATGTCGGGCGCAAAGCCGGGGATGGACCCGGCGTACACGCCTTGGGCACTACCCAGGCCCACGCGGAATCCGGTCATCACCTCGTCAAACACAAACAGTGCGCCATGCTGGGTGCACAGTTCGCGGCAGCGCTGCATAAAGGGCACCGAGGCGCGCACGAAGTTCATGTTGCCGGCAATCGGCTCGATCATCAGGCAGGCCAGCTCCGGCCCATGCAGCGCAAAGGCTTCTTCCAGCTGCTCGATATTGTTGTACTCCAGCACCAGCGTGTGCTGCACCACCTCGGCCGGCACACCGGCGCTCGTGGGGTTGCCAAAGGTGGCCAGGCCGGAGCCGGCCTTGACCAGGAGTGCATCAGCATGGCCGTGGTAACAGCCTTCGAACTTCAGAATCTTGCTGCGGCCAGTGGCACCACGGGCCAGGCGGATGGCACTCATGCCGGCTTCGGTGCCGCTGCTGACCAGGCGCACCATGTCCATGCTGGGTACCAGGCTCAGGATTTCTTCGGCCAGTTCGACCTCTCGCTCGGTCGGCGCGCCAAACGAAAACCCGTCCTGCGCGGCCTTTGTGACGGCTTCCACCACGGCGGGGTGGCCGTGGCCGAGGATCATCGGCCCCCAGGAGCCTATGTAATCTATATAGCGCTGGCCGTTGGCGTCCCAGAAGTGGGCGCCCTGCGCACGGGATACAAAACGGGGTGTGCCGCCGACCGCCTTGAAGGCGCGCACCGGGGAATTGACGCCGCCGGGGATGACTTTTTGGGCGCGTTGGAAGAGTTGCAGGTTGCGGTCAGTGTCGGGTGTCATTGGGCGAAATTTCAAAAGAGGATTCTTGCGGCTCTTCGTCGTCGGTCTCGGGGTGGGCCCAGAACAGGCGGTCGGGCAGCACATTGCCCATGCCGGGGCGGAAGCCGCTTTCCAGGCAGCGGTCCAGGTAGCTCAGGGCCTCGGTAGCCGATTCGGTCAGCTCGGTTTCACTGGCTATCAGCGCCGCCAGCGCCGCCGACAAGGTATCGCCGGCGCCGGCAAACACGGCTTCAAAGCGCTCAAACTTGTTGCTGCAAAGCACGGCAGTGGGGCTGCTGAGCACGTTGTCTATGAACTGGTCGGGCAGGGGGATACCGGTGACCAGCGTGTAGGGAACACCAAATGCATCGGCGGCGCGGGCGATGTCGCGCGCGGTGGGGCTACGCTCGGAACTCCAGTCAGGCAG
Source organism: Pseudomonadota bacterium (assembly GCA_040387325.1). GTDB lineage: Bacteria > Pseudomonadota > Gammaproteobacteria > Burkholderiales > Burkholderiaceae_C > Allorhodoferax. The sequence continues at coordinate 59,293 of JAZKDY010000021.1, read as the reverse complement.
CAGCCAGCGGCACAGCGTGCTGTGGTTTCCAACCAACACGGTGGTCAGGGGCAGAAGGAGCTCGTTGAAGGCGTCCTGGTAGAGGTCAATCTGGTCTTCCTGCCACCAGGACAGGTCGGGCATGTAGGCTACCAGCGGGATGTCGGAGTAGTCGGACGCCAGTTCGGCGATCGCGCTCAGGTTCTCGGGCGAGCCCACAAAGCCGACCTTGATGACCTGCACTGGCACGTCCTCCAAAATGGCGCGGGCCTGTTCGGTAACGGCCTCGTCGTCCATGCAAAAGTGGTCGTATACCTCGGCAGTGTCCCGGGCATAGGCACCGGTGATGACGGGCAGTGCGTGCGCGCCGACCGAGGCAATGGCCGTGATGTCGGCGGTTATGCCGCCAGCGCCGCTGGGGTCATTGGCGTTGAAAACCATGACGCAGGCACCGGGTCCGTCGTCCTCGGTTTCGGGTTCAAGTGTGAGGGTTGGAGGTGTCGGCATGCGGGGGCCTGTCTTAGGGTTTGTCAGCAGACAGAATGGCGTACTTTGGGCTGGCCACGGGGGTTTTGCCAATGCCGCTTCGATACAATCCTTGCATTCTATTCGAAGGCCCTTTAAGCTGTGAGTGATACTAAAACATGGATGTGCCTGATTTGCGGCTGGATTTATGACGAGGCGGCTGGAGCCCCGGATCATGGTCTCGCGCCAGGCACCCATTGGGTCGATGTGCCCATGAACTGGACCTGTCCCGAATGTGGTGCCCGCAAAGAAGATTTTGAAATGGTGCAGATTTGAGATTGCGATGCGAGAACACACGTACCATGTCTCTCACTATCCACACATAACATAACCAGGAGCAACGCCTTTTGAGTAATGCAGCATCCACTGTCAGAGTTCTGGTTATCGACGACAGCAACACCATTCGCCGAAGTGCGGAAATTTTTCTCAAGCAGGGTGGTCACGATGTGATGCTGGCAGAGGATGGTTTTGACGCCTTGGCCAAGGTCAACGATTACCAGCCACAACTCATTTTTTGCGACATCCTGATGCCGCGCCTGGATGGTTACCAGACCTGCGCGATCATCAAGCGCAACCAGAAGTATTCGACCGTGCCAGTAGTGATGCTATCGTCCAAGGACGGAGTGTTTGACAAGGCCCGCGGCCGCATGGTGGGTGCTGAGGACTATTTGACCAAACCTTTTACAAAAGATCAGTTGTTGCAAGCGGTGCGGCAATTTGGGACCGTTATGCAAGGAGCTAATTGATGGCAATACATAAAGTACTAATCGTTGACGATTCAAAAACCGAGATCATGTTTCTGACAGATCTGCTGCAAAAAAACGGCTACACGGTGCGCTCTGCAGAAAACGCAGACGAAGCATTCAAGCGTCTTGCCGAAGAGAAACCCGACCTGATCCTGATGGATGTAGTGATGCCGGGCCAAAACGGCTTTCAGCTCACCCGGGCCATCAACCGCACGCCGGAATACACCGATGTGCCCATCTTCATTTGCACCAGCAAGAACCTGGAAACCGACCGGGTGTGGGGTATGCGCCAGGGCGCGCGTGACTACATCACCAAGCCGGTGGATGCAGCCGAGTTGTTCGCCAAGATCAAAGCACTGGGTTGATTTCGCTGTCCCATGGCAAATCGCGAAGCACTCAGAGAACTCCAGACTCGACTCGCCAGTCGTTTGCAGGCTGCCCGTACCGAAGGTATGTCGGTGGCATGGCTTGCCCTGCGGGTAGGGGGTAAGAACCTTTTGTTCCCGCTTGGGCAGTCGGGAGAAATTTTCCCCCTGGCCAGCCTGCAGCCGGTACCCTATGCCCGCGATTGGTTTCGCGGCGTCATCAATATCCGCGGTGGTTTGTATGGCGTGGTTGACCTGGCGGGGTTCATAGCTGGTGATATGGGTCTCGAGCGTAAGGAGCCCCCCTCGCAAGACTTGAGCGTTGTCACGCTGAATGTTGCGCTGGAAGTCAATTGCGCATTACAGGTTGATGGTTTGCTGGGTCTGCGCGGCGGAGATGCCTTTGCGTCCTCTTCGGCTGCCGAACCTGGCGCCCCGGCTTATTTTGGAAACCAATTCATTGACTCGGCTGGCGAGCAGTGGCAGGAAATCGATCTGCGGATCTTGTCCCAAACCCCTCAGTTTTTGAGTATCAACGCTTAGACCCTCTCCTAAGGTTTCACCATGTCCGTCGTCGATCAATTAAAGAATATTTTCACCAAAAAGCAATCGGAATCCGAATTGGATTCGCGCTTGAGTCTCGCTATGCCAGAAGAGTTGTCCAGCGCTGCGGGTGGCGAAACGGTGCAGGAAGACGAAGCGCCCATGGGTCTGCGGCTCGGTGCTGCGCCCATGAAAGAGGCGGTGGGTGAGCCGGTGCAGAAGCCGGATACCGGGGATCTGGTGTCCATTCCGGGTCTGGGAAGCCGAACAGTTGTTCAGCAGCAGCGGACTTTGTTCATCTTGCTGGGTATTGCGCTGGTGTTGCTGGTGGGTGTTGGTGTCTATGCGCTGAACCAGTCGGATAAAGTGGCGCAGCAACTGGGTGCGACCGGTCAGGCGCTCATGCAGTCACAACGCCTTGCGAAATCGGTGTCCCAGGCTGTGGTGGGTAGTGCCCAGGCCTTCCCTGACGTGTCGGACAGCGCCGGCGTCTTGTCCAAGAATAGCCGCGGTCTGCAGGACGGTGACGCCGAACTTCGATTGAAGCCGCTGGGCGATGGTTATGTCCGCGAGCTGGAAAAAATCATGCCGCTGGTGGATCGCGCAGAAAAGAGTGCCAAGGCGGTGATGGCGCAGCAAAAAATCCTGACACAGATTGGTTCGGCGCTGCGCCTGATCAACCGGCAATCGTCTGACCTGCTGGAAATTGCCGAAGCGATTCTGGCCATGAAGCTGCAACAAAATGCAACGCCGGTTGAAGTCGTTGCAGTGGGTCAGCTGGTGATGCTGACCCAGCGTATTGGTAAATCTTCCAATGAGTTCTTGACGGCAGAGGGCGTGAGCCCCGAGGCGGTGTTCCTGCTGGGCAAGGACTTGAACACCTTCAAGGAAATTTCCCAGGGTCTGTTGTCGGGTAGTCAGGAGCTGCGTTTGGTGGCGACCAAAGATGCCAATACACGTGAACAGCTCGAAGCCTTGATCAAGATGTACGAAGAGACACGGGTTCAGGCCAGTGCAATTTTGGGCAACTTGCAGGGTCTGGTTTCGGCGCGTGAAGCGCAAGACGCGATTATTGCGGACAGCGAGCCGCTGCGTCGCAATCTGGAAGAAGTGCAGACCGCACTGTCCACCCAGACGGGTATCGGTGGGGGCGCCTTGGCGGTGCTGGTGCTGGCGGCTGCTTTTGCGCTGACTTGCGCTGGTGGCTTGTCTTATGTGCAGCTTCAGGACAGCCGCCGTCGTCAGGTCGTTGCTGAAGACCAGCGTGTGGAAGCCGAGCGTCAGGAGCACGAAGCCAAGCGCGTCAATGACGCCAACCAGGCCGCTATTTTGCGTTTGATGAATGAGCTGCAGACAGTGGCCGAAGGGGATTTGACGCAGGAAGCCACCGTTACCGAAGACATTACCGGCGCCATTGCCGACTCGGTGAATTACACGGTGGAAGAGTTGCGCTCCCTGGTGTCCAACGTGCAAAACACGGCGGCTCGCGTTGCACAAACCACATCCGATGTGGATGCCACGTCCACCGAACTGCTGGCAGCGTCCAACGAACAGCTGCACGAAATTCGCGAAACCGGCCGCTCCGTTGTGGATATGGCAGGACGCATTAACGAGGTGTCCACCCAGGCGCAAGAGTCTGCAACGGTTGCGCGCCAATCGCTGTTGGCTGCAGAGTCCGGTCTCAAGGCCGTGCAGGACGCGATCGGCGGTATGAACTCCATCCGTGACCAGATCCAGGAAACCTCCAAGCGCATCAAACGGCTGGGCGAGTCTTCGCAGGAGATTGGTGAAATTACCGAGCTGATTTCTGACATTACCGAACAGACCAACGTTTTGGCGCTGAATGCTGCCATCCAGGCGGCGTCCGCCGGTGAAGCCGGCCGCGGCTTCTCGGTGGTTGCGGAAGAAGTGCAACGACTGGCGGAACGTTCCGCAGATGCGACGCGCCAGATTTCGGCGCTGGTGAAGGCGATTCAGACCGATACACAGGATGCCATCGGCGCTATGGAACGCTCCACACAGGGTGTGGTTGAAGGGGCCAAACTGTCCGATAACGCAGGTACCGCGCTGACCGAAATTGACCGCGTGTCACGCCAGGTTGCCGATCTGATTGAGCAGATCTCGAACTCTGCGTCCCGTGAAGCGGGTCTGGCCAACGTTGTGGCCGAAAACATCCAGCACATTTTTGCGGTGACGGAGCAAACGGGTGAAGGCACCCGCGTTACCGCAACACAGGTGCGTGAACTCTCCCGCATGGCGGAAGAGCTGCGCCAGTCGGTGTCGCGTTTCAAAATTAGCTGATAGCAGTCCCTGCGCACCCCATTCGATTAGAGATCCCAGGAGAGCCCGAACCCATGTCATCGAATTCTGCCGCTCCCGGCGACAATGAACTGGCGGTCAGTGATCTTGGCCCTTTGGCCTGGGTGCTGGACGAGCTTCGCAAGTCCCTGGACGGCGCAACCAAGGCGTTGCGCCGTTTCGTTCGCGACGCAGAATTGGCCCGGGGTTCGAATTTGTCAGAGCTGGACGCCAGCCATCTGCGTATTGCGCGCCAGCAATTGCACCAGGCAGTCGGTGCCCTGGAGATGGTGGGCTTGGGTGCGCCTGCCAAGATGCTGCGTGCCATGGAAGGGTTGGCTCAGAAGTTTGTCCAGCGGCCAGAACTGTGCAGCGAAGACGCTGCCAACCGTGTGGAGCGCGCCAGCTTTGCACTGACCGAATATCTGGAAGGTGTGCTCAAGGGCAAAACCGCATCATCGGTGGCCCTGTTTCCCCAGTACCGCGCCGTCATGGAGTTGGTCGGCGGCGAAGGTGCACACCCTGCTGACCTGTGGCCGGCCGAATGGCGATGGTTGAATGTGCCACTGCAGGCAGGTGTTGAGGCCCAGTCGTTTACGACGGCATTGCGCGGACAGATGGACCAGGCCGTGTTGCGGGTGATGCGTACGGGTGATCACAAGTCGGCTCGGCGCATGAGCGATTTGTGCGCTGGCCTGGCAGCAGGCCAGTCACAGTTGGAGCCCAGGACGTTTTGGGCCATTTGTGCGGCGTTTTTCCAGGGTGTTGCTTTGGGGCTTTGCCCGGACGACGTATATACGAAACGCGCTGCGTCCCGGGTCTTGCGCCAATACACGTCCCTGTCGCGGGGAGAGATGGCGATTTCTGATCGCCTGGCACATGATCTGGTTTTCTTTTGCTCTCTGTCGGTTCCCGGCGCTGACCAAAAGGCACCTGCTCTGAGGGCGGTTCGCACCACATATGGGTTGGAGAGAACCAAGCCGGTTCAGTACGAAACCGAGCAGTTTGGGCGCTTTGACCCAGCGTTGATGGTTCTGGCGCGCAAGCGGATTGCGACCGCTGCAGAAACCTGGTCCGCTTTGGCTGGCGGCGACACCAACCGTTTGAAAGTGGTTGCCGAACAATTTGGTGCGGTTTCTGATTCGGTGGTCAAGTTGCATCCGGAAAGTGGTGAACTGGGTCGCGCGCTGACACGTGCGATTGACACTACGGTTCGATCCGGTGCTGCTCCGGTGGCCCCCGTTGCCATGGAAGTCGCCACTGCCATCCTGTATCTGGAAGCCGCGTACGACGATCTGGACCCGACGGAAGCCAACATGGCCGAGCGCAGCGCCCGGCTGGCCGTGCGCCTGGAGCACGTCAGCACCGGAGGTCAACCCGAGCCCCTGGAAGCATGGATGGAGGAGCTGTACCGCCGTGTCAGTGACCGCCAGACCATGGGGAGCGTGGTCGATGAATTGCGCACCACGTTGGCAGAAGTTGAGAAATCACTCGACCAGTTTTTCAGAAACCCGCAGGACAAGGCGCCACTGCGCGAAGTTCCCAGCCAGTTGGCACAAATGCGGGGGGTTTTTTCGGTGCTGGGTCTGGATCAGCCGTCCCTGGCGGCGTTGCGTATGCGTTCCAGCGTCGAACAATTCCTGGTGGACGACATCGACGAAGCAACCGCCCGGCGCGGTATTTTCGAGAAGTTGGGTAATAGCCTGGGGGCCATGGGTTTCCTGATCGACATGCTGAGTTATCAGCGTGCGTTGGCCAAGAAGCTGTTTGTCTATGACGAAGACCTGGGTGAGTTCAAACCATTGATGGGGCGCGAACGCGCGCCTGAGGAAGCGGTTGAAGAGCCCGTGGCGGTGCCGGTGGTGGTTGTGCCCGAGGCCGCACCTGTCATTGAGCCTGTGTTCGAGAAAACCCAGACCTTGGTGGTTCCACCTGCGGCCCCCACACCGGCCCCGGCACAGGCGGCTCAACCGGCGGATGATCTTTCCGACGATGAAGCCGAGTTGATTGATATCTTCCTGGAAGAAGCGCGTGAAGTGGTTCAAAACGGCTTGGCTGCGGTTAGCGCCCTGGTCGAAGACCCATCCAATCTGGCGGACCAGACGACGCTGCGCCGAGCCTTCCACACACTCAAGGGTAGTTCGCGCATGGTCGGGCTCAATGAGTTTGGCGAAGCCGCATGGTCCTTTGAACAGTTGTTCAACAATTGGCTGGCAGAACAGCGCCCCGCCAGTGAAGACCTGATTACTGCGGCCAGTACGGCCATGCAGGCCTTTGGTCGCTGGGTCGACGATATAGCCAACCATAGCGCCGGCCAGTGGAATGCGCAGGACTTCCGCAAATCGTCCGATTCGCTGCGTTTGAACGGCGTCTGGATACCGCTGGTGACGCCGGCCGCTTCAGCGCCGCAGCCCGTAGTGGCGGTCCCCGAGGTTGTGGAGGTGGCGGAAGCGCCGGCTGCCCTGGAGGTCCCCGCGCAACCGGAGCCCGATATTGCGCCAGTTGAAGACGAGGCACGTCCCGATTTCGCATCGACGCAAACGTTTGGATTCGAGAACACCCAGGCCTTTCCCCATGACAGCAAGCCCGAGTCAGAGAAGGCCTTCCAGGGCGCAACCGAAGTCACTGAGGTTGACTTTGGTGATTTCGACTTTGGAGACATCTCCAGTGCTGCCAAGCCTGAAGCCGTGCCCGAAGAGCTGGTTGTCTCCACTCCAGTGGATGCGCCCGTCGCCGTGTTTGAACCGGCTGCAGAGGAAACCGCAACAGTGGAGGGCAGTGCAACAGCCGATGGTTATGCACTGCTGGACGCAGAACTGGTAGAACCTGAAGTACACGCAGAGGTGCAACCAGAGCCAACACCCGTTGTGGTGGAAGACGTCGCTGTGGCAGATACGCTGTCAGTTGAGCCTGTGGCTGAGCCAGAACCAGAAGCACCGGTACTGGAAGCGCCCGTTGACGAGTTGGAGCTCGCAGTGCCTGAAACACTGGCGGCGGCCGACACTCCGGTGGTTGTCGAAGAAGTCGACGAGCAGGTCAAGGTCATTGGCCATCTGCGCCTGAGTATTCCGCTCTACAACGTCTACCTGAACGAAGCCGATGAATGGTCGCGGCGCTTGCAGGTCGAGCTCAGTGAATGGGCGATGGAACTTCAAAGGCCGCTGCCAGACTCTCTGGTATCTCTGGCACACTCGCTGCTTGGCAGTTCTGCTACGGTCGGCTTTACGGCCTTGTCAGAGATGGCACGCGCATTGGAGCAGGCCCTGCAACACGTGCAATTGCACCGCCAGGGTACCCCAGAACAGGCCGATGTATTTTCCAGCGCGGCCGAAGACATTCGCCGCCTGCTGCACCAGTTTGCTGCGGGATTCCTCAAGGAATCGGATGCAGGTGTATTGGCTGCACTTCAAACCATCATCGAGACAGAATTCCCTGCGGCAACCATCGATTCTGTCGCAGACGTTCTGGATGACGATCTGGCACTGGCGGCAGTGGAAGACCAGGAGGCCCCTTCGGTTGTGGATGCCGCGCCCGTCCAAACGGGTGTTGAAGTCCCCGCCGTGTATGAGCCGGCCAGTGTTCCGGCGCCAGCGCCACTTTCCGTGGTCGCGGCCCCGCTCAATATTGCACAGGCCGAAGATGACGATGACATTGATGCCCGCGATAGTCTGGATGACGACCTGTTCCCGATCTTCGAGGAAGAAGCCATAGAGCTGATGCCCCAATTGGGCACGGCGCTGCGCCAGTGGGTGGCAACGCCCGACAACCTCAAGTCCCGCAACGAGGTGCTGCGTGTACTGCATACGCTCAAAGGCAGCGCCCGTCTGGCAGGTGCCATGCGCTTGGGGGAAATGTCCCACCGCATGGAGTCGAGCATCGAGCAGATCGGTACCGACCAGATCCAGTCGGTTCAGTTAGAGCCCTTGTTGACCCGTTTTGACGCCTTGCAGGCCACGTTCAGTGCCCTGGGTGGTGCGCCAGTGGTCGTGGAGACCCCAGTCGAAGTAGCAGTGACCGCGCCTGACGCGGTACCTGGCGCCGCGCCCGCAGTAGCCGTCCCGGTGCGGGTGGCTCCACGTGGTTTGGCCGCCGTTACGCAGGTGCGCCAGACTGCCCACCATTCGGTGCGCGTGCGCTCGCAGTTGTTGGACCGCTTGGTCAACCAAGCGGGTGAGGTGATGATCTCGCGTGCCCGTATGGAAGCACGTCTGACCCAATTGCGCTCCTCCCTGACCGACCTGACCGGCAATTTGGAACGCCTGCGCAACCAGTTGCGGGATATCGAACTGCAGTCCGAATCACAGATGCAGTCACGTTTGGCGCAGACCAAAGACTCGGCGCAGTCGTTCGACCCGCTGGAGTTCGACCGCTTTACCCGCGTGCAGGAATTGACCCGCATGATGGCCGAATCCGTACACGACGTGGCCACGGTGCAGCGCAATTTGCAGCGCTCCATTGAAGGCGCCGAAGACGATTTGATCGCACAGGGCCGCCAGGCCCGTGAACTGCAGCGTGATCTGTTGCGTACACGCATGGTCGAGTTTGAAAGCATTTCTGACCGTCTGTATGGCGTGGTTCGCCAGGCTGCCAAAGACTCCGGCAAACAGGTCAAGCTGGACATTACCGGCGGCTCGATTGAAATGGACCGTGGCGTGCTGGACCGCATGGGCCCCGCGTTCGAGCACATGTTGCGTAATTCTGTTGCGCACGGTGTCGAAAGTGCGGCTGACCGGGTGGCGTTTGGCAAAGCTGCCGTTGGCACTATCACCATTCACGTCAACCAGGAAAGCAATGACGTGTCGGTGTCGTTCAGTGACGATGGCGGTGGTCTGCATCTGGACAAAATTCGCGCCAAAGCCATTGCCAATGGCGTGTTGGCGGCCGACGAAGTCTTGAGTGATGGTGATGCTGCCAATCTGATTTTCACGCCCGGGTTCTCGACCGCCGATCAGGTCACCGAGTTGTCGGGACGCGGTATCGGCATGGACGTCGTACGCTCTGAGGTCAACGCCTTGGGTGGACGCATCGAAACTGCAACCGAACAGGGCCGCGGCACTACGTTCAAGGTGATTTTGCCGTTGACCACTGCGGTGACGCAGGTGGTGATGCTGCGCGTGGGTGAGTTCACGATTGGTGTTCCGTCTGGCCTGGTTGAAACCGTGTTGCGTACCCCTGCGGCCGTGCTGGAGCAGGCCTACCAGCGTGATGGCTTTGACATGGCCGGCCAGATACTGCCCTTCTTCTGGGCGGGCGCCTTGCTGCAGGTCTCGGCGCACAGCACCGAGCCACAAACCAAGACACGTTCTGTTGCCGTGTTCCGCAGCGCGGGCCAACGGCTGGCACTGCACGTTGATGAAATTCTGGGCAACCGAGAAGTTGTGGTCAAGAACTTGGGCCCTCAGTTGGCGCAGTTGCCAGGTTTGGCCGGTGTATCGGTGCTGGCATCGGGCGCTGTGGCGCTGATCTACAACCCGGTTGCGCTGGCTGCCGTGTACGGAGACCAGGCCCGCGCGTTGCACAAGTCGGTGGAAGCTGCACAAGCGGCTGAAATAAGCGGCAATTTGGCTGCACCTAAACAGACACTGGTCGGTGCCGTTAACCAGGTTCCGTTGATTCTGGTGGTTGATGACTCCATCACCGTACGCCGTGTGACGCAACGTTTGCTCAAGCGTGAAGGTTACCGTGTGGCGCTGGCTTCCGATGGTCTGGATGCACTGGAAAAGCTGCAGGAAGAAAAACCAACGGTTGTGTTGTCCGATATCGAAATGCCGCGCATGGATGGCTTCGACTTGGCCCGCAATATCCGTGGCGATGCCAAGTTGCGTGATCTGCCCATCATCATGATCACGTCCCGCATCGCCGGCAAGCACCGCGAGCATGCCAAGGAGCTGGGTGTGGACCACTACTTGGGCAAACCGTACTCGGAAGATGAATTGCTCGGCTTGGTGCGCAGCTACTGCGCAACCGGCGTCGAGGTTTAAGACTCGCCCCCACGGTCACCCACTGCGTGTGGTTCCCTGCCCCCAAGGGGGCCGTCGTCGCCTTGGGGCGGCCCTGCGGCGACTAGCTTTTCTTGACCACCCCGTAGCGCTGCAGCGTCAGCGCGCGGGCTTCCGCATGGTCCACCACTGGTCGCGGATAGTTCTTGCCGAGTTCCACGCCAGCCGCCGCCAACTCCAGTGCACCCAGCTTCCATGGGGCATGGATTTGTTTGGCGGTTAAACCCGCAAGTTGTGGCAGATACCGTTTGATGAACTTGCCCTGGGTATCAAACTTCTCACTCTGGTTGATGGGGTTGAAGATTCGAAAGTAAGGTTGCGCATCACAACCGCTGGAGCTGACCCATTGCCAGCCGCCGTTGTTCGCGGACAAATCAAAATCGTTCAGCTTTTCGGCAAAATAACGTTCACCCCAACGCCAGTCGATACCCAGGTGTTTGACCAAAAAGCTGCCGGTGACCATGCGCAAGCGGTTGTGCATGTAGCCGGTTTGGTTCAGTTGGGCCATGGCTGCGTCTACCAGCGGGTAACCGGTGACTCCCCTGCACCAGGCTGCAAACAGCACCTGCGCTTGTTCTCCTTGTTCCCACTGGATCGCGTCGTATTCGGGTTTGAAGGCGTCGTGCGCCACCTGCGGAAAATTGGACAGGACCTGGAAATAGAAGTCACGCCATATCAGCTCTCCCAGCCACACCGCAGCACCCGCACTGCCGTCGAGTTGGCGTTGCAGGGCCAGGCCCACCAGTTGCCGGATTGAAACCGTGCCAAAGCGCAAATGCACGCTCAGGTAGCTGGGGCCCTTGACTGCGGGGAAATCGCGCGTTTCACCGTAACGGTCCATACGCTCCCAGAAGTCCTCCACCAGTTTGCCGGCTGCTGCTTCACCTGGAGTGATGCCCAGCACCTTGAGGTTGGTTGCCTCGAAGCCCAAGGTTTCCAGACTGGGCACGTCGCGCACAAAAGCAGCGGGTCGTTCGGCCAAACCCTGTGCAAAGGTGTCACACACATGCTGCGCGGGCGGCACGTCACCCAGACGCGCCAGCCAGGCCCGCTTGTAGGGCGTGAACACCCCATACGGGTTGCCGGTTTGTGTCAACACTTCGCGGCGTTCAAAAATGACATGGTCCTTGACCGTCATGAACGCGATGCCCTGCGCGCGCAGGGCCGCTTCCACCAAATGGTCGCGGGCGATGGCCTGTGGTTCGTAGTCATGCGCGGCAAAAACGGCTTGCACACCCAGTTCTGACGCCAGCGCCGGTATGGCATCGCTCGCCACTGCGTGCAAAACAATCAACCCCGCCTGGGGCTTGCCAGCCAGGGTGCGCAAACCGGCATCCAGCTCCACCAGCGACCCACGGATGAACTCCACGCGTCGGTCCGCGCGCGGCAGATCGTCCAGAATGGCGCGGTCCAGTACAAAGACGCAATACACCTGGGCACAACGCTGCAGTGCGTCGCTGAGTGCCGCGTTGTCATGCACGCGCATATCGCGGCGAAACCAAACCAGGCCGGTGTCAAATTCTTTGTGCATGGGTACCGCTAAAATCAAATCATGTCCGGCGATTCTGCACCCATCAACCTTACGAACCATTTTTTGATTGCCATGCCAGGGCTGGAAGACGACATGTTTTCCAAAAGCGTGGTTTACGTGTGTGAACACACCCCACGGGGCGCGCTGGGCCTGGTTATCAACAAACCGGCCGAGCTGAAGATGGAGGCCCTGTTTGGCAAGATTGATTTGCCGCTGCAACGCCATGACTTGACCAACAAGCCGGTGTTCCAGGGTGGTCCGGTGCAGACAGAACGCGGCTTTGTGCTGCACGAACCCATATTTGCGGAAGGCAACAAACCCGAGCAGTCACTGTATGCCTCCACGATGAGCATACCCGGCGGACTGGAAATGACCACGTCCAAGGACGTGCTCGAAGCCCTGTCCAGCGGTTCCGGCCCGCGCCGCGTCCTGGTGTCCCTGGGCTATTCGGCCTGGGGCGAAGGCCAGTTGGAGACCGAACTGGGCGAAAACAGCTGGCTTACCGTGGATGCCGACCAGTCGGTGATCTTCGACACGCCGGTGGAACAGCGTTATGACAAGGCCTTGTCTTTGCTGGGCCTGCAGGCCTGGATGATCTCCACAGAAGTGGGCCACGCATGAGCGGCACAGCGCCGGCTGCACCACCGGTTGTGCCACCGGCTGTGTCGCCGACCTTGAATACCTTTTTAGCCATTGATTTTGGAATGAAGCGCACCGGCGTTGCCGTGGGCAACCGCATGATGCGCACCGCCACATCCGTCGGCACGGTCAAGGCCGAAGGCGACGCACGTTTTGCGTTGATTGAGAAACACCTGAAGGAGTGGCAACCCGACGCACTGGTGATCGGCGTGCCCTACCACCCCGACGGCGCGGCGCATGAGAACACGGCCCGCGCACAAAAATTTGGCCGCCAGCTGCATGGCCGCTTCAAGCTACCGGTGTTTGAAGTGGACGAACGCTACAGCACGACCGAGGCCTTGGCCTCTGGCGCCAAAGACGCCGATGCCGCGTCGGCCTGCATTATTTTGGAACAGTTTTTGAGGAGTTTGCCGTGAGTACATTGGCATTGGATGCGGAGGCGTTGTACAAGGAATTGCTGCGCGGTGTGCAGTTGATTTCTGGCGTGAATACGCGCTTGGTAGGCATCACGTCCGGCGGCGCATGGCTGGCCGAACGCCTGCAGCAAGACATGAAGCTGCCAGGCGATGCTGGCAAGATTTCATCTGCCATGCACCGCGATGATTTCGCGCAACGCGGCCTCTCCAGCGGCGGTCAGACGGTCTTGCCCTTTGACGTGAACGGCGCTGACATCCTGATCCTGGACGACGTGCTCTACACCGGCCGCACGATACGCGCCGTCATCAACGAGCTGTTCGACTACGGCCGCCCGGCCAGCGTCAAACTGGCAGTGTTGGTCGATAGAGGAGGGCGCGAATTGCCCATCGAAGCGAACTTTGCCGCGTCTCGGGTAACGCTAGCCTCCAACCAATCTCTGGCCCTAGCCCGCAGTGATGCAGGCGTATTTAGCTTTGATGTGAAGGAGCGATGAACATGCTCTACAAACGCAACCCCCAACTCAACAAACACGGCGAACTCGTCCACCTGCTGTCGGTCGAAGGCTTGCCCAAAGCCACGCTGACCCACATCCTCGACACGGCAGCCAACTTCGTCTCGGTCAACGACCGCGAGGTGAAGAAGGTCCCGCTCTTGCGCGGCAAAAGTGTGTTCAACCTGTTCTTCGAAAACAGCACCCGCACGCGCACCACCTTCGAGATCGCGGCCAAACGCCTGTCGGCCGACGTCATCAATCTGGACATTGCACGCTCCAGCGCTTCCAAGGGCGAGTCACTGCTGGACACCATCGCCAACCTGAGCGCCATGGCCGCCGACATGTTCGTCGTGCGCCACAGCGAATCGGGTGCGCCTTACCTGATCGCGCAGCACGTGGCACCCCATGTGCACGTCATCAACGCCGGCGACGGCCGCCATGCACACCCCACGCAGGGCCTGCTGGACATGTTCACGATCCGGCACTTCAAGAAAGATTTCTCCAACCTCACCGTGGCTATCGTGGGCGACGTGCTGCACTCGCGCGTGGCCCGCTCCGACATCCACGCATTGACCACGCTGGGCTGCGCCGAGGTGCGTGTCGTTGGCCCCAAGACGCTGATCCCCTCCGACCTGTCCCACATGGGCGTACGCGTCTGCCACACGCTGGAAGAGGGCATCAAGGACTGCGACGTCATCATCATGCTGCGCCTGCAAAACGAGCGCATGAGCGGCGCGCTGCTTCCATCGATGCACGAGTTCTTCAAGAGCTTTGGCCTCACGCCCGAGAAGCTGCAACTGGCCAAGCCGGACGCCATCGTCATGCACCCCGGCCCCATCAACCGCGGCGTGGAGATTGACTCCGCCGTGGTGGACGGCAAACAAAGCGTGATCCTGCCGCAGGTGACCTTCGGCATCGCGGTGCGCATGGCGGTGATGAGCATCGTCGCAGGCAACGAAGCCGATTCCCGAGGCAGCAAATAATGTCCAAGAAAACACTGATCCAAGGCGGCCTGGTCATAGACCCCGCCAGTGGCCTTAAGCAAAATGGCGATGTAGCCCTCGTCGGTACTGACATTGTTGCTATCAATAATGTAGCGTCTGATTTTAAACCCGACACCACCATTGACGCCACCGGCTGCATCGTCATGCCCGGCCTGGTCGACCTGGCCGTGCGCCTGCGCGAGCCCGGGCAAGAGCACGCCGGCATGCTTGCCTCCGAGATGGCAGCGGCCGTGGCAGGTGGTGTGACCAGCGTGGTCTGCCCGCCCGACACCGAGCCGGTGCTGGATGAAGCGGGTCTGGTCGAGATGCTGCGCCACCGCGCCGAGCTGCTGAAGCAGGCCCGCCTGTTCCCCCTGGGCGCGCTGACCCGCAACCTGGAAGGCGAAGTGTTGACCGAAATGATGCACCTCACGCAAGCCGGTTGTATTGGCTTCAGCCAGGCCGAGGTGCCCATGGCCAATACACAGGCCACCCTGCGCGCGCTGCAATACGCCAGCACCTTTGGCTACACCGTGTGGCTGCGCCCACAGGAGCTCTACCTGGGCAAGGGTGTGGCGGCCAGCGGCCCCTTGGCAACCCGCATGGGCCTGTCCGGCATACCCGTGGCGGCCGAGACGATTGCGCTGCACACCATTTTTGAACTGGTGCGTTCCACACAGGCGCGCGTGCACCTGTGCCGCATCAGCAGCGCGGCCGGTGTGGCCCTGGTCCGCCAGGCCAAGGCCGAGGGGCTGCCCATCACCTGCGATGTCAGCATCAACTCCCTGCACCTGACGGATATGGACATGGGCTACTTCGACAGCCGCATGCGCCTGACCCCGCCGCTGCGCCAGCAGCGTGACCGCGACGCCCTGCGCGCCGGCCTGGCCGATGGCACGATCGACGCGCTGGTGTCCGACCACACACCGGTCAAGGAAGACGGCAAGGCGCTGCCCTTTGCAGAAGCCGAGCCCGGTGCCACCGGTCTGGAGCTGCTGCTGAGCCTGGCGCTCAAATGGGCGCAAGACAGCGGCATACCGCTGGAGCAAGCCCTGGGCACGGTGACCCATCGCTCCGCAGGCGTAGTGGGCGCTGCCTTTGGCGCGTTCGCATCCAGCGCCGGGCGCCTGGTGGTCGGCGGCGCGGCCGACATCTGCGTGTTCGATCCCCAGGCCGCGTGGACGGTGGAAGGCTCCGCATTGCGCAGCCAGGGCCAGCACACGCCGTTTGGCGGTTACGAGCTGCCGGGCCGCGTGCGCGCCACCTTTGTCGGCGGCCACCTGGCGTACCAAGCTTCCTAAATGAACCGCCTGCGTGCCGTCTGGCGCCTGCTGCGGGTGGTGTTGCACATCCTGGGCGGTGTGTGGACCGTCTACACCGTGCTGCCGCGCCTGTCCGTAGCGCAGAGGCATGCAAGAGTTCAGGTGTGGGCCCTCGCCATGCTTGATTGTCTTGCTATTAAATTGGTAGTAAGAGGCAGCCCACCGGTGGCAGGCCCCATGTTGCTGGTGGCCAACCACATCTCGTGGGTCGACATCGTGGTCATGCATGCCACGCGCCACTGCCGCTTTGTGTCCAAGGACGAGATCGCGCGCTGGCCGATTGTCTCCACACTGGCCGGTGCGGCCGACACGCTCTACATCACCCGTGAATCGCGGCGTGACGCCATGCGTGTGGTGCACCAGATGGCCCAGTGCCTGCGCGATGGCGATGTGCTGGCCATCTTCCCTGAAGGCACGACCGGTGATGGCTCCACACTTTTGCCCTTCCACGCCAACCTGCTGCAGGCCGCCATCTCGGCGGACGCGCCGGTGCAGCCGGTGGCCTTGCGGTTTGTCGATGCTGCGTCCGGCCAGATCAGTTTCGCGCCCTGTTATGTGGGTGACGACACCCTGTGGCAGTCGCTGTGGCGTACATTGCGTGCGGACAACGTGCAGGCGGTCGTACAGTTCGGCACGCCCGAGACTGCGCAGGGGCGCGACCGGCGCACCTGGGCTGCGGATTTGCGCGACACCATACTCAGAATCAACGTGGAGAAACCATGAACCTGCATCGCATACTGCGCTGGAGCGCCGTTGCCGCCATGGCATGCGGGCTGTGCGGCCCAGCCTTGGCCTACGAATGGCCCAACGGTGCGGTCGCCGCCGTCAGCCTGGGTTATGACGACGGGCTCAACAGCCAGCTGGACCACGTGCTGCCTGCGCTCAACAAACGCAAACTCAGGGCCAGCTTCTATGTGCCCATCAACAGCCCCACGCTACCCGGCCGCATGGGGGAATGGCGGGCAGCCGCCGCAGCGGGCCACGAACTGGGCAACCACAGCCTCTTCCACGGTTGCTCGGCCAAAGGGCGCGATTGGGTCGAGCCGCACCGCGACCTGGACCGCCTGGTCCCTGCGCAGCTGCAGGAGCAAGTGGTGGCGGCCAACACCTGGCTGCAGGCACTGGACGGCCGTACGCGGCGCACATTCACGCCGCCGTGCCTGGACCTGAAGGCCGGCGGCCAGGATTTTGTAGCGGCGTTGAAGCCCCACTTCGTGGCCTACCGCGCAGGCCTGGGCGAGATCACCGACATGGCCACGCTGGACCCGTATGCCGTGCCCATCGTGTTTATCGAGGACTGGCCCGTCGAGCAGATCATTGCGCTGGTGGAGCGCGCAGCGGCCGCCAGGACCATGGCGGTCCTGCTGTTCCATGGTGTGGGGGCCGAGCACATGCGGGTCAGCACCCAGGCGCACGATGCGCTGCTGGACTACCTGGCGCGCAACCGCAAACGCCTGTGGACCGACAGCTTCGTGAATGTCATGGAGCATGTGCGCACCCAACAGGCAGGTACCAAGGCCAGTGCCAAGGCTGGTATGCCACTGAAAGCCACACCGTGAAAAAATTGTCGGGGTGGGGATGGTTGTTGGCGCTGGCATTGCCCTTGCTGGTATTTTTCAGCTGGTCGCGTCTTGGGGGTGAATCGGCGCGTATCCAGCTGGAGCGTTTTGCCGCAGGCGGCGCCAATGTGCCGATGCAGCCGCTGGTGGAGCATTTCTTGAAGCACAAGCAGGTGGCCGCGCCGGGTGATGTGGTCCTGCCTGCCGTGCCCAAAAAGAGCGGGGTGAAGGCCTGGTCCGTGCAGGCCGACACCACGCTGCGGGTGGAGCTGGATGCCAAGGTGGATGGCCGCCCGGTGCAACTGGTGTACGTGCCCGTGGTGCGCTCGGCCACGGGGTTTTATTACGACTGTGTGAGCAGCACATCCCCCTTGGTTGTAGGGCAGTTTTGCACAGGCGAGGTGGTAAAGACCCTGGCCGACATCCCTGCGCAATTGCAGGCCAATGCACTGGCCGTACGCAACCTGCCGACGGTGGTCAGCGCGTCGGGCGTGGACCTGGCCGCGGATGCCGCCGCGGGCAGTGTGGTGGTGGTCCCGGGCACTGCAGCAGAGCTGAATGCCTGCGGGTTTCAGTGTGTCAAGCCCCAAAGCTGTGTCACGCCGCGCCCGCTGGTCTGTGGCCGGCAGGTGGACGAAGGCAGCAGCCGCTACTTCGAAATGGTGGCCACCCCGGACGACTTTCGTGGCAACAGCCTGGCAACCCGCAGCGCCGCCGACGAGGCCTGTGTCAAAACGGTGGGCGCAGGCTACAGCGTAGCCAGTGCGAGCGGTCTGGGCGGTGTCGTCAAACTGGCGGGTGGCAGCGAATACTGGGTGCACAACGATGTGCGCCGGCAGGAAAACTGCTGGAAATAAGGCTCCAGCCCTCGAGGGCTAGGCCTCGCGCGTGAAGGTCACGACGTGGTCGACCTCGGTGCGGATGCCGATCCATTCGCCCAGGCGGTGGTCGTGGTGGCTGGGTACATGGGCCTGCACGGTCTGGCCGCTGGCCAGGCGCAGCGTGTACAAAAACTCGGAGCCGCGAAAGGCCTTGCGCACAATCTCGGCCTTCACCGGTGCATCGTCGTCGTGCACGATGTCATCGGCGCGCAGCAGCACATCACACTGACCCTGCGGGTAGGCCGAGGGCAGGGGGCATTCCGCCACGTCGGTCAGGTCACCCAGCGCGGTCTGTACCGCCACCTGGCCATCCACCTCCACCAGCGTGGCCGGTGCAAACACACCGTGGCCAATGAACTCGGCGACAAAACGCGTGGCCGGACGGTGGTACAGCGAATAGGCGTCTTCCCACTGGTGCAGCGCGCCCTCGTGCATCACACCGATCATGTCGCCAATGGCAAAAGCTTCCAGTTGGTCGTGGGTGACGAACAGCGCCGTGGCACCCGCGGCTTTTAATATGCCACGCACCTCGTGCGCCAGACGTTCACGCAGGTCCACATCCAGGTTGGAGAAGGGCTCGTCCAGCAATAACAATTGCGGCTTGGGTGCCAGCGCGCGGGCCAGCGCCACACGTTGTTGCTGCCCGCCGGAGAGTTCATGCGGATGGCGCTTTTGCGCATCCCCCAGGCCCACCCATTCCAGCACTTCGGCCACGCGGGCCTTGCGCTCCGCGGCCGGCCAGTCGTGGATACCAAAGGCCACGTTGCGGCCCACGTCCAGATGGGGGAACAAGGCGTAATCCTGGAACACCATGCCGATACGGCGTTTTTCTGCCGGGACATGGGTTTGTGCGCTGCTGACCGTGTGGCCACCCAGCTGGATCTCGCCACCGCTGACCGGCTCCAGCCCGGCCACTGCGCGCAACAGCGTGGTCTTGCCGCAACCCGATGGGCCTATCAGCACACCAATGTCGCCAGCCCGCAGGCCCAGCGACACATCCTGCACGGCGGCCCGGGTTCGGCCGGGGTATTGGACTTGCAGGTGGGTCAGATTCAGGAACATGCGGCCGATTTTAGATGATTACAATTCTCATTTAGCTTTGGCTTGCTTGGCCCCGTGGGTCGCCCAGCCGCTTCCTCCCTTGCCGTCTTCCCTTTTGTCCTCCAATTTCCTGTCCCGTGCGCTGCTGCTGGTTCTGGTCACCGTGCTTTTGCTGCCGGTGGTGGCTGTGCTGGGTGCCTGGTTGCCGGTCGGCGCGGCATCCAGCCAGGCGGCAGACATCCTGCGCGAGATGGCGGCCACCGTGTTGCCAGACTACCTCTGGACTACCGTGTTGCTGTGCCTGATGGTGACCGTGGGTGTGGCCGTGGTTGGCCTGTCCACCGCGGCGGCGGTGACGCTGTTTGAGTTTCCGGGCCGGCGCGTGTTTGAGTGGGCGCTGCTGCTGCCGCTGGCCATGCCGGCCTATGTGGTGGCTTATGCGTATACCGACTTCCTGCAGTTCAGTGGCCCCTTGCAAAGCGGATTGCGCGCGGCACTGGGTGCCGAGGGCCGCATGTTCCCCGAGGTGCGCAACATAGGTGGCGCGGCATGGGTCTTCACCTTCGCGCTCTACCCCTACGTCTACCTGCTGGCCCGCACTGCACTGGGCGAACGTGCCGTGCACCTGATGGAGGCCGCCCGCCTGATGGGTGCGCCCCTGCGCCGGCGCGTGCGTGAGGTGGCGCTGCCGCTGGCCCGCCCAGCGGTGGCCGCAGGCATTGCACTGGCGCTGATGGAGACACTGGCAGACTTCGGCGTGGTCAGCTATTTCGGCATACAGACCTTCACTGCGGGCATTTACAAGGCCTGGTTGTCCATGGACAACCGCATCGCCGCGGCCCAGCTGGCCACCATGCTGCTGGTGTTGGTGGCCCTGTTGCTGGCACTGGAGCACCGGGCGCAGCACCGCATGCGGTTTGCGGTGACCAAGGGCGCACGGGCCAACACCAGCGACGCCCATGCAGTGCCCCTGCTGGGGCGCCGCCGAGTCTGGGCCTGGCTGCTGTGTGCCACCCCCATCCTGATGGGATTTGTGCTGCCGGTGTTATTCATGTTGCGCCCGCTGTTGGCCGACTGGGCGGGCCTGCCCTGGGCGCGGTTTGGCGGGTGGGCGGTCAACAGCGTGCGCCTGGCCAGCATCACCGCCGTGCTGGCCGTTGCCGTGGCGCTGGCGCTGGCCTACCAGGTGCGGCGCAGTGGCCACTGGGCGGTGCGCGGCGCGGCCCAGGTGGCCGGCATGGGTTACGCCATACCCGGTGCCGTGGTCGTGGTGGGCTTGCTGCTACCGGTGGGTTGGCTGCAGGCCCGGGCGCCAGACTGGCAGGTGGGTTATTGGGTCACCGCCACGGCGGTCGGCATTGTGTGGGCCTACCTGGTGCGCTTTTGCGCAGTTGCGCTGCAATCGCTGCAAAGCGGTTATGCGCGCCTGCCCACCAGCCTGGACGATTCGGCCCGCATGCTGGGCGCATCTGGCGTGCAGACGCTGACACGCGTGCACTGGCCGCTCTTGCGCCGCTCGGTGGCGGCGGCGGCCCTGCTGGTGTTTGTGGACGTGATGAAAGAGCTGCCCGCCACACTGGTGCTGCGGCCGTTCAACAGCGACACGCTGGCGGTGGTGGCCTACCAGCTGGCCCGCGACGAGCGCCTGGGTGAGGCCGCCTTGCCCTGCCTGGCACTGGTGTTGGTGGGGCTGATACCGGTGATGCTGCTGAGTCGCACGCTGCGAGGCCAAGGGCGTTAGACAGAGGGCGCTAAGGGTATTTAGGCCTGTAGCCCCCGTAGAATATGCTTGGGGCGCTATCAAATATAGAGTGACCCGAGTGGATGGCGCATGAATAACGAACTTCAACCGACCGTAAACATTGAAAACCTGTGTGTGCGAAAGGCACAGCACGTGATTTTGAATAATGTGAGTTTGAAAGTTTATCCAGGGCAAGTGATTGGCATTCTGGGACACAACGGTTCCGGTAAAACGACGTTGATGGAAACCATGCTCGGTTTCTGCGAATGCACATCGGGCACAGTGAATCTATGGGGTATTGCGGTGGACAAGTTATCCGCTGCAGAAAAACAGAAGATTGCGTATGTACCCCAGCAAGACGATTTCCCCGAGAACATGTCAGTCAAGGACTCTGTAGGCCTCTACAGTTCCTTTTACCCGCAATGGGACCATGCGCTGACAGAACAACTGCTGGCCAGTTGGGGTATTGAGAACAGCAAAAAAATCAACCAATTGTCTGGGGGGCAAAAGCAAAAACTGTCCATCGTTCATGCGCTGTCCATATCACCAGAGCTCATCGTCTTGGACGAACCCGTCGCCAGCCTGGACCCTATTGCACGCTCGCTGTTTCTGCAGCAACTGACCAGGCATGTGTCGGTTAGTCAACGCGCTCTTGTTATTTCCTCTCACATCGTGGCCGATCTGGAAGGATTCATCAACACGCTATGGCTATTAAGAGACGGGAAAGTGCAGTGGGCGGGCCCTGTTGAACAGGTCAGTGAGGCCTTCGATTTGCCTGCTACCGCTGGCTTGGAGCAGGTATACCGCAAGGCGATGCAAGCATGAAGATGATCCCAGCTTCCATCTGGGTTTTGTACAAAAGCTTTTTTCAGGCAGTGCCGGGACAAAAAGGTCTGCTGGCCATTGGGTTTTTGCTCATGGCGCTGGGATACCTGCAGCACGGATCCACCCATGCAACATTGTTTGTGATGGCGGGTACCGCTTTTGCCACCGGATTCACTCTGCTGTTTGCAGGCCCCCACTTTCGCCAGCTGGCCAGTTTCAGACGGCATAGCTTGCTGCCAGACTTTCGTAAACAGCTCATAAACAGTTACCTGCTTGCTCTGGCTTCTCTGTCATTGTTTGCGCTTCTTGGCCTGGTGCTGTTGGAAAACGCGGCTCTGCAACTTCGGTTAAACGGCGTGTCGACGGGAATAGTATGGCTATCTGTATTTGGCGTCGTTCTTGTCGTCAGCTTCATGGGCTTCTTACCGGGCCATTTACGTTACCCCACATGGTTGCTGGTCGTGATGGCTTCGCTCAATCTTCGGCATATTGGCTTGGTACCGATGGAGCTGCTGCTGTGGTCATGCATTGGCATAGCGATGGTGTCGCTTGGCTGCTTCATCTACTTCGTGGGAATGGCCAGCAAGCCAATCTTCTATTCGAAGCGAGCCGTTTCCTTATCCAAATATTTGCCCGGATTGAACGGCGGTTTTCAGGAGCGCGGCGTCACTGCAGTCGGCAGCATTTTGCTTGGCATATCAGATGGCAATGGCTCAAGGTTTTTTCGCACTTTTTCGGCCGCTTTCCTGCTGCCCATGGCCTTCGCTTGTGCAACGCTGCTAACGGGTAAGCAGTCTGCAGAACAACTCTTCAAGAATCCCCTGTTCTTGCTGATGGGTTTGATGACCGGGGTGTTGATGCAGATTCATTTCGCCTTTGCCGTCAGTGCAAGAAGACGCTTTGTCTGGCTACGCATAGGGGGCAACCGCCAGCAGATAAACCATGTGGCGCAAAAAGTTTTGGCAAGAGAGCGATGGCCCCTGGTTTTGTGTTTTGGATTGTGGTGCGTTCCTGCAATAGCGCTGTATCCAATAGCGGCAGTCTGGCTTTTGGGGGTCAGCACACTGTTGTGGTGCCTGATGCTGCTTCTTGAGCAAACCATATTGGCCTTGCCAAGCCAACTGACGCGGCGCACGGAGTTTTATATGTTGCTCACCTTTTTTGGCGTGGTTATTGGCATCGTTGCACTGGCGCACATTCACCAGCAAGCGTCGATACTTTGGTTTGGCGTCGTGGCGATACTTTCTCTGCATGCAGCATTGAAGTTCATTGGCGCTGCACGGCTGGCACGTTTAGGGTAAATAGGCCGCTAGCCCTCGTCGGTATTGCATTTGTAGCTATTAATTGAATAGCGTTAAATTTGGCAAAGCCCCGCTGCGGCAAATGCCTATTCCCAAGAGAATCCGGTCCACCTATTATCGGACGGCCCGCCAGTCAAACCCCCCACAGGAGAACCCATGGAACTGAATATCAACGGCAAACCCGTCCAGGTGGATGCCGACCCCGCCATGCCACTGCTGTGGGTGTTGCGTGACACACTGAACATGACCGGTACCAAGTTCGGCTGCGGTATCGCCGCCTGTGGCGCTTGCACCGTGCAGGTGGGTGGTGAGGCCGTGCGCTCCTGCGTGTTCCCGGTGTCTGCGGTGGCGGGCAAGCCCATTCGCACGATTGAAGCCCTGGGCACGGCCGACATGCCCCACGCGCTGCAGAAGGCGTGGATAACCGAGCAGGTGCCCCAGTGTGGCTACTGCCAGAGCGGCATGCTGATGGCCGCTGCCGCGTTGTTGGAGAGCAAACCCAAGCCGACGGACGCCGACATCGACGCGGCCATGACCAATATCTGCCGCTGCGGCACCTACCAGCGTGTGCGCGCCGCCATCCACCGCGCAGCCGGCATCACGACGGCAACTCCCATCGCCATCATCAACGGAGCTACAACATGAAGCGCCGCACCTGGATACTGAGTGCCTTGGGCGCGACCGGCGCGCTGGTCGTAGGCTGGGGCCTGTTGCCCGCCCGCTCGCGTCTGGGCACGGCGGACATGATGCTGCCCACGCAGGGCGAAGTGGCGCTGAACGGCTGGATCAAGATTGCGGCCGATGGCAGCGTGGTCATGGCCATGCCCCGTGCCGAAATGGGGCAGGGCGTGCACACCGCGCTGGCCATGCTGGTCGCCGAAGAGCTGGACGTGCCCCTGGCCCGCGTGCGCCTGGAGCAGGCCGGCCCGCACGCCGTGTATGGCAATGTCTCCATGTTTGTGGGCAGCTTGCCGTTCCACCCGCTGAATGCTGAAGAGGGCCACAAGACCACCACCGTCAAGATCGGTGAATGGCTGGTGGGCAAGGTCGCGCGTGAATTGGGCATCAGCGTCACCGGCGGATCATCCACCGTGGCCGATGCCTGGAACCCTTTGCGTCTGGCAGCCGCCACCGCACGCGCCAGCCTGCTGGGCGCGGCCGCCGCGCAGTGGAATCTGCCAGTGGGCGAGCTGCGGGTGAAGGACGGTGTGGTGTCCCACGCCTCGGGCCAAAGCGCGCACTACGGCACGTTTGCCAAGGGTGCCGCTGGCGCCACCCCTGCCAATGTGGTGCTGAAAGACCGCAAGGACTGGACGCTGATCGGCAAGCCCGCCCCACGCAACGACATACCCGCCAAGACCAATGGCACAGCGCAGTTCGGGCTGGACGTGCGCCTGCCCGGCATGCTGTTCGCCCAAGCCCGTATGGCGCCCATGCTGGGTGGCACCGTAGGCAGCCTGGACACCAAGGCCGCGCTGGCCGTGCCCGGTGTGGAGCAGGTGTTGCCGCTGGAATCGTTTGCCGGATCGACCGCCGGCTTTGCGGTGGTGGGCAAGACCACCTGGCATGCACGCCAGGGCGCGGATGCCGTGGTCGCCACTTGGCAGCAGCGTACGGCTGGCGCGCTGGACAGCCAAGCCATTGAAGCCAAATTGCTGGAAGTGATCAAGACCGAAGAGGGCTTTGTCTTTCATAAAGTAGGCTCAACCGTCAAGGCAGAGTTCGGCGCGGCCAAGGTGGTAGAGGCCATTTACCGCGCCCCCTACCTGGCCCACGCCACGATGGAGCCGATGAACTGCACGGCCCAGGTCAAAGACGGCAGGGTCGAGGTATGGGCACCCACCCAGGTGCCCGACATGGCGCGTGCCATAGCCGCCAAGGTGGCCGGTGTGGCAGAGGACAAAGTCACCCTGCACACCACGCTGTTGGGCGGTGGCTTTGGCCGCCGGCTGGAGGTGGACCACGTGGGCCAGGCCGTACGCGTGGCCATGGCCTGTAGCGGCAAACCCGTGCAGTTGGGCTGGTCGCGCGAGCAGGACACGACCCACGATTTCTACCGCCCCATGCACGTGGCCAGCTTGCATGCGGCCATCGATGCAGAAGGCGCCGTCACCAGCCTGCGTATCAAGTCCGCCGGTGATGCCATCACCCCGCGCTGGATCGCGCGCGGCCTGCCTGCGCTGGCCGGGCCTGTGGATACGCCCGACAAGACCACGGCCGAAGGCCTGTTCGATCTGCCCTATGGTTTTGCCGACCAGCACATGGCCCACGTAGCCACGCGCATGGATGTGCCGGTGGGCTTTTGGCGCTCGGTCGGGCATTCGCACAACGCCTTTTTCTCCGAAGGCTTTATGGACGAGCTGGCGGCCGAAACCAAACAAGACCCGCTGGCCTTCCGCCGTGCCTTGCTGAAGGACGCACCGCGCTACCTGGCCGTGCTGAACCTGGCCGCCGACAAGGCCGGCTGGGGCAGCCCGCTGCCTGAAGGCCGGGCACGCGGCATTGCGCTGCACGAGTCTTTTGGCTCCATCGTGGCCGAGGTGGCCGAGGTGTCCTTGCAAGACGGCAAGCCGCGTGTGCACCGCGTGGTCTGCGCCGTGGATTGCGGCACTGTCATCAACCCCAACACGGTGGCCCAGCAAATGGAAAGCGCCGTCATCTTCGCGCTGACCGCCGCGCTGTACGGCCGCATCGACATCAAGGACGGCGCCGTGCAGCAAAGCAATTTTGGCGACTACGCCATGGTGCAACTGGCCCAGGCCCCGGTAGTGGAAACGTGGATCGTGCCCAGCACCCGTGCACCGGCCGGTGTGGGCGAGCCCGGTGTGCCGCCGCTGGCGCCGGCGGTGGCAAATGCGCTCTTCACCCTCACCGGCAAGCGCCAGCGTGCCCTGCCATTGGCTGCGCTATAGACCCATGCGGGCGCGGCACAGCAAACCGCGTCTCACGGTTTCACGGTACGGGCGTAGGCGGCCTGAAACATGTCCAGCCACTCGCGGTGGCCGTGCAGTTCGTTGGTCAAGGCGCCCGTGGCGGTCTTGACCTGTTCAATCTCGCGCTGGAAGTAGGCCTGTTCGTAGTCCGTCATGCGTTTGGCCCGGGTCTGGAACTTCATGCCGTACAACACGAACAGGTAGTTGTCCACATCAAACAGGTCAAAGCGGCTGAAGAAGTCGGACTTCTTGGGTGGAATGGCCCGCCAACGGGTGAGCCGCTCGGTCAAGACGTCGGAGCATTTGGCGTCCACCGCCACTGCATTCCAGAAATCCGAATCGCGGCGATCCGAGATGCAATAGTGCATCTGCACAAAGTCCATGACGCGTTCCCAGGTGTAGGACACCACCTTGTTGCAATAGTCTGCCGCCACGGACATGGTGTCCCTGTCCACCGAAAAGTTGCGTGCAAACAGCTCCGCCGAAAAGTCGGTCACAAAGATGGAGGTGGCCTCCAGAGGCTCCACAAAACCTTGTGCCAGGCCCAGGGCCACGGCGTTTTTGCACCAGAACTTTTCACGGTAACCCATACGCATGGGGATCTTGCGCGGGTTCAGCGTCTCTGCATCACATTGCAGGTGTTTGGCCAGCCCCTGCACGGCGGCGGATTCGTCCATATGGGCACTGGAGTAGACGAAGCCCACACCCCTGCGGTTGGTGAGTGGAATGTCCCACAACCATCCGCAGCTGTGTGCCTTGGCCAGGGTGTAGGGCGGGATTTCACCGCGAACTTCGGTGGGAATCTGTACCGCGATGGCCGTGTCGGTCAGCAACTGGGACGACTTGTCGACGAAGGGAACCTGAAGGGTCTTGCCCAGAATGAGTGCGTGAAACCCGGAGCAGTCCACATAAAAGTCAAATGCCAGATGCTCGCCGTCTTTGGTGACCAGGTAGTCCACCTCACCATCGGCATTCAACCGGGCATCCACAATGGTTGCGGACTTGTGCAACACGTTCAACTTGTCCCTCGCGTTGTTGGCCAGCAGTTGCCCAAACTTGACCGCATTGAAGTGGTAGGCGTAGTTGACCACCCCTTCAAACGGCGCGGACGATACGCGTTTGGGCGCGCGCATCGCGTCAGACAGGGCAGGTGCATCCGCCACATCCGAGAACGCCATCCGGTCGGGGTTGTTGAGGTACAAAGCCGTCGCGTCAACACCGCCCGGGTAGGGCGATGCAAAGGGGTGGTAATAGGCATTACCCGGGTTGCTGGCCGATGGTGCCATCCAGTCCACAAACTTGATGCCGTTCTTGAAGGTGGTGTCGCACTGGGCCAGCAGATCGGCCTCGTTGATGCCAAACTTCATCAGTGACTTCTTGAGATGCGGAACAGTGCCTTCACCCACACCGATGATGCCGATGTCCGGTGACTCAATTACCGTGATCCGTATGTCCGGTTCGGCCCGCAGTTCCACTGCGAGGTGGTTGGCGGCAAGCCAACCTGCCGTGCCGCCGCCAATGATGGCTATGTTCTTTACTTTCATGCTTTTCCAACTTTCTAACTGCATCCACAACCCTTAAGATCCAAGGCTATGGAAGACCCATTTGCAATACGCATGCCGCCCGACATCCAGTCGGTGACGATCGGGGAGCACCAGGCCATCATCATGGACGATTTCCTGGTCGACCCCCACCACATGCTGGAGCTGGCCACCCGCTGCAGCTTCGCCCCTTACCCCAATCTGGAGAGCAAAAAAGGCTACCCCGGCATCCGGGCCGAGGCACCTGCTGATTACTCCCAGAGCATTGCCGAACTATTGGTCCCGCTCATCCAGACCAATTTTGGTGTGCCAGAAGAACTACCCATGCGCAAAAGCATGTGTGCGTTCTCGCTGACCACCATGCCCCCGTCAGAGCTGGGGCCCTTGCAGCGCACACCGCACTTTGACGCCAGCACACCCAACCACATGGCCATCCTGTTGTACCTCTGTGATGGCCGCCACGGCGGCACCGGTTTCTACCGGCACAACGCAACCGGCCTGCAGCAGATCACCGAAGACACACGTGAACACTACCTGGACACCTACTACGCCGAGATCAATGCCAAACGCCCGGCACAACTTTACTTCGACAGCTCCGATGCACAGTTCACGCTGTTGGGCATGATCCCCGCCAAGTTCAACCGCATGGTTGTCTACCGTGGCAGTCTGCTGCATTCTGCGTGTGTCAACCCAAGCCTGGGCCTCAGCGCCAATCCGCGCGCCGGTCGCCTGACCGTCAATTCTTTTTACGACTTTTAGTTAAAAAAAAGCCCGGCGCAAGCCGGGCTTTTTTGCAGGTTCACACTATCAGAACTTGGCGCTCAGGCTGATCTTGTAGGTGCTTTCGCCCATGAAAGACCAGGCTGGGTAACCATCGGCCAGTGAGGCACGTGTGGCGTTCGCAGCGCTGGCTGCACCGTACTGGATGTCGTTGGCCTTCAATAGGTTGGTGGCTTCAAATGCCAGCTTCAACTTGTCGGAGATGTTCCATCCCAGGCTCAGGTCCAGCGTGCCGTAGGCATCGTGGAAACGGTTGCCGTAGTAGCCGGTTTCACGCAGCATGTACTCCGAGCGCCAGTTGTATGCCAGGCGTGCCGAGTAGGTCTTGTCTTCCCAGTAGCCAACCAGGTTGGCATTGTGCTTGGACGACATCGTGAAGATGTTCAGCTTGTCGGTGTAGCTTGCAGAGGGTGCCGTTGCGTCCGCGAAGGTGTAGTTGGCAACCACACCAAAACCATTGTCAAAGCCGTGGTTGATTTGCAGCTCAATACCGTTGATCTTGCCGCCACCTGCATTGATGTACTGGTTCACGGTCCAGTTGTCCAGGCCAGTGTCGGGGCTGATGGCACCGATTTTCTGGTTGGGTGTCGTGGTGGACGTGATGAAGTTTTCGATGCTCTTGTGGAAGTAGTTTGCCGCAACCAGGTTGCCCTTGCCGTAGTAGTACTCAACACCGAAGTCGAACTGGGTCGATTTCATGGGCTTCAGGCTCGCGCTGCCCAAGGTCACCGACTCGTTGTTCTTCACGGTGTCGTTGAAACCTGCCTGGGTTGCCAGGAACATGTTGTCAAAGTTGGGCCGTGTGATGGCCTGGGCCGCTGCAAAACGCAGGTTGGTGTTCTTGTCCAGGCTGAACACCGCATTCAGGCTTGGCAACACATCGTTGTAGGTGGCGCTTTGTGTGACCTTGGCAGTGCTCCAACCGGCGTTCTGGCCAATGTCGCCGGCGGCAACTGGCGAGCCGTCCAGCTTGTAGCCCTCACTCGTCACGTCGGTGCTGATGTAACGCAGACCAAAATTGCCGCGCAATGGGCCTTTTTCGAAGTCAAACATACCGTAGGCGGCTGTATTGTTTTCGTTGATCTCACCGTAGCCACCGCGCTCATTCACAAAACCTGTGATGTTGCGGGTTGTGTTGTTCAACATGGCATCGATGTTTGGCTTGGGAGAATCCCAGCCATTGGTACCCATGGCAACGGTGCCGCTGTACAGGCTGGATGTTGGTACCGCTGTCACGGTGCCGAACAATGCGCGGTCTGTATTCTTGGTGAAGGTGTGCTTGGAAGAACGCACGCCGGTCTTGAAGGCCGTCAGCGCACCCCAGTCCACGTCGAGGGTCACATCGGCTTGCGCAAAGTTTTCCTTGTCGGTGTTGGGTCCACGTGTGGAAGCCCATGTCTCGGGGCTGGCGTTCGCAGGCAGGTTGGCCATGGTGATCGCCTGGCTGGAAGCCGGAGCGATGGCAACTTCCTTGCCCTGTGCGTTGATGCTGCCGGTCCACTTGGGCAGTGCGCCGCCGTAGTAACCGTAGTTGGTGGTCAGCGAGGTACCGCCGTCCGCCTTGGTGGTTCCGATCACGCCTTCGACCTTGTAGCCTTCACCCTTGTACGCAGCATTCAATGCCGCGCTGTCGGATGTCATCTTGGCTGCACGGGCCCAGGTCTGGTAGAACGCGTCGTTGGAGTTGCCGGTTGTGGTGTTGCTCAGTGTGCACAGACCCGCTGCGCTGACCTGTGTGCAACTGGGGGCGGTGTTGCCCTGGAAGATGTAGTGGGTGGAATTGGAATTGTTGGCATCCAGTTGCAGCTTCATCATATTCAGGCCCAGTTCCAGCGACTTGCTGGGTTTGGCCTGCAGGTTGACGTTGACGGCCTGGCGCTTGCGGTCTTGCACAAATGTCGTGGGGCCCACGTCTGCAGACCAGCGGCCATCGGCTTCCACGCCACGGCGGATGTATTCACCATTTTCAACCGCAGCGGCTACCAGCACGCCAAAGGTCTTTTCGTCGTTCTTCCAGCTGAACAGACCCGACAGATCCTTGTGCAGCTCGGTGCTGACGGTGCCTTTGCTCAGCTTGCCGCTGACATACGCAGTACCCGAAGGCATGTCCAGGGGCTTGCGTGTCTTGACGACCACGGTGCCGCCAATACCACCTTCGGTGATGTCAGCCTGGGTCGACTTGTAGACCTCCATCCCGCCGATCAACTCGGATGGCAGCAAAGAATAGTTGAACGAACGGTCGATGGCCTGCTGGTCATACCAGCCGGTCGATGCAACGGTTTGGCCGTTCAGCGTGGTGTAGGTCATCTGTGGGTCAGAGCCGCGCACCGAAACAGAAGCGCCCTGGCCAAAAGCACGGCCCACGGACACACCGGGAATGCGGCCCAGCGCCTCACCCGCATCGGTATCCGGCAGCTTGCCCACGTCTTCTGCAGAAACCGCATCCACGATGGAGGTGGCGTTGCGCTTGACGTTGACTGCCGATTGCAGCGACGCACGGATACCAGTGACGGTGACGGCACTGATTTCTTGTGGGGCTGCAGTCTGCTGGGCGTGGCCGGTGGCCATGGCGCCCATGAGAACTACTGCGACCGCCGAGGCTATGGGGGTAGGAGTTAGCTTCATGATGTCCTTTTAGGGTGGTTGGGTTTAATCGTGTATAGGGCGATACCAATTAATCGGCGGTATTTGCTACTCGAATACCAATTAACTAATATGAATGCCACTATGCTACCAATTTTTCCAAATGTCTACGGTGTTTTCCCGGTTGTTGCTTTTTTGGTATGTGCAAATCACCAAAATCCGGAGAACTTCAATACCAGTGGTCTGAATTTTGTGCGGAACCGGCCGTAGCAACGTCTGTTTTGCGCAACTGGACCCATCGGTTGCATACCGCTCAGGCGTAGCGGGCCAGGAACATGTCCACCGCGGATTCCACCACCTGCTGCTGGCTGGCGGGCGGCAGCGTGGGTTGGCCCATGGTGACCTGGGGCCAGAACGCAAAACCCTTCACCAGGCCGTGCAACTGGTTTGCGGCAAACACGGGGTCGGGAAGCTTGAGCTTGCCATCCGCCGCCGCGGCGCGCAGCCACACGGTCACGCCTTCTTCACGGGCGCCCAGGCGGGCCACCATCTCCTGCGCCCGCTCGGGGGCGTGGATGGTCTCGGCAATCGCCACCCGCGCCAGGTCAATAAAACTGGCGTCGCACAACATGCGCATCTTCTGCCACAGCAACTCCCGCAATTGGTCCCGCAACGGCCTATCCGGCTGGTAGGCCACATCGACCTGGGCCGCGCTGCTGTCCCACAGCTGGACCAATATTTCGGCAAACAGCGCCTCTTTACTGGGGAAGTGGTTGTAAACCGTGCGTTTGGACACACCTGCTGTGGCGGCAATGCGGTCCATGCTGGTGGCGCCAAAGCCCTGGGTGCGGAACTCGTCAATCGCGGCCTGGACGATGGCCAGGCGTTTACGGTCCGTCAGGCGGTCTTTGGGGGGTGTTGCGGGGGCTGGCGTGGGGGGCATGCAAATATTTTACACCGATGGGTTTACTTTTATAAATATTAAAACTACACTGTGCAGTGCAACTTCTGGATTCCACCCCATCTATGAAACAACTAGTCCGCACCCTCGCTGTTCTTTTGACCGGAGTATTCGCCATGTCATCCTGCGCGCTGATCGAGCCATCGCCCACCACCCCCCAGACCACATCGCCGCAGGCCCAGGCCGGCAAATACCGCAATGTGGCGCCCCAGCCCGAAGACATGGGCAACTTCTTCAAATCACTGCGCCTGGCCTGGCGCTTTGCCTTTGACAAGCCCAAACACACGGTGCCCGAGGGCGACATCCCTGTGCAGCCCATCACCCGCGCCCAACTGCTGGCCGCGCCGGACGGCACCGTGTTCCGCATGGGCCACTCCACTATCCTGCTCAAGCTCAATGGCGCGTTTTGGCTGACCGACCCCGTGTTTTCGGACCGCGCGTCCCCCTTCCAGTGGCTGGGCCCCAAGCGTTTCCACGCACCGCCCATCAGCATTGAAGACCTGCCGCCCATCAAGGGCATCATCCTGTCGCACGACCATTACGACCACCTGGACGAAGACGCCATCCGTCGCCTGGCCGCCAAGACCGAGGTCTTCTTGACACCGCTGGGCGTGGGCGACCGCATGATCGCCTGGGGCGTGGACCCGGCCAAGGTGCAGCAGCTGGACTGGTGGCAGTCCACCAAGGTCGGTGGTGTGGAGTTTGTAGCCACACCGGCACAACACTTCTCCGGCCGTGGCCTGCGCGATGCCAACCAGACCCTGTGGGCCTCGTGGGTGATCTACGGGGGTGGCGAGAAGGGCAAGGACGGCCTGCGCATCTTCTTCAGCGGCGACACCGGTTACTTCGACGGCTTCAAAGCGATTGGTGACAAGCTCGGCCCCTTTGACCTGACGCTGATGGAAACCGGCGCCTACGACAAGCAATGGCCTTACGTACACATGCAGCCCGAACAGACGCTGCAGGCCCACCTGGACCTGCGTGGCAACTGGATGCTGCCCATCCACAACGGCACCTTCGATCTGGCCATGCACACCTGGCACGACCCTTTTGACCGCATCACCGCACTGGCCAAGGCCAAGGGTGTGGCCATCACCACACCCTGCATGGGTGAGCCGCTGACAGTGCGCAACCCACACGCCGGCTCGGCGTGGTGGCTGACCGTGGACGGGCAAAAGGCGCTGGCCGCAGCCAACGGCGGCGCGGCGCAGAAGCCCGGCGGTGATCTGAGTGCCTGTGCAACGCCTGTAGCGGCAAAGTCTTAAGCAAAATGGGGCTGTAGCCCCCGTGAAATATACGTGTGTTGCTATCTATAACGCAGCGCTCTTTCTGCGTTGCACTTCCTCGACCCTGGCAGATATCTCCTCCCCTCGAGATAAAGAGGCACCGTGCAATGGCGGTCGTGTAGATCGACATCGGCGGTGCTTCGGACTGTGGCTTCGATGGTGCCTGCAGAGCGAATTCACCCAATCGTGTGATGTTTAGTGCGCACATTGTTGACTAGACTCGGAGTAATGCGACCTAAAAGTCTTACCGAAACGAGAGCTACGAAAACAAGGTGGAGAAGATGAAGACATGCTGGCCCCAATATTTCCTATCTCTAATCCTGCTTTCAGGATTGGGGTGCGCAACGGGTGCTGAAATATCCGTGGCAAAACAGGAGAAGCTAGCCAAGCTGATTGACCTCATGCAGATCGATCAGTCGCTAGAGATTGCGAGGCGGTCTTGTGTCGATGCGTCGATGGCAGGGCCCCATTCGCCTGACAAAATCTGGGCGCGAGAAGGGAAGTTCTCTGGTCTATCGCCTAAATCCACCCAATGGCCGGAGGCCATCAATGCTTTCCGCCGTTACTCGGAAAAAACCTGCATGACGGAAAGCATCGCCGCGTGGAAGCAAAGCTTTGTCAATTTCTACGGAGCCCGATTGGACGAGGCGGATCTCGACAGCGTCATCAAATATATGTCAAGCCCCGCTGCCAAGGCGCTTACAAAACTACAAGGCGAGTTTCAGATCGCTACAAGCAACGCATATGCACAAAAGGGCATACAACAAGCAGACATGGCGAGGCAGGAGTACTGGGATGAAATAGCTGAACTTACGCGCCGTGAGGCAGCACACGCCCCATCGCAATGGTGGAGGTTCTGGAAGTGACGGAGTCGGGCGATGTACAGGCTCACCAAACTTCTGGACAAGAGGTCACTCCGCCGGATCCAGTGGAGCCTGTACCCAATGAGCATGTTGCAGACTTGGCGCCTCCAATAGATATCGGACGACTGAATCTATTTCGGTGGATCTTGACCGGTCTGAAGGCCTCGGTGGGTAAGCGCATAGAAATAGGGCGGGCGATACCTAGTCCGGTGCAACTGTTTTTGCTGGTGATATTCCCCTTCGCCGTGCAGACTCTATTGGCACGCTTGGAGATACCCGGCACGGCGGTGTTCAATCGACCGGCTTGGGCCTATCCCTTATTCGGAACAATGTCCCTGGTTTTCCTGATTTGGGCCTTTCTGGTGCCAAACTCTTCGCCTCAGAAGCATCCTGGTCCGGTTGCGGCATGGCTTGGGTTGTGGACGGTGGCTGCGCTGCCTATTGGCCTGGTCGCGACTATGTTGATTGCCTTGACCGCGCGCGGGGTGTTTCCTGCATGGTGGTCAGACAGCAGTTGGTTTGGATGGATTTTCTACGGTGCGTTCTGGGCATGGACGTCTGTTGTCGTTTGGCGAGTGACTGCATGTTTCACGCGATCCAGCAACATTGCCTTTGGCCTCGTTCTTGGCGCGATGCTCTTGCAGGGACTAGGCACTTGGCAGTTCAGCAGTAGACCGTGGCGAATGGACTACTCTGAACAGGTAGGAAATCGCCACGAGTCTTTAACCTTGACTCAGGAAGTATTTGAAGACCAGCAGACGCTGCTGTCGAAGGCATTGGACGGTTTGGCGCCACGCCTCGCAGGAAGAGTCAACGTATATGCTATTGTGTTTGCGCCGTATTCGCAAGAAGTCTTTCTGCGTGAGAGCACTATGGTGGCCAATACTCTCGAAGATCGTTTTGGGGCCAAGGATCACGTAGTGCAACTGGTGAATCGGCCAGCCGCGACAACGTCGATTGCTTGGGCGACCAACAAAAACTTAAAGGCAAGTATCGAAGCGGCTGCACGTAGGATGGATGTGCAGGAGGATGTTTTAGTGATCTATCTGACCTCGCATGGGGGATCAGATTTCAGACTCGCAACCTCACATTGGCCGCTTGAGGTGGACGAATTGACCCCAGCCTTGCTGCGCAAAATGTTGGACGACGCCGGTGTTCAGAATCGAGTCATTGCGATTTCCGCCTGTTACTCCGGTGGTTGGGTCGCACCGTTGGCCTCTGACACATCGCTGATCATGACGGCCTCCGACGCTAGCCACACTTCATATGGCTGTGGCGCGAAATCAAGGCTTACCTACTTTGGGCAAAGCATTTTCGAAGAGCAATTGCGTAAAACCTATTCGTTCGAGGATGCGTTTGCCGCGGCTGTTCCAATAATCAAGCAACGTGAACTGGATGCCAAAAAGACAGACGGATTTTCGAATCCCCAGATAGCGGTTGGTAGAGATATCAGGCCGGTGCTCAAGCGGTTGGAGCAAGAGCGGGGACGCATGCCTTAGGCGGCGGTGCGTGCGATGTTGTCGCCAATTGCTCAGTCGGTAGTTTCGGAGGCTTAGGTGACAAGCTAGGTCCGTTCGAGCCGGTGCAAAAGCCCGGCGGGGACCTGAGTGCCTGTGCAACGCCTGTTGCGGCAAAGTCATAAGCAAAATGGGGTTGTAGCCCCCGTCATATGGATCTTAGGTGCTATTAATAGCGTAGCGTTTAAAGGGTTTTGAACCTTTTGAGCCGCTGCGCTATCCTATCCCTGTGACCC
The DNA here is from genome assembly GCA_040387325.1 of Pseudomonadota bacterium. Classification (GTDB taxonomy): domain Bacteria; phylum Pseudomonadota; class Gammaproteobacteria; order Burkholderiales; family Burkholderiaceae_C; genus Allorhodoferax. Next base: position 23,405 of record JAZKDY010000021.1, on the reverse strand, counting down.
GCCTATTAACCATCCTGCTGCTGATCGTCTTGCTGCCCCTGCGGGGCTGGGCGGTGGAGCGGATGGCGGATGACATGGCGGCGGGAGTCATGCCCGCAGACTGCCCCATGCTGCAGATGGTGCAAGTGGCCCCGGCAGACACCGGCACTTCGGACGGCAAGGAAACGAGCCCTGCCGAGCGCACCTGCCAATCGTGCCAACTGTGCATGTCCCTGGTTGCACAAGAAATGTCCACCCTCCAGGCGGACCAGCCTGCGCCACACGCGCTTGCCGTACACAGCGCATACGGATTCACCAGCGCCGACCTTCCCCGGTCCATCAAGCCCCCAATTTCCTGATCCAACAGCCGAACTACGTCCGCACGTTTCTGGCTGGAGCGTGCGGGTTGATTCATGTGGGCTTTTTATTGAGCCCGCTGTTAGGAGAGGAAAGCAATGAAACCGCGTTTTCGAAATACCGTGCTGGGCGTGGCGGCCACCGTGGCGTCGCTACCCGCCCTGTGCGGCCCCATGGGTTTTAAGGACAGTTGGATGGCTATGGGGGACGTTGGCCCCAACTGGCAAGAGGCGTTTGTCAACTATGCAATGACCCCGCGCGATGCGGTGGGTGTATCAACCCTCACCATGCGTTCGGACGACGAGACGCTGACACGCCGCGCCAACGAGGCCGTCTACACCCGGTTGCTGAGCCGGTGGAACATGCCCGACGCGCAAGCCAATGTCTGGTTGCTGGCAGGTGTGGGCACGGTGTCGGGTAATAACTTTGCAGGGGTCAAGACGTTGGTATCGCCAGGCATCCAGGTGGATTACGAAACCACACGCTTCTACGTCTCCGGGGCGGCCAGGCTGTACCGGGCCGATGGGCTCAACCACGACTACGCATCGGCGCGTATCGGCTTCTCGTTTTACGAGGTGGACTACGACCAGGCGCAGCCCTGGTTGGTGCTGGAGGTGCGGCGCATGCAGGGCCTGTCGGACAAAACCGAGGTCACGCCCATGCTGCGCCTCATCCACAACCGCTATTTCGTCGAACTGGGGGTCAACACCACATCCCAGGTTCGCGCCAACTTTATGTACACATTTTGATCAGGAGAACACCATGAAAAAGACAAGCATCATCCTTACCCTCGCGCTGGCCTTCACCACGCTCCCGTCCTTCGCCGCCAATACGCTGAAGATCACCGTCAACGGCATGGTTTGCGCGTTCTGCGCGCAGGGCATAGAAAAGCGCATTGGCAAAATGGGCGCGACCAAAGACGTTTTCGTAGACCTGAAAAAGAAGACAGTTGTAGTTGAGGCCAAAGACGGCCAGACCCTGGACGGCAAGGCCATCTCCACCGAGATCGTGGACGCTGGTTATGACGTGGTCAAGCTGGAGCCCGTGACCCAATCCGTGGCCGACATCAAGGCCGAGATGCTGAAAGGCCGCAAATGAGCGCAGACGGTCTGGCGGAGACCCGCGGCAGCTTCTGGTCTTCCATCGCCAGCCTGTTCGCCACGTCTGGTACGCTGGTGTGCTGCGCGATACCCGCGCTGCTGGTGGCACTGGGTGCAGGCGCGGCCTTGTCGTCGCTGGTGTCCGTGTTCCCGCAGGTGGTCTGGCTCAGTGAACACAGGCTCGGCCTGTTTGTGTTCGCCGGCCTGATGCTGGGTGCCAGCGGCATACTGCAGTGGCGCAACCGCACTGCGCCGTGCCCCACGGACCCCGCGCTGCGGCAGGCCTGCCTGCGCACCCGCAAGGTCTCCGCCGTGGTGTACGGGGTCAGCGTCGCGTTCTACCTCATCGGTGGGTGGTTTGCATTTGTGGTGCCGCTGCTGACCAATGACTAGCAACCACGCCAAAAGTGGAACAAAAAAAACCCAGCCGGTTGGGGCTGGGTTTAACCCGTGAGGGACCGTAAGACTTTTTGAGAGACGAGAATTTCCCGCTTCCGCAAACGACTGTATCCAGTCAATTTGACAGTTGCGTTAAAACTGCGGCGCTCAGGTCCCGATCACACCACCATCCTTCTTGCGGATCACCACCGTAGCCGAGCGTGGGCGCGCGCCGGGTGTCTTGGTGGGCCAGGTGGACAAGGCGCCTGGCGCGGCAGGGTCGCTGCGCTCGCTGGGGCTTTCACCCGGGTGCTGGATGTTGATGAACATGGTGCGGCCGTCCGGCGTGGCCGCTGCACCGGTGATCTCGGCGCCCGATGGGCCCACCAGAAAGCGACGTATCTCACCGGTGCGGGTGTCGGCGGCCAGCATGGCGTTGTTGCCCAGGTTCTTCAGGTCGCCCTTGCCCATGTTGGATGTGGACATATCACACTGGATCCACAACACGCCGCGGCTGTCGGTCCACAGGCCGTCCGGGCAGGCAAACATGTCACCCTTGATATTTCCCTTGGCATCGGCACGCTCCAGACTGGGGTCGCCCGCCAGCACAAAGTGGTTCCACGCGAAAGTGGTGCCGGCAAAGTCGCCGGTTTCCTTCCAGCGGATGATGTTGCCCATGGTGTTGTTGGCGCGCGGATTCGCCCGTGTTGTACCGGGTTGTTTGTCGGTGCCGCGGTTGCTGTTGTTGGTCAGTGTGCAGTACACCCATCCATCCTGCGCCACGGAAATCCACTCGGGGCGGTCCATCTTGGTGCCGCCCAGCAGGTCACTGGCCTGGCGGGTCTTGATGACCAGCTCACCCTGGTCGGCAAAACCGTTGGCCGCGGTCAGCGGACCCTGGCCGTGGGTCAGTGGCAGCCACTGGCCCGTGCCGTCTTCAGCAAACTTGGCGACGTACAGCGTGCCATGGTCCAGCAGTGTGGCATTGGCCGCAAAACCACCGTGCTTGATGGTGTCGCGGCTGACAAATTTGTAGATGTATTCAAAACGTGCGTCTTCACCCATGTAGACCACGGCGCGGCCATCGGGTGTCACCGCAGTCGTGGCGCCTTCGTGGGCCGCGCGGCCCAGTGCGCTGCGCTTGATGGGGGTGGAGCTGGGGTTGTAGGGGTCAATCTCCACAACCCAGCCAAAGCGGTTGGGTTCATTGGGGTTTTTGGTGGCGTCAAAACGTGCGTCATGTTCATGCCAGCGGTAGCCGCCGCCGGTAGCACCTTTCTTCAGGCCCCAGCGTTTTTCGTGTGCGCTCAGGGTGTCGCCACCGCTGAAGTAGTTGATGAAGTTTTCTTCCGCCGTCAGGTAGGTGCCCCAAGGCGTGATGCCGCTGGCGCAGTTGTTCAGCGTGCCCAGCACGGTGGTGCCTTTGGGGTCGGCGGCGGTTTGCATCAGTGCGTGGCCAGCAGCCGGGCCTGACACCTGGGTGCGGGTGTTGGCGGTGATGCGGCGCGCCCAGGGGGAGGGCTTCACCACCTGCCATTGGCCACCGTTGTTCTCCACTTCACAAATGGAAACGCCGTGTGCGGCCTGCGCCTTGCGCACCTTGTCGGCCGTCCAGTTGGCCATGCCATCGGGAAACAACAGGCCTTCGTCGGTGTATTCATGGTTGATGGCCAACAGGCCGTTCCTGGAACCGTCCTGTGCAAAATAATGCATGCCGTCGTGGTGCATGCCGAACTGGGTTTCCTGCTGCGCGGCGGTGTTGCTGGCGTCCGCCTTGAATGCATGGTCTTCGCCCGACAGGCCCACCGGGTCACCCCAGGGCGCAATCACCTGCACGCTGTACCCCTCGGGCACTAGCACCACATCGGCGGTAGAAATGCCAACACTTTTAAAGCCCAGCAGTGACGTTTGCGTCTCGCTGCTGGTGGCGCACGCCGTCAGCGCTGCGGCGCCCGCCACTGCGCCCAAGGGTGCGAAGAAATTGCCGGCCAGTGCGCCCAGGCTGCCGCGCAGCACGGTGCGGCGCGAGGGCTGGGAGATGTCGTGGATGCTGGGGTTGGAGGAGCGGTTGCTGTCCTCCATGTGCGAGAAGTCTTTTGCCATGGTGTAGGTCCAAAGTGGATGGTCGAGCGGACTTTTTACCGGCCCTGCATGAAACCCCTGTGACGGTTTGGTGACGTGGCAGCTGCACGACAGGAACTGGCTTTGTCAAAGCGGTGAAACATTCAAAACCTAATCTTGTGTTTGCCCGGCTGCGCGACATACAGCATGCCGCCGGCTCACCAACCCTGACGAAAGTTTTTCTCTATGCAATCCCTCTTTTCCAAGAGCCTCATCTCCGTCGCTGCACTGGTTGCAACCGGCGCATCCTTTGCGCAATCCGCACCCGAATTCACCTGGTATGGCCGCGTTGACCTGGCGCTGGAGTCCAACAGCAATGGCTCTACCAACCGCACCGCTATCCAGAACTTCTCTTCCCGCCTGGGCATCCGGGGTGAGAAGAAGTTTGATACCGAACTCAGCGGCATCTTCCAGGTCGAAACCGGCGTTGCGCCCGACGACACCACCCAAAGCAAGACACTCGCCAGCCGCAACAGCTTTGTCGGCATCCGGAGCGTTTCCCTGGGGCAACTCATCATCGGCACACACGACATGCCGCTGAAGTCACTCGAAGGCACCGCACACGGTTTGTGGGGTGAAGGTGACCTGCACGAGTTGATCATCCACGGCAAGGCTTCCAAGTCGGCGTCCAACACGGGTGCAGCTTCCGCGTTTGACAACGTTCACACTCGCAAGACCAATGTGTTGCTGTACACCAGCCCCAAGTTCAGCGACGTGGTGGTGAAGTTTGCCTATTCTCCGGACGAAGCATCCACCGTGACCACCGCTACTGCACCGGCTTACAGCAAGCCCATGGTCGGCGCGTCCATCGAATACAACAACGGCATGTTCAACGTGGGGTATGCCTACCAGTCGCAAGAGAACGCGATTGCACCAACCATCACCGTGGGTGGCGCATCGCTGCAAGCCAGCAAGGCCACCGTGGGCATGAAGCTGGGCATGTGGTCGGTCGGCGCTGCCTTCAGCACCATCGACAACACCGCGCCGGGTGCCAGCAACCGCAAGACCAACAACTGGTTGTTGTCCACGGCGTACACCATGGGCAAGACCACCCTGAAAGCCAGCTATGGCGCGTCCGGTGAGTCATTTGGCAACGCGGCGGATGATCTGACCGCCAGCGCGATTGAAGTCGACTACGCCCTGGACAAGGCGTTTACCTTGTACAGCTACTACGCACAAATCAACAACAAGAAGAATGCCAAGGGCTCGTTTGCCGCGGCTGACAACTTCCCGGCAGTGGTCAAGGCCGGTGACAACCCCACTGCACTGGGCTTCGGCATCCGCTACAACTTCTGATAACAACGGGCCCCACAACACCCACCATCACCGGTGGGTGTTTTTCTTGGGGCTTCAGGACCATGTTCAGCAGCAACGACCGATTGATCATCCTGGATGCAGATGGCACGATCATCGATGCATTCAACGCTATCGACCAGACATTTTCAACCCATGGTATGGCGTTGGGTGATCTGGAGCGGTTTCAGAAAAGACACCATTTGTTCAAGTATCTGGGCGGGATCAAAGAGTTCCCCTCCAATCTGAAGAAGCAACTCGGCACGCAGAGTCGCAAGAAACTCTTGTCGACGTTAACCGATGTGTACCGCGACCAAGCGAAGCTGTACCCAGGCGTCGCAGACCTTATCCATACCCTTGTTGCGGAACCTGGCATCCGGGTTGGGCTGGTCACCCGAAACATTACCCACGAACCCGAGCAGACGCTTCGAAAATTGTTGGCCCGGCATGGCATTGACCTGGATGCCCTGGATTTCATGACCCACGTCCCGCTGGGGCAGGAGAAAACAGGGGCGTTCAAAGCAGCCCGAAGCCGCTTCGGCATCAATCCGGCGCGATCCTTCGTCTGCGGTGATGAGCACAAGGACTTCAAATCTGCCATGGCCGCTGGCATGCATGCATTCATGGTGTCATACGGCTTTGAAGACTACACGCGGCTGACCAGGAAATTCCAGGTGCCAGAGGAGGTCATTTCGCGAACACCCGAAGAGTTGTGCGCACGTGTCCGCCATGCGTTGGACCTGCAGACGCGGTTGCCTGGCAATTCACGGAATTGACTTGTCGGCCCGATAGCATCGCGCCGATCCTCGGTGACGAGGCCCTTTCAGACCCAGTTGGGAGCCAGTTTGCCCATGCATCGCACTTTCTATCTCCTCCTGATCGTGCAGTTCATCTCGACCATCGCAGACAACGCATTTCTCATCATCGCCATTGCCCGGGTCATTGAGCTGGCCTCAGCAGATTGGGTAACGCCCATGCTCAAGATCGGCTTTACAGTCTTCTATGTGTTTCTGGCGCCGTTTGTCGGGCCGCTGGCCGACGCGATTCCCAAGGGCCGGGTCATGCTGCTGGCCAACGCCGTGAAAGTGGGATCCGTGCTCTTGTTGCTCTATGGTGTCGACCCGATACTGGCATTGCTTTTCGGTGGACTTGGCGCCGCAATCTACGCTCCGGCGAAATACGGGCTGATCACAGAACTCTTGCCCGCCAAAGATCTGGTGCGCGCCAACGGCTTCTTTGAAAGCGCCACGGTGTGTGCCGTCATTTTCGGGACAGTCCTGGGCGGCGTTCTGATTAGTCCCTTCATGCCACACATAGACCTGCCTACGCAACACTCGCATTTTGGCGGCACTCCCACTGAACTTGTGGCTGGCATGTTGTGCCTGTTGGCACTGAATGTACTGGCGCTGGCGCTGAGTTTTGGTGTCGGCGACAGTGGCAAGCGCTACCCCCACCACTCCTTCCACCCGGTGCGTATCGTGCGGCGTTTCTTCCAGGAAAATGCGGTGCTGTGGCGTGATCCGCTGGGTGGCATCTCCATGTCGGTCACCACGCTGCTGTGGGGCGTGGGCGCCACCTTGCAGCTGATCGTGCTGCGATGGGCCAATGAAGTCCTGGGGCTGACGTTGGCGCAGGGCGCCTATTTGCAGGGCGTTACGGCCGTTGGTGCTATCGCTGGTGCCGCCCTGGCCAGTCGTTTTGTCGCGCTGCACCAGGCGATCCATGTGCTGCCTTTGGGCATAGTGATGGGCCTGTTGTTCCCGGCGATGCTCGCGGTGCAATCCATTGAGATGGCGGTGCTGCTGCTGGTACTGCTGGGCACGCTGGCAGGCTTCTTCATTGTACCCATGAACGCCTTGTTGCAGTACCGCGGTTGCACGCTGCTGACCGCAGGGCGTTCGATTGCCGTACAAGGCTTCAACGAAAACGCAGGCATGCTGGTGATGCTGGCGGTCTACGCCGTGGCGACGGCGCTGCAGTTGTCACTTCACAGCCTTATCTGGAGTTTTGGGCTGCTGGTGGCGGGTTGCATGGCGGTGGTAGTGGCCAGCAGGAACAAGGTCTTGCTTGGGCCTAGCGCCCGTCCCCACTGACACAGCCGATGGTTTGCACCGTCGTAAAACTGTCAACAAAACATCATCAAACTGTTATGCCGGGTCGGTAGTCTCTGGTGCGTGAACCCTCCGAACGAACTATTGATAGAGTCCTTCGCCGCCCGCCCGCCCAGCCTGCGCATTGCCGTGGTAACGGAGACATTTCCTCCCGAAGTCAATGGCGTTGCCATGACGCTGGGGCGCATCGTGGACGGCCTGCTGGCGCGCGGCCATGCGGTGCAGGTGGTGAGGCCCCGCCAGGTCAATGAGGATCAGTCTGCTGGCCGCACGGGTCTGGACGAAGTACTGTCCCGGGGCATTCCTGTGCCGGCGTATGGCGAGTTGCGCTTTGGCCTGCCGTCCAAAAACCGCCTGGTGAAGTTGTGGAGCGAAAAGCGCCCGGACATCGTGCATGTGGTCACCGAAGGCCCGTTGGGTTGGTCTGCCGTGGCGGCGGCGCGCGCGCTGCACTTGCCGGTCACCAGTTCCTTTCACACCAACTTCCATAGCTATTCGCAGCATTACGGCATTGGCCTGCTCAAGAAGACGATCGAAGGCTATTTGCGCAAGTTGCACAATCGCACCCAGGCCACGCTGGTGCCCACCCGCACCATGGTGTCCGAGCTGGAAGCCCGGGGTTACCACAACGTGGGGCTGATGTCCCGAGGTGTGGCCATTGAACAGTTCAGCCCCGAAAAGCGGTCCGTGGCGCTGCGCCAGAGCTGGGGCGTGGCAGCCGACACCCTGGTCGTGCTGCATGTGGGCCGCTTGGCCAAAGAGAAAAACATCGCGTTGGTTTTAGCCGCCTTCCGCGCCATCCAGGCGCGGGTGCCTACGGCGACCATGGTGTTTGTGGGTGATGGCCCGCTGCGCAAGCAGGCTGAGGAGTCCTGCCCTCAGGCCATCTTTGCCGGTGTGCGCAAAGGTGAAGACCTGGCGCGACACTACGCCTCTGGCGATATATTTGTATTCCCCAGCCTGACCGAGACCTTTGGCAATGTAGTGCCCGAGGCACTGGCCAGTGGCTTGGCGGTGCTGTCCTACGCGCACGCGGCCGCCAAGGAGTTGATCGTGACCGGGCGCAACGGCGTGCTGGTGCACGGCACCGAGGAGCTGGACTTTGTGGATGCCGCCGTGGCGCTTGCGGTCGACGCAGCGCAGCAGCAACAACTGCGCCAGGCGGCACCGGCCAGCGTCGCCCACCTGGCATGGGATGCTGTGTACGACGGTTTTGTGGAAACACTGTCCGGCGTGCTGGAGCGCCATGGCCGCCAATTTGGCCCGGCGCGGCCCCAGGCCGCAGCAACGCCGCTCAGCCCTTCCAGCGCATGAGGGCTTGACCCATGCGCACGTGGTCGCCATCGGCCAGACCGTCGCACAAGTCAAATCCCTTGGGCGCCAACATGATGACGGTGGAGCCGTGCTGAAACCAACCCATCTCCTGCCCTTTGGTGAACGGCGCATTGCAAGCCATGGTCTTGGGCCCGCTGTAGCGCAGATGGAGCAATACATCCAGAAAGTGCAACCGGATGCTGGCCACCAGAATTGCGGCCACCGGCACCAGGGCCACAAGTTGCCCGGCACAAGGACCATCGCCACCCAGCCGCGTGCGGATGAAGGCACGCTCGTTCTTGCAAAACAGCTTCTCCACACGCCGAAGTGCAATCGGGTTGACGTTCCAGGTGTCGCCCGAGAAGTAACGCACGCGTTCCACCGTGCAGTCGAATGGCGCGTGGAAGCGGTGGTACATGCTGGAGGTGAGGCGCAGTGTGACGAAGCTGCCGTCCACCCAGTCGGCGATGTCCTCTTCTTCTCCCAGCAGGTCTTGCAGCGTGTATGGAAATCCCTTGGCCTGAAACACGCGCGTGCCCTCAATCGGCCCATGGGCGCCGACGATGGCGTCCACCGGGCTGCTCATCACGGTGGGGTCCATCGCTACCGGGCGCAGGCCGGGTTTCAGCTCGCGCGTAAAGCAGTCGTGCATGCTGGTGAAGCGACTCTTGCTGGCTTCGCTCAAGTCCAGCGCCGAAAAGTATTTCCAGATCGCAATCGACAGGTCCCGAACCCAGGGTTGTTCGATCTTGCTGAACCAACCCATGAACTGGGTCAACCAGCGGCGCGGCAGGCGGTTGGTGAGCAGGAAGTTCAGGTCCTCCTGGTTGAGGAGGGCGTGGATCTGTTGGCGCAGGCTCATGTCGTGGAATCTCGCAGTGTGTTTGTCATGAAAAAAGGTGTGCCCCGTGAATGAAATGATTGGTTTGAATGCTCTGTTGCTGTACGGTGTCAGCACCACCGCGTTTGTGCTGGGTCTGCGGCGCGTTCAGCAGCGCGCGGAACTGTCGCTGGCCAAGCACCGCTCGCTGGCGGGCCACCCGCGCATGGCACGTCGCGTGGCTGCGCTGTTGCCCAACTACCGCTACAGCGAGGACCAGGTCTTTGGCGTGGATGGGGCACCACCCGACGTGGTGGCCCAGCGACGACTGGCCTTTGAGGCATTGGTGGTTGAAATAAGGTCCCGCTTCCCGAAGAGCCTGAAGGAAAGCGCGGATGTGGCCAGCGGCCTGTCGGACTTGCAATTTGTCAGCGCATACCGGATACCGTTCCAGTTCAGAAACCTGGCTGAACGTGGCTTGAAGATGGCATCGTTTGTGCAGGCCACCAGTGGGGTAAGCATCACCGATCTGGACGGGAACCACTTCTATGACCTGACCGGCTCCTATGGCGTGAACCTGTTTGGCAACGACTTTTACAAGGAATGCATCGCCCAGGGCGCTGAGTCCGTGGCTGCCCTCGGACCGGTGCTGGGCTCCTACCACCCTGTGGTGGCCGACAACGTGGCACGCCTCAAGCGTATATCCGGCATGGACGAGGTGTCGTTCCACATGTCCGGCACTGAGGCGGTGATGCAGGCCGTGCGCCTGGCCCGCTACCACAGCGGCCGCGACAAGATCGTGCGCTTCTGCGGTTCCTACCATGGCTGGTGGGGCGACGTGCAACCCGGCATCGGTAACCCCGCCACTGAACGCGATACGTTTACCCTGAAAGAAATGGGCACCGCCACACTGCGGGTGCTGCGCAAGCGCAAGGACATTGCCTGCATTCTGGTAAACCCGCTGCAGGCATTGCACCCCAATGCCGCGGCACCGGGCGATTCGTCCCTGGTGGACAGCTCCCGCAAGGCCGATTTTTCGCGTGCGGATTACACGCAATGGCTGCAAGAGCTGCGCACCATCTGCGACGAGAAATCCATCGCACTGATCTTTGACGAGGTGTTTGTGGGTTTTCGCCTGGCACCCGGTGGGGCGCAGGAGTATTTTGGCGTGCGGGCTGACATGGTCACCTATGGAAAGACCTTGGGCGGTGGCCTGCCCATTGGCGTGGTGTGCGGCAAGCGCGCCTGGATGCAGCGCTTCAACTACGAGGCCCCGGCCGACATCTGTTTTGCCCGTGGCACCTTCAATTCGCACCCATACGTGATGGGGGCCATGAACGCATTTCTGCAACGCCTGGACAACCCGGCCATCCAGGCCATGTACACCCATCTGGACGACACCTGGAACCAGCGCGCCCAGGCCCTGAACCTGCGCCTGCAGCAGGCCAGTTTGCCCGTGCAGGTGGCCAATCTGTCGTCGATCTGGACGGTTTTGTACACACAGCCCGCCTGCTACAACTGGTTGTTTCAGCACTATTTGCGCCAGGAAGGCTTGGCCTTGAGTTGGGTGGGCACGGGTAGGATCATCTTCAGTTTGAACTACACCGAGGCGGACTTCGATGAGGTGGCCGATCGCTTTGTACAGGCCGCATACAAGATGCAGCAAGACGGCTGGTGGTGGTGCAGCGCCGCGATGACCAACCAATCCATCAAGCGGCGCATCTTGCGCGAAATGCTGGTGGCAAAGTTGTAGTACCCATGGCCTGCCCCGCAGTGGGGCAGGTTGCCGCACATTAAGCTTGGTGCACGCCCTTGCGCGGTTCTATCAGCTCGCCGCGCAGCAGGGCCAGCGGGGCCTTGTGGTACAGGTAGATATCGTGGAAGGGGTCGGTCAGTATCTTGGTCATCCAGACCAGTCCAGACATCACGTCCTTTAAAAAGAACAAGTGCAGGGTTCTGAACACCAAACCGCCCACACCGATCCACAGCCAGATCCAGCCCGTGCTGTGAACAAATCCGTCCAGACCGGGGCGGGGTTCCAGCAGTCCCATCAAGCTGGGGTCAATCATCAATACCAGCGGTGCAGCGGCCCAGATCGTCAGCAACACAATTTTGCGACGCAGGTTATAGCCCACCTTGATGGCCTCCTTGTGCTCCTGAGAGGCCTGGTTGACCTCGTCATAACCCAGCGGCTCAAAGAAGAAGTGTCCCGATTGCCGGGTGGTCATGGAGACCAGCCACGCAATCAGAGCGGCCACAGCGGGGTCCTTGAACAGCATGGCATAGGCCACAACAAAGCTGATGGCGCTGACCAGATGCAATGACTGGTTGATGCGGCTGTGGTGGTAGTAGCGGTGGTCGTCCCAGCGCTGGATCGCAAGTTGCCTGAAAAACTCTGACATGGTTTGATCGCTCCTCGGCGCGAATTTAGTGGCCGTGTGTGGCAGTGTTGTGACAGCCAAAGTGACACTTTGGTGAAACGGGTGCCCCCACGCTCCACCACTCAGCAGGTCGCTGCCCCACGCTAACGGCCTATGGCCAAGTATTCAAACCCCATGCCACGCACCAGTTGCGGGTCATAGAGGTTGCGGCCGTCAAATATCACCGGCTGTTTGAGCGTGGCCTTGATGGTCTCAAAGTCCGGGCTGCGAAACTCTTTCCACTCGGTAACGATGACCAAGGCGTCTGCGCCGTTCAGGCACTCTGTCTGCGAGTCCGCAAAGCGCAGGTGTGGCTCATTGCCGTAGATGCGCCGCGTGGCGTCCATGGCCACTGGGTCATAGGCAGTGACTGTTGCACCGGCGGCTAACAGGTCGTTGATAACGGCCAGGCTGCTGGCTTCGCGCATGTCATCGGTATTGGCCTTGAATGCCAGGCCCCACAGCGCGAAGTGACGCCCTTGCAAATTGCTTCCAAACCGCGCTTTGACTTTCTTGCCCAACACGTGCTTCTGCGCCTGGTTGGCGGACTCCACGGCATTGAGTACCTTGAGGTCTATGTCGGCGGCATATGCTGCGGAATGGATCAGTGCTTTCACATCCTTGGGGAAGCACGATCCGCCGTACCCTGCACCGGCGTACAGGAAGTCGTAGCCGATACGCGGATCACTGCCAATGCCCTTGCGCACGCTCTCGATGTCGGCACCGATCTTCTCGGCCAGGTTGGCCAACTCGTTCATGAAGCTGATGCGCGTGGCCAGCATGGCGTTGGCCGCGTATTTGGTCAGCTCGGCGCTGCGTATGTCCATCAGCACCATGCGCTCATGGTGGCGCTGAAACGGGGCGTACAGCGCCCGCATGTTCAGCGCGGCCTGTTCGTCCTCATACCCCAGCACAATGCGACCTGGGCGCATGAAGTCGTCAATGGCAGAGCCTTCCTTGAGAAATTCCGGGTTGGAGACGACGCTGAACGGTGTTTCCACTCCGCGTGCCTTCAGCTCCTGCTGGATGGCGGCCTTGACAGCGTCGGCCGTACCCACCGGCACTGTGCTCTTGTCCACGACCACCTTGTAGTCGTTCATATAACGGCCGATGTTGCGTGCGGCCTCCATCACATGGTGCACATCGGCACTGCCGTCCTCGCCCTGGGGCGTACCCACTGCGATGAATTGCACCGTGCCAAAGTGCGTGGCGGCCTGTACATCGCTGGTGAAATGCAAGCGCCCGGCACTGGCATTGCGACGCACCATGTCTTGCAGGCCGGGCTCGTAAATGGGTATCTCGCCATTTTGCAAGCGGCTGACCTTGTCGGCGTCCGTGTCAAAACACATCACGTCGTTGCCCACTTCGGACAGGCAGGTGCCAGTGACCAGGCCGACATAACCCGTTCCAATGACGGAAATTTTCATAAGCGTGTTTTCAGGGGGAGGTACATCCGCCCAGTCTGTGCGCGCAATGCGAAAGTTTTGTGACGGCAGGCCGGCCCTAAAAACGAGATTTGTCACGACAATGTCACACTGTTGTCATCCACCTGAAGCACTGGCAGACCTGAGGGGTCTTTCGTCTATTTTTCTTGCAGTTTTTTGTAATCTGTAAACGGTTTATATTGTTTATACCGTTGACAGTATTGGCATGCAAGGTGCAGTATTGCGGGCTATGTCAACCGAAGTTTTTTTGTGGTGGTGCTTGCTGTGTGCAGTCAGCGCTGTGAACGTAGTGGGCTTGTCGCTCTCGGTGCCCGCGCTCAAGCGGCGCCACGCCAGACTTCCTGCTGAAATCTATGCATCCAGGCGCCTGCAGCTGTTGCTGTCGGCGGGTTACGTTTTGGGTTGCGCGTACCGGTCTGTTCTGCCGGTCTATGACGTGCAGCGCCTGTGCCTGGTTGATTCCTGGATGTCCAGTGTCATCGTTGGCAGGACAGTGGCGACGATTGCAGAGTTGTGTTTTGTGACCCAGTGGGCTCTTTTGCTGCGTGAACTATCACACGCCACCGACGACAGGCTGGGTCGGGCCACGGCACAGGCCATCGTTCCGATGATTGTGGTTGCGGAAGTGTTCTCGTGGTATTCCGTGCTCACCACCTCCAATATTGGCCATGTCGTCGAGGAAACGCTGTGGGGCGTCAGTGCGGCCCTGCTGGTGCTCAGTCTGGTGTCCATCTGGCCCCGCTCCAGCAAGCCCCTTCGTCCCTATCTTCTGCTGTGCGGTATGGTCGGTGCGGCGTATGTCTGGTATATGTTCGCCGTCGATGTGCCGATGTACTGGTCCCGCTGGGTTGAGGATGAGGCCAGCGGGCGCAAGTACCTCAGCGTGCTGCAAGGGGCTTTCGATGCTTCTTCGCGTTGGGTCGTCTCGCACCAGTGGCAAGACTGGCAGAGCGAAGTCGTCTGGATGTCGCTGTATTTCAGCGTCGCGGTCTGGTTCAGCATCGCACTGGTCCACGCGCCGTTTCTTGCGCACCGAAGGGTGCCCGTTGCACCGGGCACACCGTGTGTCTGAAGGCCCACCCCGTTGCAGTTGGTTTAGTATGGGGTCATGCAGCGAGCGGAAACAACGGTCATGTTTGTGTCACGTGAGAATGCCAGCAGGAGCCTGCTAGCGGAAGCTTGTTTAAGACACCTCGGTCAATCCCGATTCAGGGTTTTCTCTAGCGGCGTTCCCTCACTCTCCGATGGCCGGCCATCAAAATGGGCGTTGCTGGCGCTGAAGACAGCGGGCATGCCGACCAACGGCCTGCATTGCAAAGGCTGGACACAGTTTCTCCGATCCGGATCACCACGCATGGATTTTGTAATCGCGTTGGACCAGGCCACTACGCATCTGCACCCTATGTGGCCAGGTCAACCCGAGACCGCTGTCTGGTCCTTTGCACCGCTGGCAGAAAACAAGGGCAATACGAACGAAGTCGGCTTGGCCACGCTGCAGACGCTGCACGCTTTACGCAGGCGTATCGAGTTGCTAGTGAGCTTACATTCCAGAGGTGCAAGCGGCGCCGATTTGCGGCACGACATCCGCGACATGGCCCACCTCTCATGAAACCCACGGCGACTACACCGACCCTCACGAACTACGGAGCCGATGCTGCCGGATTGATTTGTGGTTTTCAGTTTGGCGCCAATGGGACCGGCGAGCCCATTGACACCCAACAGGCGCTCCAGTGGTTGGCCCGAGATGCTTTGGCGCCAGGTGCAGAAGTGGGCTTCATCTGGCTGCACTTCAACCTGGCACACAGCGCTACTGAAAAATGGCTGCGAGAGAATGTGCAGCTGTCGGAGGTGTTCCACGAATCCTTGAAGGCTGGCTCACAGTCCACCCGCGTGGAGCTGGATGACGACATGCTGGTTGCGGTGGTCAATGACGTTCACTACGACTTTGCGTTTGAGCCCAGTGACATCTCCACCATGTGGCTGTCCGTTGGCCCACGCCTGGTGGTCAGTACGCGGCTGCAGCCGCTGCGCTCCATCGACCGTCTGCGCGATGCGGTCAAAAAGGGCGCTCCGCTGCGCTCATCGGTTGACTTGCTGGTGCACCTGATGCACGACCAGGGTGACGTGCTGGTCAGCATTGTGCGTACCACTACGTTGGGCGTGGACGACATTGAAGACAAACTGCTGTCCGGCCGGCTTGAGAAAAAGCGGGCCAACCTGGGAGCGCTACGCCGTCTGCTGGTGCGATTGCAACGGTTGCTGGCACCCGAGCCCGCGGCCCTGTTTCGCCTGCTGAAGCTGCCACCCCACTGGATGGATGAGGAAGACGTGGAAGACCTGCGCCAGTCCACCGAAGAATTCAATGTGGTTTTGAGCGACATGGCTGCCTTGCAGGAGCGCATCAAGTTGCTGCAGGAAGAGATTGCAGGGCGAGTTGCAGAGGCCAACAATCGCAGCTTGTTTGTATTGACCATCGTCACCGTGTTGGCCTTACCCATCAACATCATTGCCGGCCTGTTGGGCATGAATGTCGGCGGGGTACCGCTGGCTGAGAGCCCCCAAGGTTTTTGGGTTGTGGTGGCCATTATCATCACGTTCACGCTTATTGCCGCCTGGATAGCGTTCAAACGGCCGCACGATTGACGCAGATCTGACTGGCTTTGCGCCTGTGTCCTTTCAGGAAATTGTTGTTTCTACTCCTGCCGAGGGCGACTTCCTCAGCCAGGCCTTCCAAGGCATTCCAGCAATCGCTGCACCGACAAGGGTTTGACGAAGTGGAAGTCAAACCCGGCTTGGCGGGCTCTTTCCTGGTCGGCACGCTGGCCCCAGCCAGTCATGGCTATCAACTTGGGCCCACCACCGTGGAAGTGCGCGCGTATCGCACGTGCGGCGTCGTAGCCATTGAGCTCGGGCATGCCGATATCCATCAACACGGCGTCTGGCCGGTGCTCGCTGGCAAAGCGCACCGCCGCACGGCCATCGTGTGCCACCGCTGCGCTGATGCCTTCGATCTCCAGCAATTCGGCAAAACTGTCGGCCGAGTCGTGGTTGTCGTCTACCACCAGTACGCGGCACCGCGGCAGGTTGCTGGCAGGGGCGGGGGCGCCGGGGCACAAGGGGGTGGCGGCCTCGGCCACCGGTAGCGGCACGGTAACCACAAATTCGCTGCCACAGCCCAGGCCATCACTGTGCGCGGTGATGCGGCCACAGTGCATTTCGACAAATGTCTTGGCCAGATGCAGGCCTATGCCCAGGCCTGTGGACGGCTCACCCACGGCGCGCTCCTGCGCAAACATGCCGAAGACCGTGGCCAGCGCCTTGGGTGACAGGCCGTTGCCATTGTCCTTGACCGCGAAGGCCAGTTCTGCGCCGCGCACTTCGGCGGTCACGGTGATGTCACCACCCGACGGCGTGAACTTGGCCGCGTTGACCACAATATTGGCCAGGCTCTGCACCAGGCGCACATGGTCCGCCACCAAAGCCACGCCGTCGGGCGGCACGTTCACCACCACACGGTGCTGGCGGCTGCGCAAGGTGGTGCCGGCGATCTCCATCGCGTGGTGCACGATGCGCTGGGCGGTGGTGGGGCCGGTCTGCAGCTGGATCTTGCCGTTGTTGATGCGGGCCACGTCCATCAGGTCGTCAATCAGCCGGGTGAGATGGCCTACCTGGCGCTGCACCATGTCCACCAGCTGCGTAGTCCGCTCTGACGGGTGCAACCGCCCAAAAATGCTGGTGGCGTTGACGATAGGGGCGAGCGGGTTGCGCAGCTCGTGGGCCAGCGTGGCCAGGAACTGGTCCTTGCGCTGGTCCAGCGCGCGCACCTCGTATTGCCGGGCGCGTGCGCGCAGGGCCGATTTGACAAAACTCACCAACGCCATGGTGCGCACCGGACGCTCCAGCAGGGTGACATTGCCCAGGTGTTCCATCGCGCGCTGTGTTTCCCGCGAATCCATGCCACTGCGGGTCAGCAGCAGAACGGGCAGATCGGACCAGGCCTCTTGTGCGGCAATGAAGCGGCGCAGCAGCTCCCCGCACAAGCCCAGCGCCTCTTCAGACAGCAGCAGTGCGCCCGCGCCTTCTGCCAGCCGCGCGGCCAGGTCGGCCGGCGAGTGGCACACCGTCGCCGGCATGCCATTTGCGGCGAGCAGCTGTTCCGTCATGGCCGCGTCCCGCCCAATGGGTAAAAAGACCAACAGACGGTGCTCCATCACACGGGGGGGCCACTGGCGCGGCGCTCGGGTTGGTTGTTGTCCGTCAGCGGTACCGGCACCCCGGTCAGGATGCCGCGGTAGCCGCGCAGCACTTTGCCCACAGCGATGCCGTCACTGGACAGGGTGAAGGCACGGATGGTGCGCTCGTGCAAACTGCCGCGCTTCTTGACCACCGACACCGCCTGGCGCACCTCGCCGTCATACTCAAAATAACGCAGCATCAGCACGTTGTCCGCCAGGTAACTGGCATCCAGCGCGCTGGACATGGTGCCGCCCAGGATGCCCTGGTGTACCCCCACCAGCAGCGTCGCCACGCGGTGCTGGCTGAGATAGGTCAGGATCTCGTGCAGGTAGGTGGTCATGAAGCGCTCGTCCGGCACGGCCTGCAGGTAACCGTTCAAGCTGTCGATGACAACGACCCTGGCCCCGCGCTGCACCGCCGCCACAATGGCCGCCGAAAACTGTCCCGGCGTCAGCTCTGCCGGGTCAACCTGCTGGATGGTCAGCAGGCCGCTGTCGATCGATGCGCGCAGCCCCATCTTGAGCCCGTCGGCGCGGTGCAGCAGGTTGCTGGCCGATTCCTCGAACAAAAACATCGCCGCCTTTTCGCCGCGCAGATTGGCCGCCGCCACGAACTGCGCCGACAGCGAAGACTTGCCGGTGCCGGGCGGTCCGGCGATCAGGGTGCTGGTGCCTTCCTCCAGGCCGCCACCTAGCAGCGCATCCAGCCCGGACAAGCCGCTGCTGAGCTGACGCAGTGTGTACATCGTCCGGGTTTCTGACGCCACCAGGCGCGGGTGCACTTCAAGCCCGCCGCGCACCAGCGTGTAGTCGTGCATGCCCCCCAGAAACTTCTGCCCGCGGTACTTGACGACGCGCACGCGTCGCCGTTCTGCACCATAGTCGTTCACCGCATGGTCGAGCTGGATCACCCCGTGGGCGATGCTGCGCACCTGCAGGTCCCCGCGCGATGACGTGCGGTCGTCCAGCAGCATCACCGTGCATTGGCGCTTGGCAAAAAATTGCTTGAGCGCCAGCACCTGGCGGCGGTAGCGCAGCGGCGAGTCGGCCAGCAGCTGCAATTCAGACAATGAATCGAGCACCACGCGGGTCGGCTTGATCCGCTCCACCGCGCCCAGGATCAGCTTCAGCATCTCGGACAACTCCACCTCGGACGGGTGGAACATCGTGTATTGCGCGTCCACCTCAAGCAGGGTCTCGGGCGGCAGCACCTCGTGCACATGCACGTCCGAAATGTCCCAGCCATGCGAGTCGGCAACGGACTGCAGTTCGGACTGGCTTTCGGCCAGCGTGATGTACAGCACGGGCTCGCCGCGCCGTGCGCCTTCCATCAGAAACTGCATGCCGGTTGTGGTCTTGCCACTGCCAGGCTCGCCTTCGATCAGGTAAACGCGGTGAGGGGCCAGTCCGCCACCCAAAATGGTGTCCAACCCGGGAATTCCGGTGAAGAGCATCTTCAACTCCGTAGTCAACTAACAATGAAACTTAACCTGGGCCGGCCTGTGCAATATGTCGCAGCAGTGCCTGGAATCACGGCATAAGCCCATTGGAACCGGAAGTGTGATGGAGTTGTGTGCGATCTCACACGCAAACCGCTGCCAAGAGCGTGTTGCGGCGAGGGGCTTAAGCAAAATCAGCCTCTAGCCCCCGGGAAATATAGCTATTGCGCTATCAATAACATAGCTAAATTCAGGGGCAACGTAGCGTGTTGCCTGCAGCCAGCTGGCAGACCTTGCCATCGTCACGGACCAGCGTGGAGCCCTGTTGTTTGAAGTAGCGCTGGCCCCAGTCGTCCGAGCACTGGTTGCCATTGCAGGTGGTGATGCGTGGCTGCCCGGTGGCCCGCACGGCGGGGCGCAGCACCACCACCGGTGGCTCTGGCAGCACGTCCGCGCCATGGCACAGTGCAATCTGCCGCGCCTTGTCCCTGGGGTGGGCGCCCATGCGCTCTACACTGCGCACACAGTCGCGCACAGTGGCTTCCGCCATGCTGCGCTGGCGCTGGCTGGCCCCCGCAGTACGACAGGCCGCAAACAGCTCGGCCTCGGTGACGGATTGGCGCTCCACATCGCGCACACAGTTGCCGTAAGCAGCCTCGTCACTCTGGGCCCTTTGCGCCTGCTGCTGCGCAGCCGCTGCAGCCTGGGCTTGCGCCTGCTGGCGGATGCTGGCCTCAGCCGCCGCTTGCTCGCGTTGCGTGGCTTCTACATGTGTGGCGGTGGCTTTGTCCCTTTGCGCCTGCTCCCGCAGCACAGAGCCATCCAGCGTGTTGGCACTGGTGTCAACGGGCGTGACCGACTGCGTGGTGTCCGGGCAGGCGACATTGCTGTAGGTGACCTTGCCGTCGGCGGCGGTGCATTTGATGGTTTGGGAGTGGGAGGCGCCGGCAAGGCAGAGCAAATGGGCAGCGATGAGCAAGTAGCGATTCATGTCAGTCTTTCTGCCGCCGCTTGGAGTACGTGCGTGCTGGTGTTGGACGATGGCCTGGGTGATTCGCCCGTCAGTTTAACCATCCTTTACCGGGTGTGCCAGCCTGTACGGTCCAGCACGATGCCGTAAACTTAATCGTACTCACAAAGCCGGCAAAATGACTAACCCTGATCAGCGCACGACTGTTGCGTCAACCGATTTCAAGGTTGGGCAATTTGCGATGCATGGTCAGGTCAAGCTCACGACCGATGGCAACATTCTGTTGTACGAGTCCACCGGTCCCTTCAATATTGAGACCATCAAGGCTTTTACGGCTGCTCGGGCCAGCATTCACCTGAAGTTGGACGCATCAAAGCCTTATGCAGCGATTGTTCACTGGCGCAACAGTGCGCTGATGCCCTTGGACGCCTTTGCGGCTTACGAGGCTGGATACGTAAAATTTTTGCGGGAGAACCAGTGCCCACGTGCACTGGCGTGGGCGTCGGGCCCAGAAGTGGAGGGCATGGACTTCATGGTCGCGCGGTTCACCAAGGTCTTTGACGAGCACGGCATCAACTTCAAGTGTTTTGCCACAGCGGCGGAGGCTAGAAGCTGGGTTGACACCTACAACATCAACTCCGGTAGCTAGTGGAGCGTGTTTCTTCAGTTGAGTGGTCCCGCTGACAGGAATCGAACCTGTATCTAGCACTTAGGAGGCACTCGTTCTATCCATTGAACTACAGCGAGACTGGCGATATTGTAAGGGTGCCGCCCTCTGGTCAGTTGGGGGCAGAGCTGAAGGTCTGTCCCGCAAACACATTACTTTGTCAGGTGCCGCATCGCCTCTTCCAGCCCCTTGAGGGTCAGCGGGTACATGCGGTTGTGCATGATCTGCTGGATCACACTGATGCTCTGGCGGTACTGCCATACGCCCTGGGGCTCGGGGTTGATCCAGGCGAACTTGGGGAAGGCGTGGATCAGGCGCTGCAGCCACTCGGCGCCGGGCTCGGGGTTGTTGTATTCCACGCTGCCGCCGGGTTGCAAAATCTCGTAGGGGCTCATCGTGGCGTCGCCGACAAAGATCAGTTTGTAGTCTTTGTTGTACTTGCGGATGATGTCCCAGGTCTCAAACTTCTCGGCAAAGCGGCGGCGGTTGTTCTTCCACATGAAGTCGTACACGCAGTTGTGGAAGTAATAGAACTCCAGGTGCTTGAACTCGGTCTTGGTGGCGCTGAACAGTTCTTCCACGCGGGCAATGTGTTCGTCCATGGTGCCGCCCACGTCCATCAGCAGCAGCACCTTCACATTGTTGTGGCGCTCGGGCCGCATCTTGATGTCCAGGTAGCCGGCATTGGCTGCGGTTTTGCTGATGGTTTCGTCCAGGTCCAGCTCGTCCTCATGGCCTTCGCGGGCAAACTTGCGCAGGCGGCGCAGCGCCACCTTGATGTTGCGTGTGCCCAGTTCCTGGGTGTCGTCGTAGTCTTTGTAGCTGCGCTGGTCCCAGACCTTGACCGCACTTTTGTTGCGGCCTTTGTCCTGGCCAATGCGGATGCCTTGCGGGTTCTGGCCATAGGCGCCAAAGGGCGATGTGCCGCCGGTACCGATCCACTTGCTACCGCCTTCGTGGCGTTCTTTCTGTTCTTCAAAGCGCTTTTTGAGCGTCTCCATCAGCTCGTCCCAGCCCAGCTTCTGGATCTTGGCCAGTTCTTCGGGGCTGAGGTTGAGTTCCAGGTTCTTGCGCAGCCATTCCAGCGGCACTTCTTTGGTGAAGTCGGCCACCATTTCGATGCCTTTGAAATAGGCGCCAAAGGCACGGTCGAACTTGTCGTAGTGCTTTTCGTCCTTCACCAGCGTGGTGCGGCTCAGGTAATAAAAGTCGTCGATCTTGTAACCACTGGGCTCGCTGTCATCCTCAGTCTGGGCCGTGTTGGGGCCGACCACGCCTTTTTGCAGCGCCTCGATCAGCGTCAGGTATTCCTTGACCGATACCGGCAGCTTGGCCGCGCGCAGGGTGTAGAAAAAATCAAGCAGCATGGTGATGCTCTCCTTGGGTCAGGCGCGCGGCTTGTCCAGCAGGTACAGCAGCTGTGCCTTGGCCTCGGGCCATTCGCCAGACCGCATGCTGTACATCACGGTGTCGCGTATGGTGCCGTCGCGGCGCAGCGCGTGGCCGCGGATCACGCCGTCTTTTTTGGCGCCCAGGCGCTCAATGGCGGCCTGCGACGCAAAGTTGTAGTTATCCGTACGCCAGCCCACCACGTGGCAGCCCAGCGTCTCAAACGCGTGGGTCAGCATCAACAGTTTGCAGGTCGTGTTGACATGGCTGCGCTGGCTGCTTTTGCCGTACCAGGTCCAGCCGATCTCCACCCGCTTCAGGGCGGGCACGATGTCGTGGTAGCTGGTGCAGCCCAGCACCTTGCCGGTGGCGCTCTCCACTACCGCAAAGGCAAAGCGGTTGCCCGCCTCACGCATGGCCAGGGCGTTGTCGATGTAGCTGCGGGTCTGCTCGGGCTCGGGGACTGTCGTGATGCGCAATGTCCACAGCGCACCGTCGGCGGCAGCGGCGCGCAAGCCTTCTTCGTGCGCCAGGGACAGGGGCACCAGATCCACGCCGCGGGCGGACAAGGTGACGGGTTCTACAAAAGCCATGGTGCGGTTCAGTCGTTTGAGTCTTTGGATTTGGCGGCCTGCGCGGCGCGCCACATGCGGGCCAGCTTCACGCCCAGGCCAGAGCCCAGGCCCACCAGCAGGATGGCGCCCATGCTGGTGTTGCCGTAGCCTGGCGCAAAAATGTCCAGCCCCAGCAGGCGGCCTATCCAGAAGCCGAGCAGCGCACCGCCGACAAAACCGAGCGCGTCCGAAAGGCCTTCCAGCCACAGGTTGTTTTTCATGGTGGTTGTATTGGCGTGTGGCTTAGCGGTTGTGGCGTTGCATGAACATCAGTTTTTCGAACAGGGTGGTGTCCTGCTCGTTTTTCAGCAGGGCGCCCACCAGTGGGGGCACTGCCATCTTGTCGTCCTTGGTGTGGAGGGCTTCGGCGGGAATGTCTTCGGCCAGCAGCAGCTTCAGCCAGTCCAGCAGCTCGCTGGTGGAGGGCTTTTTCTTCAGGCCGGGCAGGTTGCGCACGTCAAAAAATGTCTTCATGGCCGCGCTGAGCAGCTCTTTCTTGATGCCGGGGAAGTGCACATCCACAATGCTTTGCATGGTGGGCGCATCGGGGAACTTGATGTAGTGGAAGAAGCAGCGGCGCAAAAAGGCGTCGGGCAGCTCTTTTTCGTTGTTCGAGGTGATGAACACCAGCGGGCGGTGCTTGGCCTTGATCAGCTCGCGGGTTTCGTAGCAGTAAAACTCCATGCGGTCGATTTCGCGCAACAGGTCGTTGGGGAATTCGATGTCGGCCTTGTCGATCTCGTCGATCAGCAG